>CAZTNV010000014.1:6136-27032 GCA_964615535.1 uncultured Mycobacteriaceae bacterium | reverse complement strand
CCCACGACGGTGAGGTTTGCTCCCAGGTTGAGCACCAAGATGGCGCAATCCACGAAGACGCGGAGCGCCGGGCTATGGGGACCTCCCAATTCTGTCACAAACCCCGGGTCGGCGAGCAGCTGCTGCACCACCAAACTGGCGGGAATAACGGCACCACGGGAAGGCGAGGCAGCAGGCATAGGGCGTAGCATCCGGGGAGCGAAGCGCGGTGGGGAGCAGCCGCGACCTGGATCGGCCTGGGCGGGGCGCGGCCGTTCCTGGTCGGGGCCGGGCTGCTGATGCTGGCACTGGTGCCCCTGGTCGTGGCGCGGCGGCTGGCTCCGGCGATCACGACGGGCGGACCGGGGAGCCTGGCCGGGTCAGTACGCGCGGCACCGCTGGCCATGGCCTGCGGCCTGCTGTGCGGCATCGCGGAGGGCGCGGCGTTCGCGCTGCTACCGCTCTATGGCCTTGCCCATGAGATGGCGCGCGAGACCGCGGTGGTCATGGGTGTGGCGTTCGCTGCCGGGGCGGTCCTGCTCCAGCCACCGACCGGCTGGCTGGCCGACCGGATGCCCCACGAGCGGCTGCTGGCCGGCACCGTGGCGGTCGCGCTGGTCTGCATCGCCCTGATGCCGGCAGCGATTGGTGCCGGCTGGGCGGTGTGGCCGGTGCTGTTCGTGTGGGGCGGCGCGGTCGCCGGGCTCTACACCCTCGGCTTGATCCTGATCGGTCAGCGCTTCGCCGTAGCCGCGCCGGGGGCTGGACGGGGCGATCTGGCGGGGGCCAATGCCGGGCTCATCATGGCCTACACCATGGGCAGCATGCTCGGTCCGGCGCTGGGCGGCGGCGCCATGGAGGTCTGGCCGCCAGAGGGATTGATGGCCGTGCTGGGCGTCGCCTTCGCCCTGTTCCTGGCCGCGACGCTCCGCCTCCTCCGCCTCCTCCGCCGCGTCGGCGCCAAGCCCGTCGTGCTGCCCGCGGAACCGTGAGATAGAAGGGTGAGGTTCGGCCGGCTTGCCGGGGGCGATCGGGCGCTGATCAGCAATGCGATCATGAAGTCGTCATGCACCACTCGAGACAAGGCCCCCAAACCCCCTGGCTTGTTCCCAGTGAAGAACTGAGTCGATAAGTGCCCGACCCAACAATGCCCTATCGCCTTCGCCTTTTCGCCTCGTTTATTTCATTCACAATGGAAGCAAAGCAGGACCTGACCCGATCACGCTCGTATTTTTGCTCAAGGGGCAGAAGTGTAAATAGTACTCGGGCCATTGCTTGATAAAATCGAAGGAATCCAAAGTTTATCCCTGCGCCAAATATTGCACCCACCATTGGAACAGCCTGCGCTGCTACCTTTGGCGCAAGATTTGCAGTATATCGAACCGCTATACTTGCAATTACTGCAGAAACCTCGATAGAACCTAACCGAGCAGCAAAGAATGTCATATCGGCATCATCGTCATCTTCGAGAGGGCCACCATATGCGAATGTTTCAAAACAGGTTGCTTGAACTATAGGATCTCTTAAGTCATGGCCAACAGACCTTGCAATATCAGCGATTGAACGAAAGAAAACCATCGTCGTAGCTGGCAATTCTACAATCAGCCCGGGAAGTCCGATAGTGCCTGCAGAAGCCCCAGTAGCAATAACCAAGCCTGCATAAAAATCATTTGACGATTCTTTTCCAAGCTCATCGTCCATATAGATCGTCGAAGCGTTCTGAAGACTTTGTAATATATCTCGTACTTTGTTAGAGACAATTTCCTGCCAATCCTCAGGAAGTTTACTATAGCCGGACGCAATCATATCGCCACAAACCGATACAAATCTTGTAAAAGCGTTCTTTGCAGAAATATATTCCTCTGCGGCCCTCACGACAATAGCAAACTCGGCATCGTCAAATGCGGCACATGCGTTAGAACGCCGACTACTTGCGCATCCCATGATCAAGCTTCCACCAGAAAGGTTGATCAGATTTATGACTCAGAATTCTAAAAATGTTAATGGCCATCAAGGAGTATAACCTTATGAGGTAGATCTATCTTGGGGGGTCCCGTCAGACTCCCCAAGATCGTCTGTTGTCAATCCGTTACGGGAACCGCAGGGAGACCACGATCCCGGAGAAAGGCTTGCAATTCTTATCCAATTAGCCATGAGATTAACTTCACCTATGTCCTGACCGATATGGGACGGATCGACGACCGCCGCCTGTCCGAGATGGCGACCTTGCGCGCCGGATTGCTGGCGCTCAAATATGCGCTGCGGGAGGCTGATCCGTGGCCGGTTCTGGTCGCCATCTTTGAGGCCCTGCCCGAGAACGATCCCTTGATCCGGCCGCTTCTGGCGTACCTTCTGTCGGTCTACGAGAGCATCGATCGGCCGATGCTGATCCGGGCCTTGAATCAGGCCAAACCGGGCAAGGAGTCAGCCATGGTATCTTTGGCAGCGCGCGAATGGATTGCCGAGGGCAAGGCCGAGGGCAAGGCCGAGGGACTGCATGAGGGCAAGACTGGCGCGCTGCTCCGGCTGCTCGACCGGCGGTTCGGTCCGGACTCCGACGCGGTCCGGTTCCGCGTGAAGGCTGCCGACCTCGACACTCTGGACCACTGGTTCGACCGGGCGCTCGATGCAGCGACGATCGAGGCGGTGTTCGACGAGACCGTGCCCCACTGAGGTCGGCGGCGAGACCGGGGCGCACATCTGCGGCGGCAAGAACGCCCAGTGTGAATGTAAACCCCGCTTTACTTTCAGACTTCAACGACCGTAACGGCTGGTGCCGACGATGGACTGGACCGACGACGCCATCGTGCTGTCGAGCCGGCCGCATGGCGAGAGCGGACTGATCGTTATGCTGCTCGCCCGCGAGCACGGCCGCCATGCCGGGATGGCACGCGGCCGCACCCTGCGCGCTCAGATCCAGCCGGGCGCGCTGGTGCGGGCGCGCTGGCGTGCGCGGCTGTCCGAGCATCTGGGCAACTATGCCCTGGAGCCGCTGCACAGCAGCGCCGCCGCGGTGATCGACGATCCGCTGCGGCTGGGGGCACTGGCCTCGGCCTGTGCCGTCGCCGAAACCGCATTGCCCGAGCGCGAACCCTATCCCGGCATCCATGACGGCTTGGCCGCGCTGCTCGAAGCCCTGCCCGGGCCGTTCTGGGATGCCGTCTATGTGCAATGGGAGCTAAGCCTGCTGGCGGCGCTCGGCTTCGGCCTGGATCTGGAGCGCTGCGCCGCCAGCGGTGCGACCGGGACAGAGATCAACGATCTGCTCGCCTTTGTCAGCCCGCGCACCGGCCGCGCGGTCAGCCTTTCCGCCGGTGCGCCCTATGCCGACCGGCTGCTGCCGCTGCCGGGCTTTCTGATCGGTCGGGGCGCCGCCGAACCACCAGCCGTGCTCAGCGGCCTCGACCTGACCGGCCATTTCGTCGAACGCGCCCTGTTCGGCCAGGCCCATGCCACGGTGCCGCCGGCCCGCCAGCGCTTTGTCGCCGCCTACCGCAAGCTGGCGGCGCCCGGCCTCGCCGCCCCAACCCTTCATGACCGCGCGCCCCACGAACCGGGTTGAACCGGCCAGCTTTACGGAATATGTTCCTAGAACCGCGCTCCGAACGGGGGTGCGGAGGAGGAGCGAAGTGCACGAATGTCCACCAATGACCACGAAAGCGTACGGATTCGAAAAAGTGCCCGCAGGCCGCCAAAATGGTCAAGATCGACAGACAAGGCCGGCAGAATAGTCAAACTGGACAAAACCGCCCGCTCCCCGGCACCTGGCCGGTTGCCGCCCAGGGCGCCGATAATGAACAAGCCATGCACCTGACCCGCGGACCCCGATGACCGGTAGCCCCTCCTCCACCATCCTCCCGATCCCGCTGGCCGACGCGCTGGGCGAACGGTATCTCAGCTATGCGCTGTCAACCATCATGGCACGGTCGCTGCCCGATGTGCGCGACGGGCTGAAGCCGGTCCACCGGCGGCTGCTCTATGCCATGCGCCAGCTTCGGTTGGCGGCCGATACCGCGCCGAAGAAATGCGCCCGCGTGGTCGGCGACGTGATCGGCCGCTATCACCCCCATGGCGACGCCGCGGTCTACGACACGCTGGTCCGGCTGGCGCAGGATTTCGCGGTGCGCTATCCGCTGATCGACGGCCAGGGCAATTTCGGCAATATCGACGGGGACAATCCCGCGGCCATGCGCTACACCGAGGCGCGGCTGACCGCGGTGGCCGAAGCTCTGCTGGAAGGCATCGACGAGGACGCGGTCGATTTCCGCCCGACTTACGACAATGACGGGGAGGAGCCGGTCGTTCTGCCGGCCGCTTTTCCCAACCTGCTGGCCAATGGCGCCCAGGGCATCGCGGTCGGCATGGCAACCTCGATCCCGCCGCACAATGCCGGGGAGCTGTGCGACGCGCTGCTCCACCTGATCGCCCATCCCGATGCGACGGTCGAGGACCTGGTGCGGCTGGTGCCGGGACCGGACTTCCCCACCGGCGGCATGCTGGTCGAGCCGGCCGAGAGCATTCTCGAAGCCTATCGCACCGGGCGCGGCGGGTTCCGGGTGCGGGCGCGCTGGGCGGTCGAGCCTATGCCCCAGGGCCGCTACCAGATCGTGGTCACCGAGATCCCCTATCAGGTGCCGAAATCGCGCCTGGTCGAAAAGATCGCCGAGCTGCTCAACGACCGCAAACTGCCGCTGCTGGCCGATGTGCGCGACGAATCCGCGGCCGATGTCCGGCTGGTGCTGGAGCCGCAAAGCCGCAACGTCGAGGCGGCGGTGCTGATGGAGCAGCTCTTCCGGCTGACCGAGTTGGAGGTCCGCGTCGGCCTCAACATGAACGTGCTGGATGGCGGGCTGGTGCCGCGGGTGATGGATTTGAAGGCCGTACTCCAGGCCTTCCTGAACCATCGGATCGAGGTGCTGGAGCGCCGCTCCCGCCACCGGCTCGGCAAGATCGCCGAGCGGCTGGAGGTGCTGGCCGGGCTGCTGATCGTCTTTCTGAACATCGACGAGGTGCTGCGGATCATCCGGTTCTCCGACGAGCCCAAGGCCGGGCTGATAGCACGGTTCGATCTCACCGAGGTGCAGGCCGACGCGATCCTGAACATGCGCCTGCGCGCGCTGCACAAGCTGCAGGAAATCGAACTGCGCAAGGAGCACGAGGCGCTAACCGCCGAGCAGGCTGACCTGCTTGATCTGCTGGACCAGCCCAAACGGCGCTGGCAGGAGATCGGCAAGGAGATTCGCGAGATCCGCAAGCGGTTCGGCCAGAAGACCGCACTGGGCCGCCGCCGCACCGATGTCGGCGCGCCGCCCGCCGTGATCGACGTGCCGGCCGAGGCGCTGGTCGAGCGCGAGCCGATCACCGTGTTCCTGTCGGAAAAGGGCTGGATTCGCGCGGTCGGCGGCCATCTCGCCGATACCGCGGAGGTCAAGTACAAGGAAGGCGACCGCGAGAGCTTCGTGCTCCATGCCGAGACCACCGACAAGCTGCTGCTGTTCGCCACCAACGGCCGGTTCTATACCCTGGCCGCCGACAAGCTGGCGCGCGGCCGCGGCTTCGGCGAGCCGGTCAAGCTGATGGTGGATCTCGGCAACGAGGCCGAGCCGCTGGCCCTGTTCCGCCACGACGCTGCGCGCCGGCTGCTGGTCGCAGCCGCCGACGGCCGCGGTTTCGTCGTGCCCGAAGCCGAAGTGCTGGCCCAGACCCGCGCCGGCCGACAGGCGCTGAACCTGCCGGAGGGCGTGATCGCGAAGATCTGCGTGCCGGCGGCGGGCGACACCGTGGCGGTGATCGGCACCAACCGCAAGCTGCTGTGCTTTCCGCTGTCCGAAGTGCCCGAAATGGCGCGCGGCCGCGGGGTGATGCTGCAGAGATACAGCGGCCCGGAGGTGACCCTGGCCGATCTCAAGGTCTTCGCCGCGGCCGAAGGCCTGACCTGGCGGGCAGGCGAGAAGACCAGGACCGAGATCGACCTGGTGCCGTGGATGGGCAAACGCGCTGGCACCGGCCACCAGCCGCCGCGGGGGTTTCCGAAGGACAATCTATTCAGGTAGTACATGTCAAAACTATCGCCGCTATTCAGTTTCCAGCCCGTTCGATCTCGGCGCGGAATTCGGGATCGAGGCGGCGGAAATCCAACACGTCGAAGATAAACGGGATCTCGCTGTTCTCGATTGCCGCTCGGATGTCGGGAAACAGCCGCTCGGGCACCGGTTCCAGCGGCTCGATCGGCATGTCGATATCGCTGCGCTGGCGCCAGTCGCCGCGCGCCCAAGATCCGAACAGCCAGCGGCGCGCGCCGCCGGGCCAGGGCGCGGTCGCGCGGCGTCGCAGCACTGCTTGCATTTGTGCGTGACATGGTCACGTTATAGCGCGGCGATGCGCCGATGCCGAGCAGCGATGCGGAGCATGGGCAGGCTCTGCTTGCGCCGACATCGCCGAAACCGTTACGGTAGCAGGGCTTCGACAAGGGACGGACGGTTTTGCGATATATCAGCACGCGGGGCGAAGCTCCGGCCCTGGGGTTCGACGATGTTCTGCTGGCCGGGCTCGCCCGCGACGGCGGCCTGTACGTGCCCGAAAGCTGGCCGCGCCTGACCGCCGACGATCTGCGCGGTTTGCGCGGGCTGGGCTATGCCGAACTGGCGATCCGGGTGATGGAGCCGTTTCTGGCCGGTTCGGACGGTGGTAGCGTAATCTCGCACCAGGAGTTCCGCCGGCTGGTCGAGGAGACCTATCGCGGCTTCGGCCATACCGCCGTGGCGCCGCTGGTCCAGCTCGACCAGCGCACTTGGCTGATGGAGCTGTTCCACGGCCCGACCATGGCGTTCAAGGATCACGCACTGCAACTGCTCGGCCGGCTGTTCGATTACGTGCTGGAGCGGCGGCGCGAGCGGGTTACGGTGATCGGCGCAACCTCGGGGGACACCGGCTCGGCAGCGATCGAGGCCTGCCGCGACCGCTCCGCGATCGACATCTTCATTCTGTATCCCCATGACCGCATTTCAGCGGTGCAGCGCCGGCAGATGACCACGGTCGGTGCATCCAACGTCCACACTCTGGCGATCGAGGGCTCGTTCGACGATTGTCAGGATCTGGTGAAGGCGATGTTCGCCGATACCAGGTTCCGTGACGCGCACAACCTTTCCGCCGTCAACTCGATCAACTGGGCGCGGATCATGGCCCAGATCGTCTATTATGTCGCCGCGTCGGTCTCGCTGGGCGCGCCCAGCCGGCGGGTGATCTTCAGCGTCCCGACCGGCAATTTCGGCAATGTCTACGCCGCCTATGCCGCCGGCGCGATGGGGCTGCCGATCCTCAAGCTGATCGTGGGATCGAACACCAACGACATCCTGGACCGCTTCTTCCGCAGCGGCGAAATGCGCATTCAATCGGTGGTGCCGACCCTTAGCCCGTCCATGGACATCCAGATTTCAAGCAATTTCGAACGGCTTCTGTTCGACCTGTTCGACCGCGATGGCGCCATGGTGAACCGGTGCATGCGTGACTTCCGCAGCAGCGGCCGGTTCGTGGTGACCTCCGACCAGTTGACCCAGGCGCGCGCTCTGTTCGACTCCCACCGGCTCGATGATGACGGCATTCGCGACCTGATCGCCGAAACCTACCGGACCACCGGGGAACTGATCGATCCGCACACGGCGGTCGGGCTGGCGGCGGCGCGGGCCGCGTCGAGCGATCCAACGGTGCCGGTGGTGGCGCTCGGCTGCGCCCATCCGGCCAAGTTCCCCGATGCGGTGGAGCAGGCGACCGGGGTACGTCCGGGGCTGCCGCCGCGGCTGGCCGATCTGTTCGATCGACCGGAGCGTGTGGTGCGGCTGCCCAACGATCTGGCCGCGGTTCAGGCCTTCATCCGCGAGCGCGCGCCGCGCCGCGGTGCGGCGGCGTGACGGATCGGAGCGGCACTGTGGCAAGGCGACCGAGGGCAACGGGTGCATCGGCGTATGGGGGCCCGGACCATGGCGCTTGACTGGGCCAGGGGGCCGGACGTACACCGCCCCGTCGGCGCCAGTGCCGACGGCGAAACGGGTGAGCCAATGCCCGTCGCCATTTCGTCGAACGCCGGCCGCCGGTTTGCTGTCGCTCTGAGGGATGATTTTCCCGGCGATACGGAATGGCGGATTGCCGACGCTTTTGGCCTCGATCCCGAAACGTCACGGTCCTGGCTCTTGGGCACCCTGCCATCGCTGCCGGATCTGGAGCGGATCATACGCCGTCAGGGACCCGAATTCGCCCGCCGCGTGTTTCCCTCTCCAAACGCCTCCCTGTGGCACCGCTGGTTCGATCTGGCTCGAGCCGTCGCCGCGCACCGCCGTAAGATCGGCCAGTTTCGCCGGATGATGGATGACCTGGAGTGCCGCTGCGCCGGGCTCGTCCGGGCCAACCCGGTCCATGTCATCCATCCGGCATTCCTGGGCCTGTGGTTGCGCGACTGCCGGTTGCGTCTTGATCTCGTGATGATGGAATTCGACCTTTGGAAATCCCGGAGATTTCTCAACCACATTTTCCGCCGGCTGGTGGAGCGGGGCAGCGCCTGGAGCCCCGCCGACCGGAAGGCCACGCCATGACGGCACGGATTTCCACCCTCGGCAACGGTCTGCGCGTCGTCACCGACCGGGTCGATACGGTGGAAAGCGCCTCGCTCGGCATCTGGGTCGGATTCGGCACCCGCAACGAGCCGGCCGAGGTCAACGGCATCGCCCATCTGCTCGAGCACATGGCGTTCAAGGGCACCAAGCGCCGCTCCGCGCTCGCCATCGCGGAAGAGATCGAGGCGGTCGGCGGCCATCTCAACGCCTATACCAGCCGGGAGAATACCGCCTATTACGCTCGTGTGCTCAAGGACGACGTGCCGCTGGCAATCGACATTCTGGCCGATATCCTGCAGCACTCGACACTCGACCCAGAGGAGCTGGCGCGCGAGCGCGCCGTCATTCTCCAGGAGATCGGACAGGCCCAGGACACGCCCGACGACATCATTTTCGATCTGTTCCAGGCGACCGCCTATCCCGACCAACCGCTCGGCCGGCCGGTCCTGGGCTCGGCGGACATCGTCCGCCACTTGTCGCGCGACGCCCTGATCGAGTGCCTGAGCCACCATTACGGCGGGCCGCGCATGGTGCTGGCGGCCTCCGGCAATATCGAGCACGAAGCGCTGGTCGGCATGGCCGAGCAGTCTTTCGGCAGCCTGCCGGCGGCCCGGCCGAACCATCCGGTGCCGGCCCGCTATCGCGGCGGCGATTATCGTGAAAAGCGCGACCTCGAGCAGCTCCATCTGACGCTCGGCTTCGAGGGTGTCGGCTATCATGATCCGGATTTCTATGCCGCTTCGGTGCTGTCGACCCTGTTGGGCGGCGGCATGTCTTCGCGGCTGTTCCAGGAGATTCGGGAGAAGCGCGGCCTGGTCTATTCGATCTATTCCTTCACCAGCTTCTACGAGGATGGCGGAATGCTCGGCGTTTATGCCGGCACCGGAGAGGACGAGATCACCGAACTAATCCCCGTGCTGTGCGACGAGATCGCCCGCGTTGGCGAGGATGTGAGGTCTGCCGAGATCGACCGGGCGCGCGCCCAGATCAAGGCCAACCTGCTGATGGGCCTGGAATCGACCATGGCGCGGTGCGAGCATCTGGGCCACCACATGCTGATCTATGGCCGGCCGGTGCCGGTGGCCGAGGTCATCGAACGCCTCGATCAGGTCGATGCCGCCATGGTCGGCCGGGTGGCCCGCCGGCTGTTCGCCACTGCCCCGACCCTCGCGGCGCTCGGTCCGACCGATGCCCTGGAACCTTATGACCGGATCAGACGTCGATTGGTCTGAACGATGGGCCGTTGGACGCCGCCGGGTGGAACGGGCGAAGATCGAGAGACAGGTCACGCCGTCGTGATCGGTTTCATCAGGGCCGGATTGCAGGTCATGCCGCCGGTCCGGCTGGAGGGTGAGCGGGTCTACCTCCGGCCGCCCCGCGGACGCGACTGGAAGGCCTGGGCGCGGTTGCGGGCGGAAAGCCGGGATTTCCTCACCCCCTGGGAGCCGGCCTGGCCGGTCGATGCGCTGTCGCGCGGCGCGTTCATGCGCCGGCTGCGTCGCCAGGTCGCCGACTGGCGGCGGGACGAAGGCTACAGCTTCCTGATCTTCGATCGCGCCACCGAAGAGTTGATGGGCGGCATCGGCCTGACCAATGTCCGGCGCGGGGTCGCCCAATGCGCCTCGATCGGCTACTGGATCGGCCGGCATCATGCCCGCCGCGGCTACATGACCGAGGCGGCGCGGGCGGTACTCGGCTTTTCCTTCGACCAGATCGGGCTGCACCGCATCGAGGCGGTCTGCCTGCCGTCCAACGAACCGAGCAAGGCCCTGCTGGAGGCCCTCGGCTTCCTGCTCGAAGGCTATGCCCGCAAATACCTCCGAATCAACGGAGACTGGCAAGACCACCTGCTGTATGCACTGCTGCGGGAGGAGTTCCGATAGGGCGGACGGGGGTGATGTCTCGGGCTGACTTCTGCTGATTGTCGCCAGCCTTTCCAGCCAGGGATGTGGAGAAAAGCGGGTTGTGCTGCTTTGATGCACATTCAGTGCATTCATACGATCTGGTATAGCTTTAATTTCACCGGGACCGTGCCCGGTCAGTTAGAGTTTAATCATCTCCATAATATTGAGGCCGGCCGGCATGATGCGCACGCCAGAGGGGCTGGAGCCACCTTCAAAGATGCTCTGCCAATAGCGGTAAGTCTGCTTGGCTCCAAACACGGTTGATGACGCCTCGCGGTTCACCCACAGAGGCAGGCGGGCTAAATTCTCGATGAAGTTTCCAATATTCGTCCAGAGCTGCTCTGAGAATAAGTACTGGAACAGCTTTTCAGGATCTATATTTTTCCCCAAGTATAGAAAGTGCTGTTCGGCAATTCGATGGATATAACCAAGCCAGCAGTGCAGTATTTCTTCCTTCGCCATTCGGAAGGCGCGCAGATGCGGCTCGGGTGCATCGTCGCCAACCTGAACGGCATTTTCTAGACGGCGGGTACCGACTTCTTCATCGTACTTGCCAATATAAATTTTAGTTGCGATCAGGTTCATCAACCGGATGATTTGTATCTTCTCCAATTCACGCGGGTTTTCGCCGACATCAGCGCGATAGTTCCATGGTGTTTCCAGCATGCTGCCGTAAATAAACTTGCTGTAAAATGTTTTTTCGATGGCGCTGTACGAGAACGGCTTGGCATAACCTTTGCCCGCATATTCAATGAAAGCCGTTAGTTCATTATCGGGCGAGTGGGTTATGGCGTCGCGCACGCTGTCCAGCACATAGCGGGTCATCGCCCTTTGCTCGCCCCGGAAATGATCAACCAGCGCCTTCTCTGAAAATTCTTCATAATCCTCGGCAAATCCTTTTTCGGTGCGGTAACGTTTGATGCGGTCGAGCAGGATGGAACTGCCGAGACGGCGCTGCACCGATTTGTCAAATGCCACCTGACGCAGTGTCGTTCCGGCATTGGTGTTGGCAGTCAACAGTACATCCATATCTGGGTCGACGAAAATGCGAAGCGGGATCTGCCGCACGCCCAGCAGAATTTGGGCCGCGGCCTTGTGCTGACCATCAAAAATCTGCACCTGGACATTGGGCGCTGTAGTGCTGTCGATCCAGGCGAGCGCGACGTGAAGCTGAGGCCGGCGCCGGTGAAACTCTTCAATCAGCCCGCGGATATTTGCGCCGATGGGACGCGGGTTGATTCGGTAATCGTGGTGAACACACTCGATGGGCAACAGGGCGAACAAATACCGCATACCCGACAGCGTGTCCTCGTGCAGCGGCAGCCGCACCGGGTCCGTCGTCCCCGGTGCCACATAGCTGACCATTGCTCCGTCGATGGCAAGTCGAAGCGGCCCGAGCGCGCCGCCGGTCGCCTTCAGCACGTCATTCAGGTTGGCACCGCGATCATCGCTGTCGGCTGCCGCCTTGATCTCCTCGAACCGGGCCAGCACGCGCGCGATCCGCAAGTCGCTCGCCTGTTTTGATCGGTTGTAATGGGAGAGCGCGAGCGCGAAATTCGATGGGTCATCCTTGCCACTGTCGCGAATTGGAATGATGTGATCAATATCTACTTCATTCAGCGCGAGATCGATGGGCTTGCTTGAAATGAAACATTTTCCGGCCTGCTGTTGCCAAAGCTTCTGGATGAGTACGGTGCGATCGTCCTTCGGCAACCTCGCGAGATAAAGCGATCCCATAGTCGAGTTTTCTCCTTTCGAGCGGATCAGCTTGATCAAACGTCGCGAGACGGCGACGCCATAGGCGTGGAAGACGCTTCAGGCCGAGGCCGTCTTGGGTTGCGAAATGGTTTTCGACCGATCCGGCAACATGCGCGGCGATCCCCCTGTCCGATCGAGCGGATCTCTTTTTAAACTAGAAAAAGCATGCGGTCAGACATCTCAAAGAGCGGGCCGAGCGTCAACTGAAAAGTGGGGATTGGCTCTACTTTCGACTGAAACATCTTATTCGAAGGATAAAATCCTATCCGGCGCGATCTCGGGCCGGCCAGGAACATAATGGACACATCTCAGGTGTCAAATGTGCCAGAAATGGGCAGCTCCGCCGACATCAACGTTGCGCCATCTGTTGGCGCCGAATGGCGACAGCCATTTCGGAATTTTTTTGATTTGACAAGCCCATGCCCCACAGCCGCCTTGGAATGGCACTGCTATCCGGTGAATGGGCACGAATGCTGTGTCACCGCTGACGGCACATGGTCGGGCCAATGGACTGCCGCCGCCCCCCCGCACGCCGGGCGGGTGCCCGGCGTGCGGAGCAACGGCGGTCATCGCGGTCTCAAATCCGCTACCGCCACCCTGCCCGGTCGAAGATCTGCACGCCAAGGGGGTTGTTCTCGCCAAGCACGGCGGCGGACAGCGGGTCCTGCCGGAAAGTGCCGAGTTCGGCGATCGGGCCCGACACGGCCACGCCTTCCACCACCGGATATTCGTTGTTGCCCTCTGCGAACAGCCGTTGCGCCTCGTCCTCCACCATGTACTCAAGGAAGGCGATCGCGCCGTCGCGGTTCGGCGCGTGAGCCGCGACGCCGGCGCCGCTGATGTTCACATGGGTGCCGCGGTCGTCCTGGTTGGGGAAGATCACGCCGACCGACCGGCCGATTTCGGCATCGGCCGGAGTCGAGGAGGCCATAAGCCGGCCGACATAATAGCTGTTGACCACCGCCACCCGGCACTGGCCTGCGGCGACCGCGCGGATCTGGGCGGTGTCGTTGCCCTCGGGCGGTCGGGCGAAATTGGCCACCACGCCGCGCGCCCACTCCTCGGCCGCAGCCTCGCCGTGCGCCGCGATAATCGACGCGAGCAGCGACTGGCTGTAGATGTTGGACGAGCTGCGGCTGCACACCATGCCGCGATAGGCCGGGTCGGCCAGGTCTTCGTAGGAGTCGAGACCTTCGGGCCGGCCGGCCGCCTGGCTGTAGACGAAAATGCGCGCGCGCATGGTCAGGCCGAACCAGTGGCCCTCGGGATGGCGCAGATTGGCCGGAATGCGACTCTCCAGCACCTCCGAGCGCACCGGCTGGAACAGCCCGGCCTGGTCGGCGCGCCACATGTTGCCGGCATCCACGGTGATCAGCACGTCGGCCGGGCTGTTGCGGCCTTCGGCGGTCATCCGCTCGATCAACTGATTGCCTTCGCCCTCGATCAGGTTCACCGTGATGCCGGTGCGTTCGGTGAAGGTCCTGAACAGTGATTCGTCGGTATCATAATGGCGCGACGAGTAGACATTGATTTCGGCGGCGGTCGCGAGGCGCGGCGGCATGGCGCTTGCGATGGTCACGGCAGCGACCAGGGCCAAGCCCCAGGCGAGTCGGGTCATGATGTCCTCCTGAAAAATACCGGACCTGAGGGTCCGGACGTCTGAGAATGCAATTCATTCTCATCTGACCATTCCATTTCTACGCATGCCGCCGGCGCTGGCAAGCAAATTCACAGCACGACTCGCTCGACCGCTCCCACATGCGCCGTCGCGCCGCAGGGCGGCTCGTGGCACAGTCCTGCTGCCGCATCCCGGCGCTGCGGCACAATCGAGGCTTTCCATGATCCACCGGCTGCGGCTGGCCAGCGGGCTGGTCCTGTTCGCATTCGTGCTGTGCCATCTCCTCAACCATGCGCTCGGCCTGATTTCGCTCCGGGCCATGGACCAGGGGCTGGCCGTGTTCGCGGCGGTGTGGACCGG
This sequence comes from uncultured Mycobacteriaceae bacterium, assembly GCA_964615535.1. GTDB lineage: Bacteria > Pseudomonadota > Alphaproteobacteria > DSM-16000 > Inquilinaceae > CAZTNV01. Next base: position 12,807 of record CAZTNV010000014.1, on the reverse strand, counting down.
CGCGGCGGGGACGGCGCTGCTGGTCACCGCCGCGGCGGTGCACATCGGGATCGCGCTGCTGTCGATCTGGCGGCGGCGGCATCTCCGGCTGCATCCCTGGGAAGCGGCGCAGCTCGCACTCGGGCTGATGATTCCGCCGATGCTGGTCGAGCATGCGCTGGGCACCCGGATCGCGGCGGAGCTGTACGGCGTCCAGCCCAATTACGCCTTCCTGCAATACATTCACTGGGTGGCGTCGCCGGCGCGCGGGGCCTTGCAGACCGCGCTGATCCTGGTCGCCTGGACCCATGGCTGCATCGGGCTGCATTACTGGCTGCGCACCAAACCATGGTACGGACCGGCGGTGCCGCTGGCCTATGCCGGCGCGCTACTGGTGCCGACCCTGGCGCTCAGCGGCTTTGTCGCATCCGGCATGGCGGTCATGGATCTCGCGGCGCGCGACGGCTGGGTGCCGGCGATGCTGGCCGAGATCCGCTATAGCCGCGACGCCGCAGTGCTGCTCGGCGAGATCACCTGGCCGCTGCGGATCGGTTTCGTCGGCCTGGTGATTGCCACTTTCGGCGGGCGCTGGGCGCGGCTGGCGCTCTGCCGTCGATTCGGCGCGCCGCATCTGATCTATCCCCACGGCCGGCGGGTCCATCTCCAGCCCGGCGCCACCGTGCTGGAGACCAGCCGCGCCGCCGGCATCCCGCATGCCTCGGTGTGCGGCGGGCGCGGCCGGTGCTCGACCTGCCGGATCAGAGTCGGCGAGGGTGCCGCGGCTCTGCCGCCTCCCTCGCCCGATGAGCAGCGGGTGCTGCAAAGGATCGCGGCGCCACCCAATGTCCGGCTGGCCTGCCAGATCCGCCCGACCGCCGATCTGGAGGTGGCGCCGCTGCTGCCGCCGACCGCCACGGCGCGCGACGGATTCCGCCGGCCGGCCTATCTGGCCGGGGAGGAGCGCGAAATCGCCATCCTGTTTGCCGATCTGCGCGGATTCACGCGGTTGTCCGATGCCAAGCTGCCGTTCGATGTGGTGTTCCTGCTCAATCGGTATTTCGCGGCGATGGGCGCGGCGATCGAGCAGGCCAACGGCCGGGTCGACAAGTTCATCGGCGACGGCATCATGGCCCTGTTCGGCGTCGAGGCCGGACCCGGTACCGGTAGCCGCCGGGCGCTGCGAGCGGCGCGGGCGATGGGCGAGGCGCTCGACCGGCTCAACCACGAACTGGCCGCCGACCTGCCCGAGCCGTTGCGCATGGGCATCGGCATCCATGTCGGCCCGGCGATCCTGGGCGAGATGGGCTATGGCCGCACCAAGTCGCTTACCGCGATCGGCGATGCGGTCAACACCGCCAGCCGGCTGGAGGGCCTGACCAAGGAGTTTGGTGTCCAGCTCGTGGTGTCGGAGGCGGTTGCGCAGCACGCCGGCATCGACCTGGGGGCCTTTCCGGTGCGTGACATCGAGGTCCGCGGGAAGCGCCAGCCGGTGCCTGCCCGAATGGTCGCCGCGGCCGCGGATCTGCCGGAGCTGCTATGAGGCGAACGAACGCATCGCGATTACCGTCGTGTGCAAAGCCGTCAGTGATATCAAGCGCTGATCGGCTATCATTCGCATGGGTTGGCGATCGCCGGGGAACCGGCTAGTTTGGTCTTATGGTTTCGGCCCATTCTTCTCCGCTTCCGCCTGAGCCGCTGGCCCTGCTGGAACGGCTGATCGCCTTCGACACGGTGTCGGCGCGGTCCAACCTGGCCCTGATCGATTGGGTGGCAGACTATTTGCGCAGTCATGGGCTTGCGCCACTGATCCTGCCCAATGCCGCGGGCACCAAGGCCAATCTTTACGCCACGATCGGGCCGGACATCGCCGGCGGCGTGGTGCTGTCCGGCCATACCGACGTAGTGCCGGTAACCGATCAGGAATGGCATAGCGATCCGTTCACCCTGACCGCCCGCGGCGACCGGCTGTTCGGCCGCGGCACCGCCGACATGAAGGGGTTTCTCGCCCTCGCCCTGGCCATGGTGCCGGAGCTGCGCGCGCGGCGGTTGAGCCGGCCGGTCCATCTGGCCTTCAGCTATGACGAGGAGGTCGGCTGCCTGGGCGTGCCGCACCTGCTGCAATACATCATCGGGAACCTGCCGCGGCCGGTGCTGGCCGTGGTCGGCGAGCCGACCATGATGCGGCCGGCCAATGCCCACAAGGGCGTCAACGTGTTCCGGACCACGATCCTCGGCAAGGACGCCCATGCCAGCCTGACCTCGCAGGGCGCCAACGCGATCCTGCACGCCGCCCGGCTGATCCGCTTCATCGACTGGATGGCCGACCGGGAACGGCGCCGGCCCGACCCCAACCCGCAGTTCGATCCGCCTCATGGCAGCCTGAACGTCGGGACTATCGAAGGCGGCACCGCGCTCAACATCATCGCGCGGCGCTGCGCCTTCACCTGGGATTACCGTCCCCTTCCGGCCGATGACGAAACGGTGATACCGTCGCTTTTTGCGCGCCATGTCGCGGCGACGGCGTTGCCCCGCCTGTGGGCCGAATGGCCCGAAGGGGCGATCGAGACCGAACGGATGTGCGCGGTGCCGGCGCTCCGCCCGGACCCCGAAGGACCGGCGGAGACCCTGGTGCGGCGGATCACCGGCGCCAATGCTGCCGGCACGGTGCCGTTCGGTACCGAAGCCGGACTCTTCCAGCGGGCCGGCATTCCCGTCGTGGTGATCGGGCCGGGCGACATCGCCCAGGCCCACCAGCCGGACGAATACATCTCCCGCACGCAACTGGCCGAGGGCCAGCGCTTCCTGACCCGGCTGGCCGACTGGGCGGCGTCTTGAACGGTTTCACAGGCACTAGGGATAGACCTGGAACCGCAACTCCGAGGCCCGGTGGAGCACGCCCTTGACTTCGACGGACTTGGTATTCGGTCCGCCGGTCGAAGGCTGGAAATCATGCGCCTTGCTGACTGCTCCGCCGTAGCCGTAAATAATCGCGTTCGGACAAGTCTTGGCGAACTCTCGGGTGAAGAACCAGCCAAAGGTGTGGCCATAAAGCCCGCCTTCAACGGCGCTACTGCAGGTGTAGAGCTTCACGACGCCATTGAATGCACTGGTCAAGGAGAACTGTTCGATGGTTCTTTCGGCGACCTTGTCCGCCGTCAGAGAGTAGCCACCAGAACGGTTCTTGAGTACATTGCCGCCCGGCTTGCAATGACCGCCCTGGATGTAGATCTGATCGGTTCGATCGAACGTGACCGACACGGCTGGGTCACCCCAGCATACAATCGTGTATTTATCGGTCGTATCGATGTCTTCCCAGGACTCGACAGTCTGTGTTTGCTTGGTGAAGCTGTGAAGATTCCACTCCTTGGCTGCTTCGAGTGCTTCTTCGGCGCCCTGGTCGCGTTTCCAAGGAATGAATATGTAACGCAATTTCGCCATCATCCTGTCTCCCTATTGCCTGCAATTACGCACTTTCGTGTCGCTGCACCTGTTGAATTTCTCCACATTGGCATCCCGCTCGAGCAGGACATCGCCAGACTATGGGTCCGGACGGCGATGGCGGGGGGGTGCCGATGCTTCATCCGAGAAGAGTTATATATTGTTTCTTTGACCGCCAGTAACTGGTTTGCTCACGATGATCAATTTCAATTGATGATGATTCGATGACGGCATGTCTTGACAGAGGGCTGGTGCGGTCCAACGACCGCCTGGCCTATGCGACCAGGGCTTCGACTGGCTCTCTCTGTTCGCCGCCGCCGATCCCGTCTCCGGCGAGGCCATCGCGCTGGTCCCGCCGACGGTATCGACCAAGGTCATGGATGTGGTCCTGGCGGTAGTCTCCAAGACTTTGGGCGAGCAGGAGCACGCCGTCATGGTGCTGGACGGCGCCGGATGGCACAGCCCCAGATCGCTGGCCGCGCCGGGACACAATCACACTGTTGGTTTCCGCAGTCGAACCGTGCCGGCCGTGCTGGAAAGAAACTGCAATCAGGCAGCCGAGCCGATCGTCGGCGAATCGCCCGGCTTGGTCACGGCCACCTCCGCCGGCTCGACCGCCGCGTGGCCCATGCGGCGGTCGGCTTCGGCGGTGAGATCGATCAGGCGGCGTTCGAGATCGAGTCGTAGCGCCTCGAGTTCGGCGGCGCCGGCATCGCGCGGCACCAGGACCGGTTCGCCGCACAGCAACACGCCGCGACTGAACGGCAGCGGCAGCAGGAAGCGATCCCAACTGTCGATCAGCAGGCGCCGCCGGACGGAATAGGTCGCCGGAATGATCGGCGCGCCGGACAGTCTGGCCAGCAAAATCACGCCCGGGTCGATCCGCATGCGCGGCCCGCGCGGACCGTCGGGCGTGATGCCGATCGAGGTACCCGCCCGCAGCATGCGCAGCAGTTCGCGGAAAGCCGATGCGCCGCTCTTCCGGGTCGAGCCGGACACCACCCCGATGCCCAGCCGGCCGATCGCCTCGGCGATCAGCGCACCGTCGCGGTGGCGGGAAATCAGCATGAAGAACGGCCGGTCGAAGGTCCAGGCATGAACCATCATGAGCAGCCGGGAATGCCAGAACGCGCCGATCACCGGCCGGCCGCGCTCGACGAAACCGGCCGGAATGTCCAGGCCGTCATGGTCCCAGCGCCCGGTCCGGAACACCAGCCGGATGTAGCCCGCCGCAAGCCGACTCGCCAGCGCCCTCACGCGGGCATTGCGGCCAAACGATTTCAGCAGGATGCGGAACGGACGCATGCTTGATCATGGATTGGATGTGCCGGCCGCACCCTAGACCGCTGCGGCGGGCAGCCGCAATCCTGTCGGCCGGCTCAGGAGGCCGGCCGCATGGTTCCCAGGCCCTGCTCCCGCGCCGCCTCGTAGCGCTCGAGCACCCAGCGCAGATGCTGCCGCATGGCCCTTTCGGCGGCATCGGGATCGCGCGCCGCGATCATGTCGTAGATGCGCCGGTGATGCGCCGTCACCGTGCCGTCCTCGTCCTCCGAAACGAACAGTTCGTAGCGGTGGAACGCCAGGATCTGCATCAGCGTCTCGCGGATCACGCTGAGGATGTGCATGTAGACCGGGCTGCCCGAGGCCTTCCCGATCGCGAAGTGGAACTGGACGTCGGCGATCGCCTTGTCGGACTGGCCGCCGCCGCCCCGCCCCATCCCCGACATCCGTTCGAGATGTGCGCGGATTTCCGCCAGTTGCTCAGGCGTCGCGCGCTCGGCCGCCCGGCGCACCGCCCAGCTCTCCAGCGCCAGGCGGATTTCCGCCAGGTCATGGAGATTGTCGAGTTGGTTGCGGACCAGTTCGGTCAGCGCGCCGTCCATGTCGGCCGCCGAAGACACCACCCGGGTCCCGCCGCCATGGACCGATGCCAGGAATCCCTGGGTCTTCAGCCGCTGCAGCGCGGCGCGGACGGAGACCCGGCTGACGCTCATCTGCTCGGCGATCTGCCGCTCGCCGGGCAGCCGTTCGCCCGGCAGCAAGGCGCCGCGGGCGATCATGTCGAGCAGTTGCGACGCCACCCGATCGGCCACGCTGGTGCCGGCCCCGTCTGCCTCGCCGCTCACCCGGCCGCACCCGCCGGTAAGGTTGATTCGTGCAAGGGGCCTGACTCCACTGGTAATACCACCAGAATGGTGCCGCAAGCCCATCGACGCGTCAATATGGTGTCTTATCATCGTTGCACGCCGGGGTCCGGCCGCGCCACTGCGCCGCGGCGCGCCAGCACGATGTCGGCCAGCACGATCGCCCCGCCCAGCGCCTGGACGGCCCCAAGCGGTTCGCGGAGCAGCAGCCACGCGAACAGCGCCGCCGCGACCGGCTGGATCAGCAGGCTGACCGAGGAGAATGCCGCGGGCAGATGGGCCAGGGCGAAGGCGATCAGGGTCTGACCGCCGGCATGGCTGATCCAGCCGAGCGCCAGCAGCACCAGCCAGCCCCGGGCGGTCGGCCCGATTTCGGACAACCGCACGAAGATCGGCGCGCAGGCGATCCCGATCGCCCCGGTCACCAGCCCGGCGAAGGCCAGCCGCCACCGCCGCGATGCGACGGCCAGCGCGTCTCCGGACGGCGGGATCACGGCCGGTCGGCGGCCTGGCACCCCGATTTCGGCAGCGCCAAACGCAGAAGGCTTTCGATGGTCTCCAGCCGGATCGGCTTGCTCAGGGTGCCGACCACGTTCAACCCGCGATGGGCGGCGATCCGCGCCGCCATTTCGAGGTACTTGCTGTCATAGCCGCTGATCAGGATCAGCGCGGACGGACATTGCAGGTCGCCCAGGACCTGGACCAGTTCAATACCGTCGGTGTCCGGCATGATCAGATCGAGCACCACCGCCTCCGGACAGCGGATCGTTACCGACTCCTTGAACTGGGCGGCCAGGGTCATCGAGAGCGCCTCGAACCCGGCCAGCTCCGCGGCATCGCGGATGAATTCACCGATATCGGGATCGTCGTCGACCACGATCAGCAAGGGCTTGGTCATCAGGATCACTCCATATGGTCCAGCAGCCGCCGCACGCGCGCCGCCAGATCCGCCTTGCGGTAAGGTTTGGTCAGGAGCGGCGAGGCCGGCCGTTCGCCCCCGCCATCGCGTTCGTCACGGCTGAAGCCCGATGCCAGCAGCACGGCGATGCCCGGCCGCAGCAACCTCGCCCGGCGCGCCAGCTCGTAGCCGTTCATGCCGCCCGGCATCAC
>CAZTNV010000014.1:0-6126 GCA_964615535.1 uncultured Mycobacteriaceae bacterium | reverse complement strand
ATCACGACGTCGCTGAACAGCAGATCGATCGGCTCGCCGCCGGCAAGCCGCTCGATCGCATCGCGGGCATTGCGCGCGGACACGGTGCGATAGCCGAGTTCGGTCAGATACTCCATGGCCAGTCCGCGGAGATCGGCTTCGTCATCGACCACCAGGATGGTCTCGCCGCCGCGCGACAGCGGCATGCCGCCATCCTCCGCCGATCCGGCCACGGCGGCGGTGCCTTCGGCCCGCGGCAGGTAGAGCCGCACCGCAGTGCCCCGGCCGGGTGCCGAATCCAGCTCGACCATGCCGCGGGACCGTTTGGCGAAAGCATAGACCATGCTGAGACCTAGCCCGGAGCCCTTGCTCTCGGGTTTGGTGGTAAAGAACGGTTCGAAGGCACGCTCCGCCACCTCGGCGGTCATGCCGATGCCGTTGTCACCGACCGTGATCACGACGTAGTCGCCGGGCTGGACCACCGGGCTGCACGCGGCGACGGCGGCGTTCGCCACGACATTGGCGGTCTCGATGACCAGCCGCCCGCCCTGCGGCATGGCATCCCGCGCGTTGATCGCGAGATTGAGCAGGGCGTCCTCAAGGTCGCCCGGATCGATTTCGGCCAGCCAAGCGGAGGGCGCCAGCGCCACCGCGACCTCGATCTCGGTGGTCAGCGACCGCGATATGATATCGAGCATGCCGCGGATCACGGCATTGACGTCGGTCGGCACCGGCGTCTGCGCCTGGTTGCGGGAGAACGACAGCAGCCGCTTGGTCAGGTCGGCGCCGCGCAGCGCCGCCTTGAGCGCGGTGGCCACGCGCCGGTGCGCCGGCCCGTCCGGCCCGACCTGGCGGCCCAGGAAATCGAGATTGCCGATGATGATGCCGAGGAGATTGTTGAAATCATGCGCGATGCCGCCAGTCAACTGGCCGATCATGTCGAGCCGCTGGGAGCGGCGCAGCGCCTCTTCGATCTGCTTGCGGGTGGAAATGTCGCGCAGCACCCCGGTGAACTGCCGCACCTCGCCCAGCCGCCATTCGCCCAGCGAGATCTCGATGGGGAAGCGGCTGCCGTCGCGCCGCAGGCCCTGCACCTCGCGAATCCGGCCGAGCGCCTCCAGCGCCGCGCCATCGGGCACGGCTCCGGCATCGCCGTCAAGCCGGCGGCCCACGCCATTCGGCACCAGCAGCCCGATGTTGCGGCCGACCACCTCGGATGCCTGATAGCCGAAGGCCCGCTCGGCCGCGGTGTTGAACGACTGGATCAGCCCGGTGCTGTCGATCGTGACGATCGGATCGACCGCAGTGTCCAGGATGGCGCGGAGGCGGGTTTCGGTATCGCGCAGATGCCCGGTGATCGCCTGCATCCGGTTAAACTGGTGCAGCAGCAGGGTCATTCCGCCGGCGATCGCCAGCAACAGCGCGGTTCCGACCACAACCACGATCCGGACGTGCAGCCACCACGGCGCCATCACCTCATCGACCGAAATGCCGACCTGCACGACCACCGGGAATCGCGGCGACTGGCGATACGCAAAGACCCGGTCGATGCCGTCGGCAGCGGCGTCGGAACGGAAGGTTCCGGTCGGCGAGGCCGCCAGATACGGCGCGAACAGCGGCCGGCAGCCTGACGGCGAGTTCAGCGGCGGCCGACCGCCGGAGGCGCCGAACAGCAGATCGCCCTGGCTGCGGAAGACCCCGATCACGCCCCGGGCGCCCAGATCGATCGAGCGGTAGAACTCCGCGAAATAGGTCGGCTCCAGGGTCGCCAGCACGACCCCGCCGAAGGAGCCGTCAGCACGGTTGATGCGGCGACTGAGCGCTACCGACATTGAACTGTTCTGCATCGGCGGCTCCAGCGGAGCGCTGATGAACAATCCGATGTCGCCGGCCGCGCGGTGCACCGTGAAGAAATCATGCTCGGCCGCGATGGTCGGCGGCGCCAAAGGATCGTCGGTCGACACCACCGTATCCCCGTGATCATTGAACACTGCGATGGTGCGGGCCTGGGGCAGCGTCCTCAACCGGTCGAGCAGAGCCTCCCGAGCTTCGAAAGCATCGATCTGCTGATCCAGGCCGATGCCCGCCACCGGGCTGAGCAGATCGAGCAGCATTCGGTCGATCTCGCCCAGCGTGCGCTGTGCGTGTTCGTCGAGCACGCGGGCGACGTTCTGGGTATCCCGCTCGACGTCGACCCAGAGCGAGCGATAATCCAGCCACACCTGATAGAAGCTGATGCCGGCCAGACACAGGGCCAGCGATCCGAACACGGCCAGGATCTGGCTTCGGAAACGGTGAGCGGCGGCGTTGCCGCGGGCGATGGATGGGGAGGTGCCGGACATGCAGGGCCGCAAAACCGGCGCATCGGCTTTCCCGATCCAGGGAGAACGCCGCGCGCCGCCGAACGCCGTTCGGAACTTCTGGTTAACGCAAACTAACACGCGCAATGAAATCGGCAAAGCGCATCCTTGACGGCGCCGCCCCGGCCCGGACCGGTCCGGCGGCAGCGGCCGCATGGTGCGGGCCGCCGGTTTCCGGGCGACGGTTTTCGGCTATAGTCGGTGCATGACCATCGCCGCCGTCGACACCGGGCCGCAGCCCCGATCCCTGCTGACCCCCGCCGATCCGCCTCCGTTCAGCCCGGTCAATACGGGCGGCCGCGCGCCGATCCTGCTGCTCGCCGATCATGCCGGCCGGGCGTTTCCCGAAACGCTCGACCGACTCGGGCTCGACGCGCCGCCGCTCGACCGCCATATCACCTATGACATCGGCATCGCCGACGTGACCCGCCGGTTAGCGGAGCGGCTGGATGCACCGGCGATTATGCATAATTACTCCCGATTGCTGATCGATCCCAACCGCCCTCTGGACGATCCCACCTCGATCTGCGCGGTGAGCGACGGCGTGATGGTGCCCGGCAATCGCGATCTCGGCCCGCTCGACCGCGCGGCGCGGGCGGATGCCGTCTATTGGCCCTATCATGGCGCGATTGCCGCGGCGATCGACGGGTTTCTGGCGCTCGGCGTGGCCCCGGCGGTGATCTCGCTGCACAGTTTCACGCCGTTCCTGCGCAGCCTGCCGCGGCCCTGGCATATCGGCGTGCTGTGGGACCAGGACGGCCGGATCGCCGTGCCGCTGATGGCGGCGCTGGCGCGCGATCCGGCGCTGTGCGTCGGCGACAACCAGCCCTATAGCGGCCGCAACCGGCACGGCTACACGGTCGAGACCCATGCCATGGAGCGCGGCTTTGCCAATGTGCTGCTGGAACTGCGCCAGGATCTGATCGACACGCCGGCAACCGCCGCCGCCTGGGCCGACCGTCTGGCTGAGGTGCTGGCGCCGATCTTGGCCGATCGCGAAATCTACCGGCCGAGGGCCGCGTGATGCCGATCGCCGAACCCGCCTTCACGCTGGGCATCGAGGAGGAATACCTGCTGGTCGATCCGGCGACCCGCGATCTCGAGGTCGATCCGCCGCGGGCGTTCTGGGAGGCCTGCGAGCGACGGCTGGATCACCTGGTCGCGCCCGAACTCATGCGCTCGCAGATCGAGGTCGGCACGCCGGTCTGCCTCGGCATCGCCGAGGCCGGGCGCGAGCTGACTGCGCTGCGGCACGGCGTGGCAGAGGTCGCGCGCGATCACGGGCTGAGGATCATTGCCGCCTCGACCCATCCCTTCGCCGAGTGGCGGCCGCAGAAGATCACCGAACGGCCGCGCTACAGCGGGCTGGCCCGCGAGATGGGGGCGCCGGCCTCGCGCCTGCTGATTTGCGCCATGCACGTCCATGTCGGGATCGAGGACCCCGATCTGCGCATCGATCTGATGAACCAGATGCGCTATTTCCTGCCTCATTTGCTGGCGTTGACCACCTCCTCGCCGTTCTGGCGCGGCCAGCTCTCCAACCTGAAATCCTATCGTCTGGCGGTTTTCAACGAGCTGCCGCGCACCGGCATGCCCGAGGCGTTCGAGAATTTCGGCGACTTCGAAAAGCATTTGAGCGCCCTGGTCCAGGTCGGGGTCCTGGAAGACGGCACCAAGATCTGGTGGGACATGCGGCCCAGCGCGCGGTTCCCCACGGTCGAGATTCGCATCTGCGACATCTGCACCCGGATCGAGGACGGGATCTGCGCGGCCGCCCTGGCGGTGTGCATCCTGCGCATGCTGTGGCGGCTGAAGCGGATGAACGTGACCTGGCGCCGCTATGTCACGATGCTGATCAACGAGAACCGCTGGCGCGCGATGCGCTATGGCTTCGACGAGGGACTGATCGATTTTGGCCGGCTGGAAATGGTGCCCTATGCCGATCTGCTCGACGAGCTGATCGGGCTGGTGCGCGAGGACGCCGAGGCACTGGGTTGCACCACCGAAATCGAGCATGCCCGCACCATCCTGCGCCGCGGCACCAGCGCCCACCACCAGATCGCGGTCTACCACCAGGCCCTGGCCGAGGGCGCGACCGAGGCCGAGGCGCTGCGCCGGGTGGTCGACTGGCTGATCGCGGAGACGGTGCCCGGCGGCTGAGGATCGCGGGGCTGGTCCGGCCCCGCCGCGATGCCCAGATGAAGGGCGGATATTCGGGGAGAACCGGACGCCATGGACGACGCCACCCGCATCGAACTGGAAGCCGCCGCCTTTCGCCGGCTGGTCGAACACCTGCGCGAACGCGCCGACGTGCAGAACATCGACCTGATGAATCTGTCGGGGTTCTGCCGCAACTGCCTGTCGAAATGGTACCGCGCCGCCGCCGAGGAGCGCGGGATCGAGATGACCTATGAGGAGGCGCGGGAGATCGTCTACGGCATGCCCTACGAGAACTGGAAGGCGCGCCACCAGATCCCGGCGACCCCGGAGCAGGCCGCGGCCTTCAAGGCGCACCGGTGAGTTGGCCCGACGCAGGGATCGAAAACCTTTCGGTTGGCTGGCAAGACGGGGGACGGAGCTGCGCAGGCGATTTGCCTCTGGCAGAATCGGCATGCGTCCATTCCGTCTTGTGTTTGACCGATGACGAAGCGTGACGAAGCGTGACGAAGCCGAGCGGTTTGCGGAGTTGCCCCCTCAGAGGGTTCCGGCGACACCCCCAAACCAAACCGCGTCTTCGCACGGTCGAACGCCACCAAGGGGATGAGGAGCGCCCCAGGGAGCCGCGGGCGTCGACGACCGATGCCGAAGCCCGGGTGATGAAGATGGCTGATGGTGGCTTCCGTCCCGCCGACAATTTTCAGTTGTCCTGTGACACCCGGAGCGGCGCCATCGCCTGGGTGTCGGTGGATAACGTCGGTTCGGACATGGGCAAGATGGCGCCGATAAACGAGCGCCTGGCCGGCGCCCCGGCCAGCATCTGGCGGATGGCAGCTTCGCCAGGTTGGCCGACATCGCGGCCCGGATCCCGCCGGTCATCATCCTGGGTTGACCAACGACCAACTCGTACCGGACCGGCTGCCGCTCTTCTCAGGCCAGGAACTCGTTGCGCGTCCGGACACGCCGCTGCGGTTCCGCCATCCGATCCTCCATCCCTCCCATCCATCCTCAAATGGCTGCGCGGGACTGCCCGCCGAACCCCAGCGCAATGTCGAGCAACTCCTGCACGTCTACATGCGCCTCCAAATGGGCGGCCAACTCGTCCAGCACCTGCTCGACCCCGGCTTCGTAGACCACGCCGCTGGCCGCCCGCGGTTTCAGCCGGTTAAGGAAGGCGTGGCGGAAGCGATCGGCGGCGAACAGGCCGTGGAGGTAGCAGCCGAGCACCCGGCCGTCGCCCGAGACCGCGCCGTCGGTGCGCTCGCCCAGCCGCAGCATCGGGCGCGCCAGGCCGGGCCCCGTGGTGCGGCCGACATGCATCTCGTAGCCCGCGACTGGTTCGCCGCTGTCCAAATCGATGCCGGCGGCCTCGACCAGCGCCTTGTCGCCGGTCAGCATGGTGTCGAGATCGAGCAGGCCGAGGCCCGGCGCCTCGCCGGGCGGGCCCTCGATGCCGTCGGGATCGCGCACCGTGCGCCCGAGCATCTGGTAGCCGCCGCAGATGCCCAGCACCCGGCCGCCTCGGCGCAGATGGGCGACCAAGTCGATGTCCCAGCCCTGGGCGCGCAGAAAGGCCAGATCGGCCAGGGTCGATTTCGATCCCGGCAGGATCACCAGATCGGCATCGCCG
>CAZTNV010000013.1:0-27237 GCA_964615535.1 uncultured Mycobacteriaceae bacterium | reverse complement strand
CGGTGCCTGCGGCCCTGGCGGCGCGTGCGGGCCGTGACCGTGCCGTGGTCGATCTGCGCACCGATCCGGTCCTGCAGGGCGATGCGGCGACGGTCGCTGCCGCCCGCGACTGGCTGGCCGATCTGGACGGGCCGTGGCTGGTCGTGCCGCTGATCGCGCGCGAGCGGATGCTGGGGATCGTGGTGCTCGGCCAGCCGCGATCGCCGCGGCGGCTGAGCTGGGAGGATCGCGACATGCTCGACATCCTCGGCGTCCAGATCGGCAGCTACATCGCCGAAGAGCAGGCGACCCGCGCCCTGGTCGAGGCGCAGCGGTTCGAGCGGCTGAGCAAGAGCTTCAGCTTCGTTGCCCATGATGTGAAGAACCTGGTCAGCCAGTTGTCGCTGATCGTTCAGAATGCCGAGCGCCATGGCGACAATCCCGCGTTTCAGCGTGACGTGCTGGTCACGGTCGGGCATTCGGTCGAAAAGATGCGCGCCATGCTGCTGCGGCTGCGCGATATCGCGACCGCGGATCCCAACCGGGAAATCGTCGATCTGGCCGCGCTGATCCAGGACGTGGTCAAGCCGAAGGCGCCGCTGCTCAAATCGATCCGTCTCGGCGCCATCGAAGACGGCCTGCCGGTGCGGATCGACCGGCTCGGTTTCACCGGCGTATTGGAGAACATTATCCAGAATGCGATCGAGGCGGCCGGCGAGCACGGCTTGGTGGAAATTGCCTGCCGCAGCGAGAACGGCTTGGCCGTGGTCGAGATCAGCGACAACGGACCGGGCATGAGCCCGAGTTTCGTGCGCGAGCATCTGTTCCGTCCCTTCGCGTCCACCAAGGCCAATGGCTATGGCATCGGCATGTATCAGAGCCGCGACCTGATCGAGCGGTGGAACGGCACCCTGACCGTCGACAGCGCCGCCGGGAGCGGCACGCGGGTAAGGCTGTTCCTGCCGCTCGCAGGGGCGGCCGTGCGGCCCGAAATCGAACGGATTCACTGATCATCGAACCGACGGGGGATATGATGCCGGCCCGAACCCTGCTTCTGGTGGACGACGATCCGGGCGTCCTCAACAGCCTGCGCTGGTCGTTCGATGATTGCGGAATTCTTACTGCCATCGACCGCAACTCCGCACTGCGCGAGGTGCGGGATCACCGGCCGGCAGTCGTGACGCTCGATCTCGGCCTGCCGCCGGTCCCCGACGATGTCGGCGAGGGTATGCGCGCGCTGGAAGAGATCCTGATGATCGCACCGGAAACCAAGGTGGTCGTGGTCACCGGCGACGATCAGCGGCCCAATGCCGTCAAGGCGATCGGGCTGGGAGCCTACGATTTCTATCAGAAGCCGATCGATGCCGGCATTCTGCGCCTGATCGTCGATCGCGCCTTCAATGTTGCCGAGCTGGAAGCGGAGAACCGGCGTTTGCAAAAGGCGCCCGATACCAGCTTTTTCGGCCTGATCACCAACAGCAGCAAGATGTTCGGTATCTGCCGGATGATCGAGAAGATCGCCCCGGCCGATTTCAGCGTGCTGTTGCTGGGCGACAGCGGTACCGGCAAGGAGCTGATGGCCCGCGCCGTTCATCGATTGAGCCCGCGCCGGGAGGGTCCGTTCATCGCGATCAACTGCGCCGCCATACCCGACGCGCTGCTGGAAAGCGAACTGTTCGGGCACGAGAAGGGCGCCTTTACCGGCGCGGTCCGCCAGACCAAGGGAAAGATCGAACTGGCCAGCCGAGGAACGCTGTTTCTCGACGAGATCGGCGACATGCCGATGGCGCTGCAGGCGAAGCTGCTCCGCTTCATCCAGGAGCGGGTGATCGAACGGGTCGGCGGACGGGAACCCATTACGGTGGATGTCCGCATCGTCTCGGCCACGCATCGCAAGCTGGACGATCGCATCGTCCAGGGAGAATTTCGGGAGGATCTGTTTTATCGCCTGAGCGAGATCACCATACAGATTCCGCCTTTGCGCGAGCGCGATGATGACGTGATCCTGCTGGCGCGTCATTTCGTCGATGCGTGCTGCCGAAAGCAGGGCCTCCGTCGGCTGGATCTGGCCCCGGACGCGCTGGTGGCGCTGCGCCAGCATGCCTGGCCGGGCAATGTCCGCGAACTGGAGAACCGCATCAAGCGTGCGGTGATCCTGGCCGAAGGCGGCACGCTGACTGCAACCGACATGGATCTCAAGGTGCCTGAAGCGGCGGTTGCCGCCGCCGTCGGCACGTTCAGCCTGCGCAGGGCACGGGAAGAAGCCGAGCGCGAGGCGCTGCTGCACGCCCTGGCCGATGCCGCCGGGAACCTTTCCGCTGCCGCCAAGCTGTTGGGCGTCAGCCGGCCGACCATCTACAACCTTCTCCGCCAGCACAATGTCCGGCCGTGACGCCGCTAACGGCTGGGGACATCCCCGCCGGCCTGGCGCCGCGCCGGCCGGCGCTCTTCGGACTTGGATGTCGGATCGCTGCCGTTGAACTGGGGCGCATCGAATTGAAGCGTGCCGAACAGCCCGGACGCAATGGTCAGAAGCTGCCGCAAGGTTTCTTCATGCAGCGCGACCGATCGTTCGAGCTGCTCGATCCGCTCCATCGAGCCGTGGGTCATGGCCGGGGAGATGGCGGCGTCTCCTGCCGCTCGCGGTGCTGCCCCGGTGCCCTGGACGAGATCACGCGCGAAGGGCTCGAGCCGGCTGTCGACGATTTCGCTTCGGAGGTCGGCGATAACCTCCTCGACCGAATCCTCGGTAAGTTCGTGAAACTCCTCGATCGCACCCAGCAGCAGCAGGCGATTGCACAGCAGGTTGATGCGCCGGGGCACGCCGCCGGTCTCGTCGTGGATACGCTGGAACGCCCCGAGCGTGATCATCGGGTCGTTCTGCCAGCCGACCAGCCGCATGCGGTGCTCGACATATTCGCGGGTTTCCGCAGGAGTCATCGGCTCGACATGATAGGAGGCGATCACCCGCTGGCGCAACTGCTCGAGGTCCGGGTTGCCCATCAGCAGTCGGAACTGCGGCTGTCCGACCAGAAAACTCTGGAACAGCGCATGACCGTCCAGCGTGAAATTGGACAGCATCCGAAGCTCTTCGATGGTCCGAAGCGGCAGGTTCTGGGCTTCATCGACGACCAGCAGCACGCGCCGCCGAGCCTTGTACTGTTCAATCAGAAAGCCTTCAAAGCCGCGCAGCAGGGCGGCCTTGTCGCTGCTCACCGGAGTGATGTTGAAAGCGCCCAGAATCAGCCGGATGGCATCGTCCGGATCGATGTTGGTCGTGGCGATCTGGGCCGCGACGATCCGCCGACGATCGAGCTCTGCGAAAAGTTGTTTCACCAGGGTCGATTTGCCGACCCCGATATTGCCGGTGATCACGATAAATCCTTCGCCCTGCTGCAAGCCGTAGCGCAGGTACGACATCGCCTTGTTATGGCTCTTGCTGCCGTAAAAAAACCGGTGGTCCGGGTTCAGGCCGAACGCCGGTGCCGAAAACTTGTAAAACTGATCATACATGTCAAAACCTCAACCGGACGCCTAAGATGACGGCATTTTCCGTATACTCATCGTTCGGGTCATCGGCGAACCGCTGCGATCTGGCATAGGAGGCCGATAACGTCAGGTTTTCATATAAGTTGTAGTTCACGAAAGGCTGTGCGGTGAACGTATTGGTCACTCCGTCGCCGTCATCGATGCCATTGTTGGTATTGACATCGTTGAAATCGTCATCGTCATCGACCCGGCGATAGCCGAGCGCCAACCCTGCCGAGAGATTGGGCGAAAGCTGCCTCTGCCAGCGGGCCGTAACGCCGGCGACGTTTTCGTCACCACGAAACTCGAAATCCCGCTGCTCGTAGAGGACGCTCAGCAGATAGCTGTCGGTCCGATAGGCGCCGGCCAGCGATGCCTGATAGATGCGCGTCCTGAAGAACTCGTCGCGCACGCCGAAGCCGAGACCATCGAGGCCGAACGGCACCCCCGTGGTCGCGTTGATGATTTCCCCGGTCGGACCGACGATGAGGCCGAGTTGCGAGGCGGTGAGTTCGGTCTGGGTGGTCTCCAGGCTGTCGGTCACGGCGACGCGGAGTGCCAATGCCGGGGTGATCTGGTAACGGGCCGATCCGTCCAGAAAAGTGCCTCCGAAGCGATAGCCGCCGCGAAAGGTGATTTCGGTCCGCGGACCGGGCTGGGCGCGAAACCCGATCGTCCCGAACGGCCCGTCGGCCTCGGTCAGATCGTCCGAGTCGACCTCGTCGAAACCAATGCCCGCGAGCAGCGCCAGACGCCGGTTCAACCGCCACTCGCTGTCGAGTTCGGCGGTGAAGCGTTCGAAGTCGCCGGTTTCACGAACCAGTCCCTGGTTGGTGAGGAGAAGTTGGCCGTCCTCATCGGAGTCGTCGGAGGTGGTCCGCTGGTACTCCAGCAATCCGCTGAGCCGGAAGGCCGAGAATCGCGGCCCGGTCTGGACCAGCAGGCTGGGCTCATGGGTCACGCTGTTGTCGGCATCGGCGCTGTCGACGAAAACCCCACTGAACCGGTAGCGCAGTTCGGCCGTCGCCCAAGTGCCGAAACGCTGGACGTAGTAGGGGCTGATGCTGACGGTCTGGACGTCTTCGGTGCCCCGGCGGTCCCCAACCTCAACTGCCGAGACCGGGGAATCGGTGTCGATCAGCCGTCGGGTCCACGATCCGGAAAGATCGATGAAGAACCGGTCCTGGATCAGCTCCGCGGTGCCGAACCCGACCAGTTGTGGCCGCACCCGGAATTCCGTGTCGTCATCCTCGAAAACCGTGGTGTCGAAGTTCAGCCTTCCATTGAGATTGAAGCTGAAACGACCGCCATCTGCCCGGATCGTCGCCGTGGGCCCCAGGGTAAAGACGACCGCCGCCTGTTCCTGACCTTCGGGTTCGAGATCGAAGTTGTCGGTAATGGTGACCGAGCCTTCCGCTCCGGTGGTGATACGGACCTCGGCGGCATGGGCGGTCAGCGCCGCTCCGCCGCTCAGCACCGCGGCGGCACAGGCGACTCGAACACCCCGCTCGGCGCGGCGGCTCAACGTTGCGCGACGGTTCTGCACGCTGGCGCTCCGATAAATCCGAGTCCTGGCATGTGCTAGTGGCTCCCTGCCTGTTCGGTTTCGTAATCGCTGAAATAGGCGCCGAACTGATCGGACTGGTTCATGACGACGCCGCGATTGAGAACGAAGTTGACGTTGTCGTGCTTTTCCAAAAGGTCCAGCGCGGCGGTCACCGAGTCGGGCGTGGTGCGACCGGATTCGACGATGAACAGGATCTGATCGACTTGCCGGGCGAGAACGACCGGTTCGGTCGCCGCCAGCAGCGGTGCCGAGTCGAAGATGATGATCCGGTCGGCATAGCGCCGGGACATCTCGTCGATCAGCGCCGACATGGTTGCGCCGCCCAGCAGTTCGGTCGCGGACGATACCCGCGAGCCTTGCGTCATGACGGACAACGGCAATTCGGTGCTGCGGTGGAGGACATCGGCCATATCCATCCTCTGGTCGCGCAACACGTCCGTCAGACCCGGCGACGCCTTGATGCCGAGCAGCGAAGCGATGCCCGGGCGGGCGACATCGCTATCGATCAGCAGAACGTTGAGTCCCTCGTCGATCGCGAAGCTGAGGGCAAGATTGAGCGCAATGAAGGTCTTGCCTTCGCCCGGCCGGGTGCTGGTCACCATGAGAACGTTCTGTTGCCGGGCCGGGGCCTCAGCGGTCTGATCGGCTCCGGCTTCGGCGGCAACGCCACCGTCCGGCAACCGCATGCGTTCCCACAGTCGCCGTTTGATCAGCCGGATCTCTTCGGACAGCCTGGACCGGCGGGTCGACGGGGTGATCAGGCCGCGCCGTTCCAGGGACGTAAAGTTGATTTCAAAGGGCTCGCTGCGTCCGCCCGATCGGATCGGCTCCCCGGCCCCGAACCGTGCGCCGAATGCCTCGGGGCCGTCCGGTGATGGCATGGCGTATGGTGCCGACTCCACTTGCGGAGCCGGTTCCGGCTGGGCCGCGTCGGTTCTGGCGTCGAACCAGCCCTTTGCTTCGACGCGTTCCAGAAGGGACCGCCGCTCTCGCGGAACCGGCGGTTGCGAGGCCTTCTCGATCAGGCTCATGAGCTCGCGCCTCTTGACCAGACTTCGGGGACGGGCGGTCCGATTGCCACGCCCGCCTGCTTGCGATCTCCGTGCTCACAAGGCCATGGCGACGCGGCCGAACAGGCCTCTTGCGACGTCCTGGACAATCAAGATGTCACCATACACCTGAGAGTAGTAGATGATCGTGCCGCCAAGCGCCACGAGCCCGATCAGGCTGGTGGTCAGGGCCGACATCTCGGCGACCTTCACGCGCCGTTGCATGGCGGTCCGGATGGACGAGACGCTGCCCAGCACCGGCAACCCGAAGGCGTCCCGCAACTGGGTGATCGCGGCAAAGGACGGCTTCATGATGCCGAGCAGCAAGGCGACGCCGAATCCCGCCATCAGACTGGCCACGAGCACGCCGCCATAGAGCAGAGGACGGTTGGGGAAGCTGGGCGTGGTCGGGACCGTGGGCGGCTCGACGATGCGGAACTGAACACTGGTGGTTTCGTTCTGCAGCCGTTGCGACAGGCGCGCGGATTCGCGACGCTCGACCAGAGTATTGTAGTTGGACCGGAGGACGCCGTAGTCGCGATTGAGCTGTGCCAGCTCAACCTCGACCTCGGGGACGCCGTTGAACAGCGTGGTCATCCGGTCGACGTCCTGATGGGCCAACTCGATCTGCCGTTCGATCGCCTCGATGTCGAGATTGAGGCGATTGAGCTGGTCCTGAAGCTGCTCGTGCACCGGGTTGGGTACTTGAAGCGAACCGCCCCCCTGGGTCTGGGCGAGCTGAATCTGGCGGCGCAGCGCGATGACGTCAGGATGCTGATCGGTCAGGGTCAGGCGCAGCACGGCCAGTTGCTGCCGGAGCTGTGCCACCTGGGTGACGCCGTCGAGTGCCGGCTGGACGATGGCCGGCGGCGTCGACGCCAGCTCGATCTGGAGCTGGTCGCGCCGCCAGATCGATGCCTGGAGCTGCGTTTCCAGACGCCGGAGCGCGCCTTCGGCCGATCGCAGGCCGGACTGTGCCGAGACCTGACCGCCCAGATGATCGGCGTTTGCCAGCCGGAATTCGGCCAATCGCCGCTCGGCCGCCGACAATTGCCGCTCATAATCCTCGATCTGCGCATCAATGAACCGGATCGAGTTCTCGATATCGCGCGCGCCGCTGCCCAGATTCTGTTCGACAAAGATGGTCAGCACCGCATCGACCATGCGTTCCGCCATCTGGGGATCATTGTTCTGATAGCTGACGCGGTACAGGCCCGGCCCCTGGGGCACGACATGAATGTCGGTGGCCAATTGCGTCATCAGCGCTTCCTGATCGGCCGGGGTGTCGACGGTCAATCCGAGATCGGTCATCTGCATCAATTGCTGCAGATTGGGACGCGACAACAGGGTGCGCCGGACCAGTTCGACTTCGCGGCCGCGATCGGGCTGAATCGCCAAGCCCTGCATCAGCGGACGCAGCAGGCTTTCGGTATCGACATAAATGCGCGCCGACGATTCGTAGCGATTGGGCAGCAGCGTGACGATCACCCAGCCGGCCAGGCACAACACCCATGCCACCAGGACGATCGTCCAGCGGCGATCCCAAAGGCTGAGGGCGTGTTGACGGATCAAGGTCGTCGGATTCATCGGAATTCTCCAACTCCCAGCCTCGCGGCTCTGCGTTTGAGGTCCCCAGGGCTCGCTTTCGGCCGATGCCCCCTTGCGCTTCCCGTTCCGGCGGCCAACCCGAACGGCGGCTGATTCGGCGCGGACGTCATGGGACCGATAATCAGAACCAGCTCTGTGGAACAATTAAGACGTCGCCCGGCAACACCGGCACATTGGCCGAGATATCACCGTCCAGCAGCAGATCGTCCAGCCGGACATTGTACTCCTGCTGCCCTTCGTCGGTTCGGCGCACCAGCACCGCGCTGTTGCCGGCGGCGAACTCGGTCAGGCCGCCAACCGCAATCATCAGATCGAGCACCGACATGTTGGCGACAAAGGGCACCGCAGTCGGCGTGGTCGCCTCGCCAACCACGCGAACCTGCTGACTGAAGGGTCCGACGAAACCGTTGACGATCACCGTCACGACCGGTTCCTGAATAAAGGTACTGAGCCGGGTCTCGATCTCGCGCGCGAGCTGGGAAGGCGTCTTGCCGGCGGCGGTCAGATCCTCGATCAGTGGTGTGGAGATCCGACCGTCGGGCCGGACCGGCACCGCCACCGACAGCTCGGGAGCCCGCCAGACATTGATCGACAGGTTGTCGCGCGGGCCGATGATGTAGTCGGGAGGCGTTGCGGGAATGCCGGCCACCGCGCCGGGCGCCGGCGGAAGATCCGGACCGCAGGCTGCCAGACCGGCCGCGACCGTTGCAAAAAGGATTGTCCTTGACAATCCGCCAAATGATTTTATTGCCACATCCCCCTCCGAGCCTGCCAGTTCCCGCAAGTCAACACCTATGCCGCCCCTCGCGGTCCTCAAGATACCCTTAGCGCTTGTCCAATCTCGCTCGTGATTAAAAATGCTTCATTACTACTTTAGTCGATAACGATACGCGTCGCTCCTACTCAAGTCCAATGTCCGGCTGATCTGCCGGTTGAGGTTCGGCTCAGTTTTGACCAGAGCCTACAAATACAACGTCGAGCCATGGCGTTATTGCAATTTGCAGAAGTTCGCCTCGGTATATCATTCCTATTGTTCAGCAACAATTAGACATCCGGATGAGAAACTATGCCAATGTCGCAATCAGTTGTAAATCAGGAAGGGATCGCCGGCTCGGGCCGATCTTCGTTCGGGCAGAACGATCCCGACGTTTGACGATGATTGCCGGCACGGCGGGGCGGCGCTATCGCCGCAGCCGCCGACGGCCGTCACCGACCACGGTAAAGCCGGCCCAGTGGATCGGATGGGCCAAGGCCGGGTCGTCGATCATCGCGGTCTGGCCGCGGCGCAAGGCCTCGGCCATGGTCGCGCCGTTGCGGCCCAACTCTTCAAAGGTGCCGACCATCAGCCGAACCGTCGGCTGGTCGGGGATCTCCCAGTGCGAGGCCAGCAGGGTCCGTGCCCCGGCATAGAAAAAGGCGCGGGTCAGGCCGGTCAGCGCCTCGCCGCCCGTCGCCCCGTCCGATCCGCCGGTGTTGCAGGCCGACAGCACCACCAGATCGGCATCGAGATCGAGCCCGAGGATCTGGCTCGCAGTCAGCAGCCCATCATCGCCCGGCACGTCTTGCGCCCGCGACATCAGCAGGGCCGGCTCGTCCCAGCAGTTGAGCTGGCTCGGCAGCAGGCCGTGGGTCGCAAAATAGACTACTCGATACTGGTTCAGCGGCAGGCGGCCGAGCGAGTTGCGGCTGAAATCCGCTCCCAGCAGGATGGACTCCGGCCCGCCGGCCAGGACCGCGGCGACTTCGGTGATTTCCCGCCGGGTGCCGGGCAGCGGAGACGCTTGGGCAACGATCGCCGCCTGGTCCCGGCATGCCGGCGGCAGGCCGCGCGCCTGCAGGATTTGACCCGCATCGCCCACCGGCAGGAAGTCGCCGAACCCGACAAAGGGCCGCGATGCGGTCGATGGCCGCGCCACGCCGCGAAGGTCGACGAAGGAGCGGACCGACGGCACCAGGCTGAGCGCGGTGCGGCGGGCCAGCCAGGACACGCCGCGATAGTCGGCGCCGGTCTCGCGCGGCGGCGGTTCGGCGACCAGCAATCCGAAGGGCAGGCTGAGCAGCGGGCCGGAGGGCACCGTAATGATATGCTCGATACCCTGAAGCCGTCCGGCGATCGGCCCGAAGACCAGGCGATACAAGGCATGGGCGGCCGCCAGATTGAACGGCACCACCCCGTCGGGCCGGTCGAAGGCGCTGCGCAGCAGCCGCACCAGTTCCCGCGCCTGCGCCAGCGACAGGGACACGGCATGGGCTTCGACACCGCGAGCCGTGACGAGAAATACCATGCTCTGCGGCTCGCCGACCAGGATCTGCACCAGCGCTTCGTCCGGCTCCAGCAACCCGGCCACCTCGGCGCTGCGCACCGGGGCATCGATCAGGAGATTGTACCGGGGCAGGGCCGCCTGCAACTGAACCTCCAGCTCGCCGATTCGTGCCGCGGTCTGCGCGAGCTGCCGGTTCAGCGCATCGAGCGCGGTGGCGAGCGTATCGGGATTGCCTTGCAGCCGGGTCATCATCTCGTTGAGCCGGTCACGTTCGCGCTGCGCATCCTGCAGATCGCGGAGCACGCCGGCGGCCATGTCGTCGCCCGCCGACAGCCGCGCAGCCGCCAGCGCGATGGTCTGGGTGGTCACCGTCCCGCGGACGAGCTGCGCAACTTCGAACATCTCGGCATGGAGCGGTGACTGCTGATCGGGCCGGCGGCGGGCGTCGTCGAGAGCGAGCCGGAAGAACGGCAGCACCGCGTCGAACGACAGGCCGCCGCCCTGTCCGCCGATGATCAGGAACCCGGCCCGGAACGAATTGAACGCGTCCGCCGTGCGGCCGAGCCTGGCATAGACCCGGCCGAGGGCAAGGCGGGTCAGGCCCTCCGGGCGGGAATTGGTGAACAGGGCATGCTGGGCGGTCAGGCTGTCGCGCAATCGCCGTTCCGCCGTGGCGTACTGGCCGCGCGCCTCGGCGATTTCGCCTTGCAGGAGCAGAATCTGCGGCCGCCACCAGCGCGGCACGCCGGGCGCGTTCTCGGCCAGCGACAGCGCGTTTGCGGCGGCCGCTTCGGCCTCGGCCAGTTGTCCCAGCCGATGCAGCATCGCCGCCTCGGCATAGCGGCTCTGGACCAGATCGCCATGCAGCAACCCGGCCGGTCCTGCCTGGATCGGTCGATCCGGACGCAGACCGGCGCCGGCCACGGCACGCTCGGCGGGGCCGGGTGCCACGGCGAAGCCCATCTGCCGGATCAGGGCTTCCCGTTGGCGGGTGGCCTCCCGCGCCAGGGCGAGAGCCTGTTCGGGCCGACCCTGATTGGCCAGATGAAGCGCCCGGTAACTGGTCAGCCGGGGCAGATCTGTGGGATCGAAGGGCTGGTGCAGAAGCGCTTCGGTTCGATCGAACAGCTCGTCGGCCTCGGCGAAGCGCTGCTGGTTGCTCAATTCGAGCGCCAGATTCATCAGAACGAGGGCCCGTCCGGCATCGTCTTGCGGAACCAGACGGGCATGCACGGCGAGGGCCTGACGATAGCGTTCCTCGGCGGCTGCGAAGGCCTTCACTGTGTTGAAATATTGTGCGAGGGCCAGCAGCGACTGGTAGTCCTGGATGTCGCCGCCGCCGTAAAGGCTGGTGCCGAGGCGCGCCTGCATCTGCTCGGCCGCGGCCGACAGCCGGCCGCCCTGTGCGACCGGAGCCGGTGCGGAGCGCCCCGCGGCAATGGCGATCGCCGCCTCGATCGGCGGCAGTGCCGCCGGAATGCCCTCGGCCAGGAACACCGACGAACCCTGGGCGCCGGTCATTCCGAAATAGGCCCAGCCGCCCCGCCGAAAGGTGCAGGCCAGCAGCCGGGCATCAGATCCGTCCAGCATGCGCGCCGGTTCCGGCGGGCGGCAGGCCATGCGGGACTCGAGATCGCTCCGCCACCAGCCCGCTTGGGCCAGTTGCCGCGCGTCGACCGAGGCATTGCCGCTTGCGGCGACCTCGAAGACCTGGCCGCTCGGCTGTTCCCACCGGCCGCAGAAGACCTCGTAGCTGCGCAGAACGGCCGGGTCCGGCGGGGGCGTCCGGGCGAGTCGGGCGCGACAGGGTTCGCCGGCCAGATTCTCGCCGACGGGGATGGCGCCCGGACCGGCATCGCCCGCTCCGGTCAACATCCCCGATGGTGTCGTACATCCCGCCAAACCGGCCAGCAGCAGGGCGCCCGGACCGATCATCCGGATCACGGAACCGGCGACGGTCAACAGTGCGGCGCCCATCACCAGAGCTCTTCATTGCCGCTGTTCGACGATGCTCCCTCGGCGCCAGCGTCGCCATCGACGTCCGGCGGTGCCAGGATCTCGTCGAGTCCGATCGGCGCCAGAGACGGCGGTAATGCCGGGGCGCGAATCGCCTGCGGATCGACCGGACGCCGGTTGGGGATCACGGTCACACGGCCGGCCTGTCGCACGGCGATGACGTAGTTTGCGGCGCTACCCCCGACCGGCAGGACGGGGTAAGTGATTTGGCCGGACCCGATCTGCTCAACGATGCGGCCATCCGCCCGGCCCACGATGCTGAAACTCAGGCCCGAAACCACGTCCGACATGTCGCCGTTGCGCAGCCCACCGATGGTTGCGGTCAGCCGGTCGATCCGGCCGGAGGGTGCGACCGTGTCGTTCGCCGAGACGATCAGCGGCGCCGGCGCGACGGTCAGCCGGCCAGCGATCCGGTCGGTGATGTCGTAGTTGGCCGCGCTGCCGCCGCCGACCGCAATCGGATAGGTCCCGACCGGCGAGGCCTGGTCAACCGGGGTCGACAGGATCAGGCCGGAGACCGCTTCGGGGGAATCGCCGTTGCGCAGCCCGGTCACGGTCGCCGTGAGCACCGGATTGGGATCACCATAAAGCCGGCCGGCGTCGTCTGCCGCCACGATCAGCGGGGCCCGGCCGATCGTCACTATCCCGTCCCGGTAGATCAGGCCATAGCGCGGCGCCCCGTTGTAATTTGCCGGTGCGGACAGCGTGCGCGATATCGCGATCTCGTAGGTGCCGGCCGGGCTGAGCGGGGTCGCCACCGTGCTGGCGGTCGCGCTGCCGAAATCGGCCACGGCATCCCCGAGCAGCAGCATCCCGCCGATCACCGGAGCCGGCAGGGTTAGTGGCGCGGGGTCGCCGTAGGTCCGACCGAGATCCGCGATCGAGACGGTCAGCTCGCGGACCGGGTGGTCGATGAAGTTCGGCTGCTGTCCGGTCACGCGGATGACCGGTGCCCACTCGCCCTGCTCGCCGCGGGGGACACCGGCCGGCCGGCTTGGACCCTCAGAGGCGAAGAACTGGCTGAACCGGACCTGCAAGCGGTTCACGCCGAGATCAGGATCGAAACCGAACCGCAGTTCCTCACTACGATCCTTGGCGATATCGAACCCAAGCTCGTTGAAGCTGCCCCGGGTCGCGCCGGTCTGGCCGAGCACGCCGAACCCGTCACTGCCCTGGTAGAGGCCCTGGCCGACGGCCTCGATCGCGACGCCCGCATTGGGCTGATTGGGCAGCACGGCCACGCCATCGGGGGCGTTCGGGCTGAAATAGCGCAGCGTGGCTATCAGGTATTCGGACGAGTCCGCCGTAATGCCGGCATTGCCACCGGCATATTCGGTGGCGCGGAAGATCACGCCTGCGGTGTCCGGGTCGTCGAAGGGTACGGAATAGGTGCCGCCCGCCGACGATCCGGTGCCGAGGGGGCGGGAATCGGCCGGATCGGTGCTGGGGTCCGACGCCGCGAACCGGGTGTAGGGGCCGACTCTCAGGACGTCGGACAACCGGACGGCCCCGCCGGGGCGCTCCACGCCGATCAGGGGGCCGAACGCCGGCAGGCCGATCTGGCCGTAGACGAAGGTGCCGGCTGTGGCCAGCGCCGCGAGCGTCCCGATATCGTTGTTGATGTTGTCCAGAATTGCCGTGCCCGCCAGCACGCCCAGACGGGGCGCCCGCAAACCGGTGGTGGCCGCGGCGGATTCGGTGACCGAGGCGCCCGCTTCGAGCCAGATCGTATCGCCGACATCGATGAACGCGCCGTCATTGAGGGCGATCGTGTTGCCGATGGCGGCGAAGCTGCCGGCTCCGGAATTGGCGATCGCCGCATTGATGTCGATGGCGCCGCCGGCCTGGAAGCCTAAGGTTGCATTGCCGGTCCAGGCGATCGAGGCGCCGGGAGTCTGGGTAATCGCGCCCTCCGCCTGCACGGTGACGTCGCCCAAGGCCAGCGAGGCCTGCAGCGCCTCGGCATCGACCACGGCGGCGCCGGATGGTGCGGCCGGCTGCGGCGAGCCGGCCGGCAGGATCGTGACATTGGCCGGATCGAGCAGCCAGACTCCCGAGAGTCCTGCCGCCGCCCCGGAGTCCACGCGGGCGGTGGTGCCGATCGCCAGAGCGCCGCGGCCGGAGGTCTCGACGAAACCGCCGTCGCCGCTGCGGGCGCCGCCACGGGCCGTCACCGTCCCGTCGAACCGGGTGGCATCTTCCGACCAGAAGATTGCCTGCCCGCCATTGCCGATCGAAAGGGCGTCGGCGGCGATCGTCGCGGTCGGGGCGACGGTGGTCCGAGCGGCGTTTCGTGAAGCGCCCGAGCCGCCGATCAGCGCCTCGCCGCCGCCGGCATCGCCCGAGACGTCGATCCGCGCGCCGGCCGCGAGAGTGACCCGGTCGCCTTGCGCCTCGACCCGTCCGCCCGTTTCACCGGTACCGCGACCCGAGGCGTCCAGGGTGCCGGCGACCGTCACGGCGCCCTCGGCCCCGCCCGACAGCACGATGGTGCCGCCCCGCTGCTCCGCCGCGCGGCTCTGGATCACGCCGTCCATGTTGATGACCGTGTCGATGACGCCGGCCGCGGCGCTGGCGGTGAGCAGGACCGTGCCGCCCCGAGCGTCGATCGTGCCATCGTTGCGCACCAGCTCGCCGGCCCCGGCCGGCGCGCGGATCACGTCGGAGGTCGCCTGGAACCGAATCAGCCCGTCGCCGGTGAAATCGATAGTGAAGGTCGGCGCGCCGGCCAGCACCACCTGGCTCATCCGGCCGCGGATCACGCCGGAATTGCGCGACCCCGAACCGACCAGGGCGGCCAGGCCGCGCTCACCCACCGTGATCGTGCCCTGGTTGACCACGGCGGCATCGGGATCGGGCGAAGGTATGGAAAACTCGTTGCGGCCGGCCATGAAGGCGCGGTCCTCGATGTCCGCGGTGGTGGCGATCAGGCCGTGGACATCGACCGTGGCGCCCGGCCCGATCAGAACGCCGTTGCGATTGACCAGCCAGACATTGCCGTTGCTTTCCAGCCGGCCCCGAAGGGTCGAGGGCTCCGGCCCGACGACGCGGTTAAGCGAAACGGATGAGGCGGCCGGCTGACGGATCGAGGTGGTTTCTCCGGCATCGATGCCGAACCGGTCCCAGTTTACGATCGCACGATCTGTCGCCTGTTCGATCACAAGCCGGTTGCCGGATTGCGTGATGGTGACCTGGCCATCGATCACGGCGGCGCCCTCGGGATTGGCCAGGGCGGGTCCACCGGCCTCGCCAAAGATCAGCAAGGCCGCGATGCCTGCCATCGCTCTCGATGGTGTAATGGCTGAAAGGAGGCCCTGGGCCAACGGGAGATCGCGGCATCGCCGATCAAGCAGTCGCCCGTGGATGCGGGCCGCCTTTCCGATTCTCATGCTGCCAATCGAACGTTGATTTCACTGCAATATTCATGATTACCATGGAAATCCTGCGCACCGGAAGATTATTCCGTATAGGGCAGGGCGCGGCCGGAAATCCGGAAATAAACAGGATGCATCGGGGGACGCCCGGAACTGCGAGGAGACCGGGATGGACGCTGCCGCGGTCCGGCCGGAGATCGACGCAATGACTGCCCGCCATCGATCGTCAAGCCGGTCGGCATTTCCGCTTCGTGCGCAAGACCTATAACCATTTCCAGGAACAGCAGGGCCAGAACAGCAGGGAAATTCGAGGCATGGACACGAAAGCCCCCTCGAGGGATGGCATCGGCACCGCTGAGCAGACGCGGTTGGCGGAAGCGGCGACCGGCACCCGCAACTGGCGGCGCTGGGGACCCTATCTCAGCGAACGGCAATGGGGCACGGTGCGCGAGGATTACAGCGCCGACGGCAATGCCTGGGCCTATTTTCCGCATGAGCAGGCGCGCAGCCGTGCCTATCGCTGGGGCGAAGACGGTCTGGCCGGCATCAGCGACAACCAGCAGCGGCTGTGTCTGGCGCTGGGACTGTGGAACGGGCGCGACCCGATGCTCAAGGAGCGGCTGTTCGGGTTGACCAATGCCCAGGGCAGCCATGGCGAGGACGTCAAGGAACTTTATTACTATCTGGATGCCACGCCGACCCATTCCTACCTGAAGA
The DNA here is from genome assembly GCA_964615535.1 of uncultured Mycobacteriaceae bacterium. Classification (GTDB taxonomy): domain Bacteria; phylum Pseudomonadota; class Alphaproteobacteria; order DSM-16000; family Inquilinaceae; genus CAZTNV01. The sequence goes on along the minus strand of CAZTNV010000013.1, from coordinate 11,135 downwards.
TGCTGTACAAGTATCCGCAGGGCGAGTTCCCCTATGGCCGGCTGGTCGAGGAGAACCGCAATCGCGGCAAGCATCAGCCGGAATTCGAACTGCTCGATACCGGCCTGTTCGACGGCGACCGCTATTTCGACGTGTTCGTCGAATACGCCAAGGCCGGCACCAACGACATTCTGATGCGGGTCACGGTCTGGAATCGCGGGCCGGATGCGGCGCCGCTGCACGTCCTGCCGCAGCTCTGGTTCCGCAACACCTGGACCTGGCAGCCCAATGGGTCCCGGCCGGTGATCGCCGCAACCGGCCCGGCGACGGCGGAGGCGCGGCACGAGCGGCTCGGCACGTTTCATCTGGCGGCGGACGGCACGCCGGATCTGCTGTTTTGCGACAACGAAACCAATGTCCGGCGGCTGTTCGGCTTGAACCAGCCGGGCTTCTTCAAGGACGGGTTTCACGATGCCGTGGTCGGCGGCGATGGCGGCGCGGTCAATCCCGAACGCACCGGCACCAAGCTTGGCGTGCATTACCGGCTGACCGTTCCGGCCGGCGGCTCAACAACGCTGCGGCTGCGGCTGAGCAGGACGCCGGCTGCGGAGCCGTTCGCCGAGTTCGACGAAATCATGGCCGCGCGCCTGGCCGAGGCCGACGGGTTCTTCGGCCAGCTTCAGGCCGGGATCGCCGATCCCGATGCGCGGCTGGTCCAGCGCCAGGCGCTGGCCGGGATGATCTGGTCCAAGCAGTTCTTCCATTTCGACGTGCCGCAATGGCTGAACGGCGATCCCGGGCAGCCCGAGCCGCCGCCATCGCGCCGCCACGGCCGCAACTGGGACTGGCAGCATCTGAACAATGCCGACATCATTTCGATGCCGGACAAGTGGGAGTATCCCTGGTATGCGGCCTGGGATCTGGCGTTCCATTGCATTCCCCTCGCGCTGGTCGATCCGGACTTCGCCAAGGAGCAGCTCGTCCTGCTGACCCGCGAATGGTACATGCACCCCAACGGCCAGTTGCCGGCCTATGAATGGGCGTTCGGCGACGTCAATCCGCCGGTCCATGCCTGGGCGACCTGGCGGGTGTTCCAGATCGACCGCGCTCAACGCGGCAAGGCCGATTGGGCCTTTCTGGAACGGGTGTTCCACAAGCTGCTGCTGAACTTCACCTGGTGGGTCAACCGGAAGGACGCGCAGGGCCGCAACATCTTTCAGGGCGGCTTTCTCGGGCTCGACAATATCGGCGTGTTCGACCGCTCCGCGCCGCTGCCGACCGGCGGCTTCATCAATCAGGCCGACGGCACCGCCTGGATGGCGATGTATTCGCTGAACCTGATGCGGATCGCGCTGGAGCTGGCGCTGTTCAACCGGGTCTACGAGGACATCGCGACCAAGTTCTTCGAGCATTTCCTGCACATCGCCGAGGCCATGACGAACATGGCCGATCAGGGGTTCGGCTTGTGGGACGATCAGGACAAGTTCTACTATGACGTGCTGAACCTGCCGGATGGGCGGACGGATGTCCTGAAGGTGCGGTCGATGGTCGGGCTGATCCCGCTATTCGCGGTCAAAACGCTCGAACCGACGCTGCTCGAGGCGCTGCCCGATTTCCAGCGCCGCTTGAACTGGTTCCTGAAGTACCGGCCGGATTTGGCATCGCTGGTGTCGCGCTGGGGCGAGGAGGGCAAGGAAAAGCGGCATCTGCTGTCGCTGCTGCGCGGCCACCGGATGAAGAAGCTGTTGCGCCGGATGCTGGACGAGAGTGAATTCCTTTCAGATTACGGCGTGCGCGCCCTGTCGCGTCATCACCGCGACCATCCTTATGTATTCCATTGCGATGGCGGGCCGCCGGTCACCGTGGCCTACCAGCCAGCCGAATCCGATAGCTGGCTGTTCGGCGGCAATTCGAACTGGCGCGGCCCGATCTGGTTCCCGGTCAACTATCTGCTGATCGAATCGTTGCAGAAATTCCATCATTATTACGGCGACGATTTCAAGATCGAATGCCCGACCGGTTCCGGCGTTTACGTGACGATTGCCGAGGTCGCCGACGAGTTGTCGCGCCGGCTCGCCCGGATTTTCCTGCGCGGTCCGGACGGCCGCCGGCCGGTGTTCGGCGACCATCCGAAGCTCCAGGCCGATCCGCATTTCCGCGACTATCCCCTGTTCTATGAGTACTTCCATGGCGATAGCGGGCGAGGCGTCGGCGCCTCGCATCAGACCGGCTGGACCGGGCTGGTCGCCAAGCTGCTCCAGCCGCGCCGAACCGGGCGCCCCTGACCGGAACGACCCCGATCTGATCCAGGAGACACCTCATGAGCGCGATGTCCCACGACGAAGTTTTGCCGCCGGAACCGCTGCCGGCCTGTCCGATCCTCAAGCTGCTGCCCGGCCAGAGGGCGCTGGTGACCGGGGGCAGTTCCGGCATCGGCCGGGCCATCGCCGTCGGGCTCGGCCATGCCGGGGCGGCTGTGATGGTCAACTATTCCTCGGGTCCCGAACGGGCCGAGGAGACCGCCGAGGAGATCCGCCGCTGCGGCGCCAAGGCGGCGACCGTCCAGGCCGATGTCAGCCAGGAGGATCAGGTGCTGGCGATGTTCGCCCGGATGCGCGAGGAGTTCGGCGGGATCGACATCCTGGTCGCCAATGCCGGGCTGCAGCGCGACGCGGCGTTCGACGAAATGTCGCTGGCCGACTGGAACCGGGTGATCGGGGTCAATCTGACCGGCCAGTTCCTGTGCCTCCGAGAGGCGGTGCGCGCCTTCAAGCGCCAGGGGCTGCGGCCCGAAACTTCGCGCGCGCTGGGCAAGATCATCTGCATCAGCTCGGTGCACGACCTGATTCCCTGGGCCGGCCATGTCAATTATGCCGCCTCCAAGGGCGGCGTCATGATGATGATGAAGAGCATCGCGCAGGAGGTCGCACCGCTGCGCATCCGGGTCAACTCGATCTGTCCCGGCGCGGTGCGGACGCCGATCAACACCGAGGCGTGGAGCACGCCGGAAGCCTATCAGGAACTGATGAAGCTGGTGCCTTACAAGCGGATCGGCGAGCCGGACGACATCGCCCGTGCCGCGGTGTGGCTGGCCTCCGACGAGTCCGACTACGTTACCGGCATCAATCTCTACGTCGATGGCGGCATGACGCTGTATCCGGGCTTCGAGACCGGCGGTTAGAGTCTGGGCCGCTCATTCCCGCCGGCCCGGGAGGGCCACGACCGCGGCGTGGAGGGCGGCGGTGATGCGGGCAGCGTCGGTGTCGCCCTCGCCCCGTGCGGCCAGATCCTTCGGGTCGAGCGGCGGGCCGAAGGCGATCTGGAGCGGCACCAAGCGCGGCCAGCGCCGGGTGCGGGGCATCGCCTCGAAGGTGCCGGCGATCCGGGCCGGCACCACCGTCGCACCGGAGGTCAGCAGGAGTTGGCCGATGCCGGGCAAGAAACGCTGCAACCCGCCATCCGGCGAGCGCCAGGCTTCCGGAAACCAGGCCAGAATGCCGCCGCGCTTCAGCACCTCGACGCCGTAAGCGATGGTCGTGGCCGGGCTGCGCTCCAGCACGGGGAATACCCGCATCGACCGCGCGAAGGTGCGGCCGGCGGCATTGGCGAAAATGCGTTCGGCATCGCCGGCCCACCACAGTTGCGTCCGCCGCAACCGGCCGATCGCCGCGGCGAGCACGCCCGGGTCGATGTCGCTGAGGTGATTGCTGGCGATCACGAAGGGGCCGTCTGCGGGCAGATGCTCGGCGCCGATCACACGCAGCCGGAACAGCGACCGGGCCGCCGCCCAGCCGGCCCCATGCAGCGCTCCGCCGAGCAGGCGGTGGCCGGGTCCCGGCGGGTCGAGCCATGCCGCCTGCTCGGGGCTCAGGGTGCCGGTGCCGATGGCGGGCGCCTCGCCGCCGATGCGGTCGGCGGCGCGTCCGAGCAGGTCGCGGAGCGTGAAGATTTCCGCGCCGTCCTCCTCCGTGAACCGGATGCCGAAGCGCTCCGCGAGGTCCAGGGTGATGGTGACCCATTCGAGTGAATCGATGCCGAGATCGATCTGCGGCGACAGATCCAGGGTCAGGGTGCGGCCGGGATAGCGTTCGTGCAGCCAGGCCCAAAGCTCGCGGCCCGGCGAGCCTTCGAGCATCGCACGGTCCTCGGCCGAGAGTTCGGCTGGCCGGGCCGGCCCCGAAGCCCCGGCCCTGGCGCGCAGATAGAGATCGCGGACCAGAAAGCGCTGGGTCTTGCCGAGCCGGGTCTTGGGCAGGGGATCGCGGGTCACGGCATAGCCCGAGATCCGCTGGAAGCCCGGCAGGGTCTGGGAAATCTCGGTCAGGGCGATGCGCAGCGCCTCGTCGACCCGGCGGGTTCCCTTGGCCGCGATCGCCTCCTCATCGGGCACGATGAGGGCGACCAGCGCGCCGTTCTGCTCCAGCACCGCGATCTCGCGGATGAACGAGCTGGCCGCATAGACCTTTTCCAGTTCCTCCGGAAAGACGTTCTTGCCGCCGCCCAGGACGATCATCTCCTTGAGCCGGCCGGCGATGTAGACGAAACCCTCGGCATCCAGGTAGCCGAGATCGCCGGTGCGGAACCAGCCATCGGCAGTGAACGCGGCTTCGTTGGCCTCCGGGTTGTTGCGATAACCTTTGAACACCTGCGGACCGCGCGTCTGGATTTCCCCGACGCCCTCGGCATCCGGATCGGCAATGCGGACCTCGGCACCGTCCATCGGCAGGCCTTCGCTGCCGATCCGCTTGCCCGGCGGGGCGCGGTTGTTGGTCAGGATCGAGGCGGTCTCGGCCAGGCCATAACCGCTCCGCACATCCCAACCCAGCGCCTCCAGCTTCCAGATCAGATCCGCCTCCAGCCGCGCTGCGCCCGACGCCATCAACCAGAGATCGGGCGAGAGCTGGCGGTGCAGACCGGCGAACAGGGTCTTGCCGATGCGCCGGCCGAACCGCTTGCGTACCAGCATCGACACGCCGAACAGCGTGTCGAACGCCGTCTTGGCAACCCGGCCGCGGGCGGCGATCCGGGCCTCCAGCCCGGCCAGGATGGCGGCATAGAGCCGCGGCACGCCAAGCATTGCGGTGACCCGGCCAAGCTTCAACGCCTTGACCAGATGCGGCCCGGTGACCCCCTCGGGCAGCACCAGCGTGCCTCCGGCGGCGGTGACATAGAACAGCCCGACGGTGACCGGGAACACATGGTGCAACGGCAACGGCAGCAGCACCCGTTCGCCCGGTGCGATCACCCGTTGATCGAGCAGGGCGGTGATGTTGGTCAGCAGATTGGCATGGGTCAGCAGGAAGCTCTTGGGCACGCCGGTGGTGCCGGAGGTATAGACCATGGTCTGCGGATCGTCGGGCCCGATCGGCGGCAGCGGCCCGGCGGCGGGGGCGAGCAGGGTGGTCCAATGCGGCGGATCGCTTTCGCCCGAACGGCTGCCGCGCGGATCGCCGTCCAGGCGATGAATGCGCAGCCCGCCGCCGCCCGGTGCGGCGCGCAGCCGGGGCACATGGGCCGCGGCGCAGAACGCCCAGCCGGCCGCGCTGTCGGGCACCAGGGTGGCAAGCTCGGCATCGGTCAGCAGATCGTCGAACCCGACCGCGACCGCTCCGAGCGCCGCCAGTGCCAGCCGCACGATCATCCAATCGGTCGAGTTGGGGCCGAACAGGATGACCGGCCGTCCCGGTTCCAGCCCTGCCGCGGCCAGCCCGGTGGCCAGTCGGAGCGCATGGCTGCCCAGTTCGGCGAATCCGAGCGGTACGACGTCGTCGCCGTGAATCGACAGCACCGCCGGCGTGTCGCCCCCCGCGGCCAGACGTTCAACCAGCGTCCGGAGGGTCTTCGGCGGTTCCTCGATGGTACCGTGCATCTCCCCCTCCCGCCTCGGTTTTGAACGTCGGCGCGCGAATGGCGCATCGCCCGTCTTGATCGACCTTGCCTAGACCGGTCAGATAGGGGCTGCGTGCGGTCGGGTTCAAGCGGCTTCCCGGAAAAGGTATTGGTGCATTGAAAGGCAGGACCGAGAGATTGTCACCAAATCGGCCTTGAACGACAAACTCTTGGTCCAGGAATGCGATTATCGCCGGAGAGTCTAAATTAAAACTTTGGTTGCAGATTTATCGTTTTTGTTGTGTACTAGATGGATATGGTTAGCCAACGCAACTAGGTTTCTGCCGGAACATACAGTATAAAGTAGAGTATACGGCCCGATACTTCTACGAAACCTGGAGACTCAATGATGGACTTCATCGGAACGGGCAATCGGGTCAGCGAAGAGGGACTCCGCGCTGCCGCCGCGGAAATCGGCGTGGAACCGGCGGTCATCAAGGCGGTTGCCGAGATCGAAGCCGCCGGTCGAGGCTTCAACCAGGACAACAGTCTCAAGATGCTGTTCGAGGCCCGTGTGTTCGACCAAAGAACCGGCGGCCGATACCGGGACTCCCATCCGACGATATCCAGCGCCACCTGGAACCGATCACTTTACAAGGCCGGTATCGCGGAATACGCCCGGCTGCGCGAGGCCCTGGCACTGGATGAAGATGCCGCCCTGAATTCGGCGTCCTGGGGTGCTTTTCAAATCATGGGGTTCAACCATGGCATTTGCGGCTACGCCTCGGCCGCGGACATGGTCGAGGACTTCAAGAAGGGTGAAGACCAGCATTTGGACGCGGTGGTCAGATTCATCAAGGCCCGCGGACTCGCCGACGAACTGAAGCATCATGATTGGGCCGAATTCGCCAGAAAATACAACGGGCCCGGATATCGCCAGAACCAGTACGACACGCGCCTGGCGGCGGCCTACGCCCGGCTGATGCGGGGCCGGGAGGCAGGGGCTTTGGGGCCCGAACCCAGCGGCGACTCCGAGTCCGAGAGCAGCGAGGTGCGAATCGAAGCCGGGGAGTGGGCTGCCGTACAGACCGCCCTGAATCTTGCGGGTGCCGATCCCAGGCTGGCCGTGGACGGCCTGTGGGGGCCAAGAACGCGGGCGGCGGTGATCGCCTTTCAACGCCGAAGCGGTCTGGTTCCCGACGGCATCGTCGGGCCCTTGACCCGCGCCGCTCTGGGTCTTGGCCAGGCGGTCAGCAAAGGCAACCGCATCGTCGTTTATGGCGACAGCATCGGCGAAGGCATTGCCAAGGCGATGGGCTGGATCGACCTGGCCATCGTCGGCGCCGGCTTCGGCAATGGCCGACTGCCCGCCGTGCATTGCATCCATGACGGCGACAAGGTTGCCGTTTCGATCACCGGGGCGAACGATCCCGAGATGCCAGCGGATCGGTTTTCCGGACTGCTTGAGGCCCGGCTTGATGATATTGTCAAGCGGTCGGCAAGCATCATCGTCCTGATCGGGTCGCCCGAGCAGTTCCCGGACAAGAATAAAGCGATCCAGGATATCGCTGCGCGACGATCGATTGCCGTCGTCCCTCACAGCAAGCTCAAGGAGGATGGAGTCCTGGCCGGCGACGGCATTCACGCCCGCACAATCCTGGACTACCGCGTTCTTGGCGCTGAGATCCTGGATATTCTGGCGAAGTAGCCGCACAGGTTGGAACTCCGGGCCGGCAACCGCCGGCCGGCACCGGTGCGATGGCTCGCCTGGGCCGGTGCTGACAGGCTGGCCGTTATCGTCCCGCTACTCTCGGTGCGGCTGCACCGTCTTCTGTTCCGTGACCGTTGTGGCTTCCGCCACGGTGGCGAACAGAACCACCGTGGGCCCGGTCGCGACGATGGCCAAGGGCACCAGAAAAGAAAGAATCAGTACGCCCGCCACCATGACCGCCACCTCCGTTTGCGGCAATCCTGCGCCGCCGCTCACCGTTTCTGGAATTGGGTGGCACCGAACATGATCTCGCGCGCCTTGTCGTCGAGCGGGCCTTCACGGCGCTTTTCGGAGAGGATCTCCAGGCCGCGCTGCACCGCCGGGCGGGCGTCGATCGCCTGGAACCATCGCTTGACATTGGGGAAATCGTCGAGCGCATGGCCCTGCCGGTCGATGCTCCGCACCCAGGGATAGCACGCGATGTCGGCGATCGAATAGAAATTGCCAGCCAGATACTCGGCCTCGCCAAGGCGGCGGTCCATCACGCCGTAGAGCCGGCCGGCCTCCTTTGTGTAACGGTCGATCGCGTACTGGATCGGCTCGGGCGCATAGATGCGGAAATGATGCGCCTGGCCGAGCATCGGCCCGAGGCCGCCCATTTGGAACATCAACCATTGCATCGTATCGTATTTGGCCGGTGCGTCCTGCGGCCAAAGCTGGCCGGAACGCTCGGCCAGATACATCAGGATGGCGCCGCTCTCGAACACCGCATAGGGCTGGCCGCCCGGACCTTCGAGATCGACGATCGCGGGAATCTTGTTGTTCGGGCTGATCCTCAGAAATTCGGGCTTGAACTGATCGCCGGCCCCGATATCGATCGGGTGCGCGACATAGGGCAACCCGATCTCCTCCAGCATGATGGAGACCTTGTAGCCATTGGGCGTCGTCCAGGTGTAGAGGTCGATCTGCGGCATGGGTCCGTGCTCCTCCGTGGCCCCGATTCGTGCAGGGACCGATCATCCGAAAATATGGAAGGCGGCCGCTCCCAATGCCACCAGCACAGATGTCGTGATCGCCAGCCCGATGACGCCCACGGCATAGCCGATCAGTGCGGTGACCCCGTCCTCCTCCATCAGCGCGATCGCCAGGATGATCACGGCAACCGCGGGAACGAAATTGCTCAGCGGTACCGGGAAGGCGATCGATATCCCCATGATGACCACGTAGGCGCCGATCAGCTTTTCGCCCACGGGCGAGGTGAGCGCAACGAGGCGCGGCCGGCAGATCCGTTCCAGCCGCCGCAGCCAGGGCAGGGCGCGCTCGACCACGCGGAGCAGCCCGCCGCGGTTGAGACGGCGGCGTGTGATCGATTCGGGCAGCCAGGGTTCGCGCCGGCCCAGGACCATCTGCGCGCCGAAGAAGATCAGAGGCGGACCCAGAATCGGGCCGAGCCCGACCGGTGACGGGATGCAGTTGGGCAGGGCGAACAGCAACAGCACCACGCCAAAGGCGCGCTCGCCCAGGCCGTGGATCAGCTCGCGAATGCTGATCTCGGACTGGTCCGACCGGCTCAGCATGTCAAGCAGGACCTCTGAGCCCTTCTTGTGCCGTTCGCTCGGAGCCGACAAAGTCAGGTCCGCCATCTGCCTCCCCGGTCCGGTACCAGGCCGCGACCATCGGTGGTTCCGTTGGTCTCATGCCGCTCGATACGCGTCAAGTGAGCGCGACGGCAGGCAGCCGAAAGCTTATGCGCAGAAGACGCAGCTTTGGCACGGTGCGCCAGGCTCAGCCTTCCAGATAGCGTCGGCGGAGATGGGCCTTGAACACCGCAGCGTCGAGCGGCCGGCCGGTCGCCTCGGTCAGCAGCTCGCCGGTGGTCAGCAGCGATCCGCGCGCGTGGATGGTCCGGCGCAGCCAGCCGGTCAGCGGCGCGAAGTCGCCCCGCGCCAGTCCGCGCAGGATGTCCGGCTCGGCGCGGCAGGCGGCATCGAAAAGCTGCGCCGCGGTCATCGCGCCCAGGGTATAGGTCGGGAAATAGCCCCAGGCGCCGCTCGGCCAGTGGATGTCCTGAAGGCAGCCCAGCCGGTCGTTCGGCGGCGCAATGCCGAGCAGATCGAGCATGCCGTGGTTCCACGCGCCCGGCAGATCGGCCAGCGGCAGATCCCCGGCCAACAGCGCCCGCTCCAGCCGATAGCGGAGAATGACATGCGCCGGATAGGTGACCTCGTCGGCATCGACCCGAATCAGGCCGGGCGCGACCCGGGTGTAGAGCCGGTGGAGATTGCCGGCGTCCCAAGCGGTCCCGTCTGCGCCGAACGCCGCGCGCATCAGCGGTGCGGCGAAGGCGAGGAATTCCGGGCTGCGGCAGGCCTGCATCTCGATCAGCAGGGATTGGCTCTCGTGCAGACTCATGCCGCGGGCCGCACCGACCGGCTGGGTCTTCCATTCGGCCGGACGGCCCTGTTCGTAGAGCGCATGGCCGGTTTCGTGCAGCACGCCCATCAGCGACCGGACGAAATCGGCCTCGTCATAGCGGGTCGTGATGCGGACATCGTCCTCGGCGCCGCCGCAGAACGGGTGGAGGCTGACATCCAGCCGGCCGCGGCTGAAATCGAAGCCGATGGCGCGCATCAGCCGCTCCGCCAGGGCCCGCTGGGCCTCGACGGAAAACCGGCCGGCCGGGGCGGCGGGCGTCTCTGGCGGCGGGCGCCGCGCCTGTTCGGTCAGCACCTCTTGCGTGAAACCCGGCAGGAAACCGGCCAGATCGTCGAACAGGGCATCGATTTGCGCCGCACGCCCATCCGGCTCGTAGGAATCGAGCAGCGCGTCATAAGGCGCGACGCCCAGCCGCTCGGCCTTGGCCGAGGCGATCTGGCGCTGAAGATCCAGCAGTTCGGCCAGGCTTGGCCGCAGAGCGGCAAAGTCGTCGTCGCGCCGGGCGCTGCGCCAGACCATCTCGCATTGGGCGCTCACTCGCGCATTGGCCTCGACCAGATCCGCCGGCACCGCCGCGGCATGAACCCAGGCCCGCCGCATCTCGCGCAAATTGGCGCGGCACCAGGGATCGGTCGCGACCCCCGGGCCGGGCTCCGCTTCCGCCGCGTCCAGCCAGTCGCCGACCCGCGGATCGGTGAGCAGCTCGTGGCGGATCACGCTGAGCGCAGCGAGGGTTTCGGCCCGGCTCGCCGCCGCGCCCTCGGGCATCATGGTCTGGTGATCCCACCCCAGAATGCCGAGCGCATTGTCGAGATTGGCGATCCGCGCGAATCGGGTTTCCAGATCCCGAACGGCCTGCAAGAGGGCGGAGCGATGGGTGGTCATGCCGGGTCCTGGAGTGGCGGGGGGCCGAAATGGAGCGCTCAACAAAAGCGGTCGATTGCGATGAATTCAAGGCAATGACAAAACCGGTCGAGCTGCCGGCAGCGGTGCCGGGCCTGGCCCCGACAACACCCCACTCCCGCCCTGAGCAACCGTCAGCAGCCACGGCCGGCCCCACCGCGCGTCCGATCGCGAAGGCCACGCGCGGTGGTCGCGCGATGGGATCTGGTCGATAGGTGCACCACAGCAACGAGCGAGGCGACGAAGACAAGAGCAAAGATGATAACACCGATCCACG
>CAZTNV010000012.1:0-27382 GCA_964615535.1 uncultured Mycobacteriaceae bacterium | reverse complement strand
TGGGGCGCAAGACCGGGCGCGGGTTCTACGACTATTCGGGCCCCAATCCGGTGCCGACCCGCTGAGCGGACGAACCGGACGTATCGCCTGCCTTCGGGCGGTCCGATCGGCGTCGATGGCGGCCGAGGCAGGCGATACGTCCGGTCATGTCTCCTTCCGCACCGCGGTTACAGTAAGCGCCGACGCGCCAGCCCACGCACCAGCGCGGGGGTGCCGAACAGCAGGCCAGCACTGGCGCCGAGTACGATCATGGCGATGATATCCATGACGCGATCTCCCTGCATCTGTGTTTGTTACTGACGACTTAATGCGCCGATCCTGCGCCGTCGACAGTGACGACCGTCACCCATCGCGGTTTGAGGAGCGTTGTGGTGCTTTTCGGCGTCAGTGTTGCTGGAATATCACGCTAATTTGAGGCGGCAACGCTGTATCGGTGACCCGCCCGCTTGCACCGGAGGGTTGCGGCGACGTTCGGTCGAGGTGTCGATCCGTCCCTGCGGGAGCGGCAGCTTTTCTTCTGTTCGGGCCTTCTGTTCGGGCGCGTCTTGGGCCCACCATAGTTTCGCCACTTTCGACTACTAACTATTTCACCATGGTCCCCTGACCATGGACGGCGCGCAATGCACGCCGTCGAGTCCCCAGAAGACCGGAATCGGGCCCAGCTTCCGCCGGCTGCGATTTCGGAGAATGATATCGGCCACCGCGCATTGCCCCCCTGCGGTGGCCGATTTTTTGATGCTTTGCCACGATTTTCGCTTTTCCCGCCCCGCTTTCCCGGCGGTCACGCCCCGAAGTCAACGCGGGAGGCGGCAAGAGCGGTCAATCCACCGCGACCATCACATCGGTCGATTTCACGATGGCATAGGCCTCCTTGCCGACCGCGAGGCCCAACTCGTCGATCGACTCGTTGAGCACGGCCGAAGTGATGGTGACGCCTTCGGCCACCGTGATCTTGATCTTGGCAAACACGGCGCCGCGCTCGATCGCCGAAACGGTGCCCTTGAAACAGTTGCGGGCGGTGATCTGCATATCGGGTCTCCCAATGAAGATCGGCCGCAGCCCGGACGGTGCGGCCGCAGGACGGGTAGGTCCGGGACGGATGGGCGGGCTGGCTCAGGACCGGGGCTTCTGAAGCGAGGCGAGCAGCGAGTCGAGCGGCACGAAGGTGCGGGCGGGATCGGCCGCCGGCGTCTCGGCTTCGGCCTCGGCTTCGGCCTTGAGTTTCTGGAACACGCCGAAGGTCTTTTCCGGCTTGGCGCCCGGCTCGGCGAAGGCCTGATAGGCCTCTTCCAGCAGGCCCTTGTAGGTCGCGCGCACGGTGTCGTCGTCGGCGTTCGACAGATCCAGCCCGTCCAGCCCGTCATGCACGCGCCGGAGAATGTGCAGACGATTGACGTTGACCACGCGCTTGTCATACGGGATCTCGAAATAGTCGAGAAAATCCTCGGCGCTGGACAGTCGGCTCAGGTCGGCGCTCATTTCACTCATCGGATCATCCTTCATTCCGCGGCCGGCAGGGCGGCGACGCTCGCCGACTCCCGCCAGAACCGCCGCAGGTCGTCGGCCGTCGGCGGGGCCTTGGCCATCGCGGCGTGATGGCGCACCCGCGCCAGCACCGCCCGCGCCTGGACCGGTCCGACCGGCAGGCCAAGCCCGCCGCACACATGAATCACCGCGCTGACCCCCGAATGCTTGCCCAGCACCACGCGATGCTCGCGGCCGAGTTCGGCGGGGTCGAGCGCCTGATAGTTGAGCCGGTCGCGCAGCAGGCCATGGACATGGATGCCGGATTCATGGGTGAACACCGCCTCCCCGACGATGCTCTTGTTGACCGGGACCGGCCGGCCCGAGGCCCGCGCCACCAGCGCCGAAATCTCGGGCAGCCGTTTCGGATCGACGCCGGTGGCGCAGCTATAGAGATAGCGCACGGCAACCACGATCTCCTCCAGCGGCGCATTGCCGGCGCGCTCGCCCAGGCCGTTGACCGTGGTCGAGACATGGGTGGCGCCGCCGCGCACCGCGGCCAGCGCATTGGCGGTGGCGAGGCCGAGATCGTCATGGGCGTGGATTTCCAGCTCGATCGCGGTCTCCGCGCGCAGCCGCCGGAACATGTCGTGGGTGGCGAACGGATCGAGGATGCCCAGAGTGTCGGCAAAGCGGAACCGCCGCGCCCCGGCGCGCTCGACCGCCTCGATCACGCGGCAGAGGAACTCCGGGTCGGCGCGCGACGAATCCTCGCCGCCCACCGCCACCATCATGCCGCGATCGAGCGCCCGCGGCACCTGCAGGGCGATCTGCGCCAGGACCCAGTCGCGATCGCGGTCGAGCTTGCGGCCGATCTGCTGGTCGGACACCGGGATCGACAGGTTGACCATGGACACGCCACAGGCCGCCGCCGCCTCGATATCCGCCGGCAGCATGCGGCACCAGGCGATCGGCCGGGCGGTCAGGCCGAGCGCCAGCACGGCGCGGATATCGGCCTGTTCCTCCGCCCCCATCGCCGGCACCCCGACCTCGAATTCCGGCACCCCGGCGGCGTCCAGCGCCCGCGCGATGGCCAGCTTCTCCTCCAGGGTGAAGGCGACGCCGGCGGTCTGCTCGCCGTCCCGCAGGGTCGTGTCGTTGATCACGATCGAGGTCGAGCTCATCGCCGCTCCTGCGGTTGGGTTGAGGGATTCGGGATCGGAGGACTCCCCGACCGACAGTAGTCAATCTTGACTCGATACTACCCGCCCGGAGCGCGGCGGGAAAGCGGCAATGCCTTCCCGCCCGCGATTGTCCACCGGGCCGGGCCGCGTGGCGGGCTCAGCCATAGGCCGGCTGGAACGCCGCCGGCTGGGCCGCGCCGTCCTGCCAGTAGGGCGACACGCCGCGCAGCTTGGCGACGATCCGCGGCACCACCTCGGCGACCCGGTCGATTTCGGCCTCGGTGGTGTCGCGCGACAGCGAGAAGCGGATCGCGCCATGCGCCGCGGTGAACGGAATGTTCATCGCCCGCATCACATGCGACGGCTCCAGCGAGCCCGAGGTGCAGGCCGAGCCGGACGACGCCGCGATGCCCTCGCGGTTCATCAGCAGCAGGATGGCCTCGCCCTCGACATACTCGAAGGCGATGTTGCACGTGTTGGGCAGGCGGTTCTCGGCGTCGCCGGTGACGAAGCAACTGGGCACCGCCCCGAGAATGCTCTTCTCCAGCCGGTCGCGCAGCGCCTTCACCCGGGTGTTCTCCTCGGCCATATGGGCGAGCGACAGCTCCGCGGCCTTGCCCAGGCCGATGATCGCCGGCGCGTTTTCGGTGCCGGCGCGGCGGTTGCGCTCCTGATGGCCGCCGCGCATCAGCGGCCGGAACCGCGTGCCGCGCTTGACGTAGAGCGCGCCGATGCCCTTGGGGGCGTGCAGCTTGTGCCCCGACAGCGACAGCATGTCGACCGCCGAGCCCTTCATTGCGATCGGCAGCTTGCCGGCCGCCTGCACCGCATCGGTGTGGAACACGATGCCGTGCTCCTTGGCCATCAGGGCGAGCTGTTCGATCGGAAAGATCGTGCCGGTCTCGTTGTTCGCCCACATCACCGAGACCACCGCGACCCGCGGCGACAGCGCCTCCGCATAGGCCTCCAGATCGAGCCGGCCCTTGCGGTCGACCGGGATGACGTGGAGCGTGTAGCCCTCGTGCTTTTCCAGCCATTGGCAGAAGGTCAGCACCGCCGGGTGTTCGACCGCGGTGGTGACGATCTCGCGCCGCTCCGGATTGGCGCGCAGGGCCGACAGGATCGCCGTATTGTCGGATTCCGATCCGCCCGAGGTGAAAATGATCTCGTGATCGAATTCCACGCCGAGCATCGCCTGGACCTGCTCGCGCGCCCAGCGGATCTTGCCGCTGACCTGGGCGCCGAAATCATGCATGGAGGAGGCGTTGCCGAAATGCTCGGTGAAGAACGGCAGCATGGTCTCGACCACGCGCGGATCGCAGCGCGTCGTGGCATTGTTGTCGAGATAGATCCCGGACATGGCCGTTTTCCTCTTGATCCGGACAGGGGCAGTCAGCGAACGGGACGGTCGGCGGACGGGGACGGTCAGAAATCGGCGCCGAACGGCGAGGCCGGGATCACCCGGATCGGCTGGCCCAGCGTCTGCATCAACTGCTGCTGAATGCCGCCGATGGTGACCGCGGACATCTGGCACTCGACGCAACTGCCGGTCAGCCGGACGAACACCGCATCGTCCTCGACCTCGATCAGTTCGATGTCGCCGCCGTCGCGCTTGAGTTGCGGCCGCAGATCCTCGATCACCTGCTGGATCAGCATCATGCGCTTCAGCTTGGTCATCTGGCCGGGCGGTGCCGCGGGGGCCACGGTCTCGACCGGCAGCGGCGGCGGCGAGGCCGGATTGAAGGCCTTGTCGGCGGACAGCAGACCTTCCGCGACCATCGCGGCATTGACGTCGGCCAGCACCTCCTCCAGCCGCTCGTGGCAGGCGGTGCAGGCGCCGCCGGCCTTGGTGTAGCCGGTCACGGTCTCGACCAGGGTCAGGGAATTGGCGCGGATCGCCCGTTCCAGCATGCCGCGATCGACGGCGAAGCAGCGGCAGACCAGCGCGCCCTCGTCATGCTCGTCGTCGTCCACCGCCTCGCCGCGGTAATTGGCGATGGCGGCCCGCAGCGCCTCGGCGCCCAGCACCGAGCAGTGCATCTTCTCCGGGGGCAGACCGCCCAGATAATCGGCAATGTCGCGATTGGTCAGGGCCAGCGCGTCGTCCACGCTCATCCCGGTGATCAACTCGGTCAGCGCGGAGGACGAGGCGATCGCCGAACCGCAGCCGAAGGTCTGGAACTTGGCCTCGGTCACCCGGTCGGTCGCGCGGTCCACCTTGATCATCAGGCGCAGAGCATCGCCGCATGCAATCGACCCGACCTCACCGACGCCGTCTGGCTCCTCCATCGCGCCGACATTGCGCGGATTGAAGAAGTGTTCCTTGACCTTTTCGGAATAATCCCACATCGCCCGAACTCTCCGCTCGCTGGCCGATCAATTGCAGGCCGATCAATGACAGAACGACTTGCCGCAGCCGCAGACCTTCTTCACGCCCGGATTGTCGACCACGAAGCCGGCGCCTTCGGCCTCTTCGACGAAATCGACCCGGGCACCCTGGAGCATCGACTCGCTGTCGGGATCGACGAAGACCATTACTCCGTCATGCAGGTAGATCACGTCGTCATCCTGGGCCTTCGATTCCAGGCCCAAGGAATACTTGTACCCGGCGCAGCCCCCGGTGCACACCGCGATGCGCAGCCCGGTCGCCTGGCCTTCGGATTGCGCCAGCACCCGGCGGACCGCGTTCACCGCGCTTTCGGTCAGAGTCAGCATGATCGTGCTCCCGATGACTGGACAAGACGGGCCGGACAGCGGCCAATCGCCAAGCAACTTGGCTAAACTTCTTAGCAAACTGCGTGCCAGCCCGAACCCTTGGGCATCCGACTGATTTTGCGACCCATCCGCGGGACCGCATGGCCGGAGTCCAACGCCTTTGTCGGATTCGCGACAGGCCCACCGGACCCCGGCGGCGTCAGTCGGACATCCTGCCCGACGGTTTGCCCGACGAGTTGCCGGTTCGGCGGCGCCACAGCAGGCGGCCCTCGCCGACCTGCCAGACCGCCAGCGCCGGCAGGCCCAGCACCAGATCGCGCATCCGCCGGACCAGGGCCAGGGCCAGCGCCATATCGGGGCCGATGCCGACCAGCGCGCCGGCCAGAATCAGCCCGCCCTCCTGCACTCCCAGCCCGGCCGGTACGGCGAAACCGGCATTGCGCACGGCCTGGGCCAGGCTTTCCAGGATCAGCGCCTCGGCCCAGCCGACCGGATGGCCAAGGATGTGGAGCGCCAGTGCGGTCTCCGCGGCCCCGCCCAGCCAGGCCGCCAGCCGCCACAGAAAGGCGCGCAGCACCGGCCCGCGCCGCCGGTACAGTTCGCCCAGGGCGCGGTCGAGCGCCGCCGCGCCGCCGGTCACCGACAGCCAGACCCGGCCGTCCGACCGGCCTTCCAGCAGCCGCGCCAGGCGCATCAGCACGCCGCCCCGCTGCACCGCGATCAGCGCCAGGATCATCAGGCCCAGCATGCCGACGCCGGCCACCAGCGGCCCGATGCCCGGCCCGAGGCCGTTGCCCACCGCCGCGAGCAGCAGGACGCCGGTCAGCACATAGACGATCAGGCTGAGCAGGCCGAGGGTCAGGTCGACGATGATGCTGCTTCCGGTCGCCGCGCCGCCGACCCCTTTGCGCATCAGCAACCGCCCGCGCACCACCTCGCCCCCGAGCTGGGCCACCGGCAGCAAAGCGTTGATCGAATCGGCCAGCCAGCGCAGCCGGATCAGCTCCCCGACCGGCCGGACGATGCCCTGCCCGAGCAGCAGGCTGCGCCAGGCCAGCCCGGCCAGCGCGATCGGCACCAGATGGAAGGCGGCGACCAGCAGCAGGCCCCAGCCGGCCCCGGCCAGCAGAGCGCCGATCTCCGCCACCCCCTGCCAGGCGATCAGCCCGGTCAGCAGCGCCAAGCCGGCCAGCAGAGCGAACAGGGCGGCGTGCTTCAAGACCGGCGATCCGTTTCGGATCGGAACCACGCGACGGCATCGCGCAGGGCCTCCGCCGCCGGGCGATAGCGGTAGCCCAGCTCGGCAACCGCCTTGGCCGAGGAGAAGAACATGTGCTTGCGCGCCATGCGGACGCCGTCGACCGTGGCCAGCGGCTCGCGCCCGGTCACCCGTGCCACCGCCTCGGCGATCACCGCGATCGGCAGGACCGCGGCATGGGGCAGCGCCAGCCGCGGCGGGTGGCGGCCGACAATCCGCGCGATCTCGCCCAGGATCGCCCGGAGGGTCATGTCCTCCCCGCCCAGGACGTAGCGCGCCCCGATCCGGCCCCGCTCGAAGGCCAGCAGGTGACCGCGCGCGACATCGTCGACATGGACGATGTTCAGGCCGGTATCGACGAAAGCCGGCATCCGCCCGGCCGCCGCGTCGCGCACCATGCGGCCGGTCGGGGTCGGTTTGACGTCGCGCGGCCCGACCGGGGTGGAGGGATTGACGATCACCGCCGGCAGTCCGGACTCGGCGACCAGCCGCCGGACCTCCTGCTCGGCCAGGAATTTCGAGCGCTTGTAGGGGCCGATCATGGCCTCGATGGCGACCGGCGTATCCTCGTCGGCCGGGCTGCCGTCGGCGTGCAGGCCGAGCGTGGCCACGCTGGAGGTATAGACGATCCGCCGCACCCCCGCGGCGCCGGCGGCCAGCATCAGATCGCGGGTGCCCTCGACATTGGCGCGGTGGATCTCCGCCGGCTTCGGCACCCATAACCGGTAGTCGGCGGCGACGTGGAACAGCGCCGAACAGCCGGCCACCGCGCGGTCGAGCGAGTGCGGATCGGTCAGGTCGCCCTCGACCGGCTCGACCGCCAGCCCGTCCAGATTGCGCCGGTCGGAGCCGGGCCGCACCAGCACTCGCACGGTCTCGCCGCCCGCCAGCAGCGCCCGCACCACGGCCGATCCGACGAACCCGGTCGCCCCGGTGACCAGCGCGGTCACGGCGACCGTCCCGGATCGCAATCCGCACGGCGGCCCGCGCGGCATGACATGGCAGATTTCGATACGGGATCGGGCATGACGCTCCGCCGACGGCCTCCCCAACACCAACCTGAGTCAGAAACCTGACTCGAACCGAGTCCGCTCTATTGTGGACCATAGCACCGCATTCGCCACCCCTGATATCGAGCGTAGCGCGATGCTGGAGGGGCGGTCCATCCGGGCGGCCGGACTCCCGCGGTCGAAGCCGGATCGACGACCGGATATGCGACTCCCAAAGCAAGTATAGCCCTTTTTCATGATCACACCGACGTGATCGCGTCTGAAACCGCTAGCGCCCGACACACCATATGCCCAAATAATGCCTAGATTTGAAAGAGTCCTGCGCTCTTGATCATTGGTGCCCTGACATCCTATTTACGGCAGTGTGTCGCGGCCACGAATTCCGTGACAAAGGCGCCACAGTGCGCTCCGACACAGCGCAGGTCGACAAAGTGCGCTTTGATACAGGGAGACATGTCGCCGGGACGGGGTCGAGCGCCACCCTTCGACCCGATCGCCGGCGCCAATCGGATCGGACCCAAAACGGATCGGACCCTTTGGGTTCCGGCCCAGGAGATAGCCGCCATGCGCTTCGTCATGCGCCGAACCGTTGCCGCGATTCTGGCCGTCCTGACTCTGGCCGTCCCGCTGACCGCGGCCCCGGCCCTGCCCGCGGCCGCCCAGGAGACCGCTGGTCCTCAACGTGTGGTCCAGCAGCTCAACGAGGCCCTGCTCGACGTCATGCAGAACGCCCGCCAGCTCGGCTTTCAGGGCCGGTATCAGCGTCTTGCGCCGGTGCTGCCGCAGGTCTTCGATTTCGCGACCATGGCCAGGTTCGCGGTCGGACAGACCAATTTCGACCGCCTCGATCCCGGCCAGCAGGCCCGGCTGATCGAGGCGTTCAGCCAGATGAGCCTGGCGACCTATGCCGCCCGCTTCGACGGCTATTCCGGCGAACGGTTCGAGATCACGGCGGCGGAGCCGGCGCCGCGCAACGCCGTGATGGTCAGAACGCAGCTCGTGCGGCCGAGCGGGACACCGGTCCTGATCAACTACGTGCTGCGTCCGAGCGGCAACCAGTGGAAAATCCTGGACGTGTTCCTGGAAGGCACGATCAGCGAGCTGTCGCGCCAGCGTTCGGAATACACCGCCGTTTTTCGGCGCGATGGGTTCGAGGGCCTGCTGGCGGCGATCAACCGCGTAACCAGCCGGATGGCCAGCGCCAACGGCTCGGCCGGGTGACCGGCCGGCCGCGCAAGGCCGGCGCCGGGCGGTCGCGTCATGACTTGCCGTGCGCCGTCCGGACCAGCGCCTGCATGGCACCGAGCAGGCCGTCGAAGTCGCCGTCATGGCGTTGGAGAAGGATGCTGAACGCGGCGCGCTGCACGGTTCGCATGCTCAGCCCCATCACCGTGACATCGACCACGCGGTACTGCGATCCGGACTCGGGTGCGGCGTTGCGCACCCGCCAGGTCACCGTGATCGGCGGGGCGCCGCCGCCGACGACCGCGCTGTCGACCACGACCTCCCGTTCGCCCTCGGGCCGGGTCCCGGTGACCGCGATCGAGCGGTCGCCGAACTCGGTGAACCGGCCGGCATAGGTCTGCACGAAAACCTCCTCGAACAGGTCGAGGAATCGCCGCCTCTGGTCCTCGTCGGCCGCGTTCCAGTGGCGGCCGAGCGCGAAGCGGCCCATGCCGGGAATGTCGAAATCCTCGCGCAGCAGGGTGCGGAACGCCGCCACCGCCTCGTCTCCGGTCAGGCCCGGCCGGCTGAGAATGCCGCTGGTCCGTTCGCCCAGACCGGTGACGAACCGGCCCGGATCGGCCCGCGCCTCGCCCCCCGCCACCGGACCAATCGCCAGCAGCGCGAGGGCGGCATACAGCAGGACGGGTCGGATCGGCATGGCGGAGGGCCTTCGGCTGAACTTCCGGTCATGGTATCTGGCGCGCCAGACCGCAATGTTAAGGGTCATTCGGGGTTGAGGGTCATTCGGGGTTGAGGGCCGATCGGGCCCGCGCCGTCAGGCCGAGCGGTGATGAACCCGGCCCTTCCACTGCCCGCCGCGGCCGCGCCAGTGGCGGAGCGCCGAAGCCACCGTCATCAGGCTGTACAACAACCCCGCCACCGGCAGCAGCAGCGCCTCGGCGCCCGGTCTGCCGTAGAGCCGCAGGCTCGGCTGAACGGCCACCGCCATGGCCAGCCATGCGCCCAGGCCGGCCAGCGCCGCGACCCAATCGCCGTGCAGCGGCCAACTCAGCGCCGCGGCCGGCGGCACCAGATAGGTCAGGATCATGGCGGCCAGGGTCCCGGCCAGCAGCAGCGCGGAATGGCGCAACTGGGTGAAGGCGGTGCGCGCCACCATGCTCCAGATATCGGCCAGAGCGGCATAGGGGCGCAGGCTGCGGACCCGGCCGGTCAGGCCGAGCCAGATGCCGCCCGAGCCGGGACGCCGCTTGATCGTGCGGGCGAGCGCGCAGTCGTCGATCAGCTCGCCGCGAATCGCCGCGATGCCGCCCGCCGCCTCCAGCGCCGATCGCCGGACCAGCACGCAGCCGCCGGCCGCCGCCGCTTCGGATCGGCCGGGATCGTTGACCCAGGGAAACGGATAGAGCTTCTGGAAAAAGAACACGAAGGCCGGGATCAGCAGCCGCGCCCAGAAGCCGGCGGCGTCCAGCCGCACCATCAGCGACACCAGATCCAGCCGTTCCGCCTCGGCCTTGGCGACCAGCCGGCGGACCGAGCCGGGGTCGTGCGCGATGTCGGCATCGGTCAGCAGCACATGGTGCACCGCCGGATCGCGCGCCGCGGGGTGGTCGAGGCCGGCGGCCAGCGCCCACAGCTTGCCCGACCAGCCGGGCGGCAGCGGCGGCGCCTGGATCACGGCCAGCCGGCCCGCCGTGCCGCAGGCCAGGCCGGCGGCGATCGCCCCGGTGCCGTCGGTGCTGTGATCATCGACCAGCACGATGGCCAGGGCGCCCGGATAGTCCTGATCGAGCAGCGAGGCGAGCGAGCGTTCGATCACCGCCGCCTCGTCGCGCGCCGG
This sequence comes from uncultured Mycobacteriaceae bacterium, assembly GCA_964615535.1. GTDB lineage: Bacteria > Pseudomonadota > Alphaproteobacteria > DSM-16000 > Inquilinaceae > CAZTNV01. Next base: position 16,726 of record CAZTNV010000012.1, on the reverse strand, counting down.
CACCACTGCGACCACCGCCGGCCAGGACGGCGGCGCCGGAAGATCGTCCGGCAGCCGCTGGTCGGCCCGCCAAAAGCCGCCGCGCGAGATCAGCAGATAGGCCCAGATCGCCAGCGACAGGATCGCCGCCCCGGTCAGCGCATGGCTCATCAGCGCATCGCTCATCTTGGTCGGACCCGCCGCTGCCTGGGGGATGGTCGGCGGCCTTGCGCCGCCCCGCCACCCTAGCGCGGCGGCGGCGCATCGGCCAGCCCCTGTCCGGCCGCAGCCGGAGCGGATGTCCGGTCACGGTTTCAGGGGCAGATCGATTCTGGTTTCGTCCTTGATTTGGCTGATCACCGTCAGGGTCCGGAATCGCTCGACCAGGCGGTTGGCGTAGAGGCTTTGACGGACGAATTTCTCGTAGGATTTCATGTCCTTGACGCACAGCAGCACGATGTAATCGACCTCCCCGGCAACCAGAAAGCACTTCATGACCGAAGGATGGCCGATCAGATGCCGTTCGAAGGCATCCATCTGCTCCCGGTCCTCATCCCTCAGCTCGATCTCGACCACCAGCATGAGATGACTGCCGATCTTGCCGAGATCGATCAGGCTGACATCCGCCTTGATGAGTCCGGAGTCGCGCAGCCGGCGCACCCGCCGGAGGCAGGTCGGCGGCGACAGCGCCACGGCGTCGGCCAGATCCTGGTTGGTGATCCGGTTATCCCTTTGAAGGAAATTGAGAATCTTGAAATCGGTGCGGTCCAGGTCGAACTCGGACATTGTCATGAATTTCCACCCAGGTCCTTCGGATAGGCTCGCAAGAAGAAACTTTACCAAAGGTATTTGTCGCCGCATTCAAAATCGTGTGCAACTTCGAAATTTCATCAAGCAAAAGTGTGCGTACCATGGACGCCAACGGACGGCCGGGACCGGTCCCCGAAGACAAGGATAACGACGCGTTCGCCATGAAGTGGCTGGTGCGCACTCTGCCCGACTGTTCACCGCAGCATTCGGACAGGCGCGATCGGAGTCGTCGTGATGGAGCCATACGAGTTGGAGCCATACAAGACGTTCAATTTCGTTCTGAAGCGGGGCCGCACCAGCGTGCGCCTTGAGCTGGATTTCTGGCAGGGCATCAAGGATATTACCCGGCAAAGAGCAATAACGATTCATCAATTGATGAGGGAAGTCGACGAGAACCGGGACGATCCAAATCTGACATCGGCGATCCGGATTTACGTGCTGAACTATTACAGAAGCCGGGCCTATACGGTCCAGAGCGGCGATTGACGATTGCCGCGGGCTTGATCCCGGCCGGGTCGGACCCAAGACTTGATTGAACGGGCTTCGCGGCGGGGCCGGCAGCGCCGGCCATACCAGGATGGCAGGCACGCATCAGATCCCGAATGAAGGCGCGGATCGGCGGGGGTCCGGCGCCCTGCCGCGGTCGCGGCCGCCGGCCGAGGGGCACCCGCTGTCCGCGGGCCTGAAGCGGCGGCAGCACGAGGTCCAGGTCGTTCCGGGGCCGGGCGGCTGTCTGGCCGCGGCCTGGACCGACGACACGAGCCTGACGGGTATCCATGGCTGGACCTGCGGCTGCGCCGTCAGCCTGGATGGCGGCCGGAGCTGGAGCACCCCGGCGTTCCACAAGCGCCCCGAATTCACCGTGACCGGCAATCCGACGGTCGGGGTCGATGCGCGCGGCACGGTGTTCGTTGTCGCGATGTCCGCCCGGGAAGACTACAGCGGCGGGATACTCGAGATTTCGCACTCGGCCGATGCCGGCCGGACATGGTCGCCCTGGACGGCGATCGTCTCGAAGCTCGACGGGATTCCCGATCGCCCGAAACTGGCGGTTGCCGCGAACGGCGATCTCCATGTCGTCTTCTCCGGCATCGAGCATACCGGGCGCAGTCTGAAGATGCTGAGGGGCACGATCCAGGTCATCAGGTCGACCGATCGGGGCCGGACATGGTCGGAGCCCAGGACGATCTCGGCGGGAGAGCATCGCTCCTGGTGGTTCGTGGATGGCTATCAGGGGCCGGCGATCCGCGCGGCCCCCGATGGGGCGCTGCTCGTCTCCTGGGCGGCCTATTACGGTAACCGGATCTATGTGTCGGCCAGCCGCGACGGCGGCGCCGAGTTCGCGGCGCCGGTTTCGATAAGAGCGCAGGCGGTGGCCGGAACCGGCGTCGCGAGCGGGCTGCTGGGGGTGACCATCGGCACGCCGTCAACGGAACTGGCGATCGATGCCGGCGGGCGGAACATCGTGATCTCGGTCCATGAAGCCCATGCGATGTCCAGAATCCTGCTGGTCGGGAGCCGCGATGGCGGACGAAGCTGGTCGCGGCGCGCCATGCTGACGCGTCACGGGACCAACGCCGCCCTCGCCTTCGATCCCGCGGGCCGCCTGCACGCGATCTGGACCGATCTCCGGGGCCGTCACCTCGATGTCCTGCACGCCGTCTCGGCCGATTTCGGCAGCAGCTTTTCGCGTCCGGTGTCGCTTGCCGGCAACGGGGCCCGGGTGGCCCTGCCCCGATCGTCGCGGGACCGCGAGGAGTGCACGGACGCGCTCGGCTCCTACCAGTCTCTCGTCATCGGCGAGGACGGTGCCGCCTGCGCCGCCTGGGTGGATCTGCGGGATGGGTTGACGCTGCCCAGGCTCTACCGGTCGATCTGGCAGGTCTGAGTGCCGCCTACCGCCGCGGCGAGAACGACAGCCACCCGTTGAGCGCCTGGGCGCGGCGCCGGCAGCCGCCGCAGGGCGTTATGCCGACCAGGGATGTGGTCCGCGAAATGACGTCCCCCAGGCCGACCTCTCCCGACGCCAGTCCCGGCACGGCGATCCGATAGCGGGCGCGCGGGCTGTCCTCGGCCGTCCCGTCTTCGGCATCGTCGATGGCCTTGTCGGCCGTGAATCCTGGCAGGCCCATCTGTGCTCCCCTGGTTCGGCACGGTGCGGACGAAAAGGCGCGGACGCGCCGGGAGCGACGCGTCCGTGCAGGTCGAACGGATGATTACGGCACGCAGATGCTGCGGTTGAAGCCCAGGCACGAAAACCTCAGGCAGGCCCTCGGCGGGAACGGCCTGAAATCCACGCAGACCCGGCAGGGCCCGAGATTCACGCAGGCCTGCGGCACCACCACCCCGCCCTTGGCCGGGGCGTCCGCCGTTCCGGTCATCCCATACGGCGTTCCGAAGCCGTCGATCGCCGCATCGGCGGTAAATCCTGGCATGGTCATCGAACTGCTCCTTTCGCAAATGGTTTCGAAATCGCGTCCTACCTCAGACGTCTTCGACGCCCTCGATGTTCTCGATGCTTTCGAGGTCGTCGACAGCCCCGATATCGTCTTCCGCCATCATGTCCATGGCAGTGCCGTTATCGAGGTCGTCCTCCATCGCCATGGCCGTTTCGTCGTCGATACCCTCCTCCCAGCCGAGATCCATGTCTTCGACTTCGCCGTCGAATTGTGGATACAGGCCGGAAAGAGCGGTCGTGCCATAGCGGTCATGGACCCGGTAGACCTGGGTCGTCGGGCCGATACTGGCCTCCGCCGTGAATCCAGGTAGCGGCATTGGGCATTACTCCTTCTACTGTCACCGGCCACTGTCATCGCCAGCCGAATATCAGTCGCGTTCGAAGAACGGCGTAATCTTCTTGTCGAGATAGGGGTATTTCTCCGTCACATCGACGCGTACCCGGTATTTTTCTTCCACCCCCGACTTTCGGTTTGTGTAGGTGAAGATGACGTTGACCAGTCTGCGGGGCCCGGTCATGCGCGACGAAGCGACGTCGACGCCCGTCAGCGAGAAATCCCGGGCGAACATATCGGCCGTGTGCGTGTAGATCTGCTGATACCGGACCGACAGATAGTTGACCGCACGATGCTCGTCGGTCGCCCCGACATTGTCGGCCAACTGCTGCAACTGCTCGAAAAGAGCGCTGACGGCAGGCGCGAATTCCTCGTCCGACATGTCCGATGTGCTCGGCCGCTTGATGGCGTTCATCAGATCCGGCTTGGGAAAGCTGTAGATCCGGTCGACCAGGACGAGGGGCACGATCAGCCCGTTGCACATGTCCACGGGCGCCATCGAGCCGCGCGTGCCGATGATCACATCGGTATCGATTCCCTGTTCGGACGGCCTCACCGCCTCGACGAGCTGGTCGAGTACGGTGTGGTCTCTCGGAACGAGAATGTAGGTCTCGACCGAATCCACCATGAAGACCCAGCAGACCTCATTGGCGAGGTAGTGGTAGTCCCTGAGCGCCTGGTGCAGCACCGCCTGATCCGTGAGCCGCGCGGTCGAGTCGGTGGCGATGCACTGCGCGAATTCCTTTTCGATCGATGGACTCGGAAAGCGCACATGGACGTGGCCGATGGCGTAGATGAAGGTGGGCGGATCGGACTCCGTCGTCTCGCCGGTGGCGCAGGTGGGACAGGGTACCGTCTGGCCCACCACGCGACCGCGCCGCGCCTCGGGCCGCGCCTCGGGCCGCGCCTCGGGATGCATCGCCGCTCGCCGGGCCGCCGGTTGAACCGCGGCAACTCGCGGCGGCGGCGGCGCCGCGGCGTTCGGGGCGATCTCCGCCTGGGTGGTGCCGTCAGACATGGTGCTCTCCCTTCGTTTGATTGACGCGCGCCAATGCTCTCGCGCTGCTTCCGCGTCGAGCAGCGGCGGGACGATCGAGCGGTGCCGCTGCCTTGCCGCGTCCAGGACGGCTGCCCTGAGTTCGAGAGCCGGCATTGCCGGTGACTGCGACCAGAGAAGAGCCATTGCGCCCGTGACGATGGCTGCCGCCGCACTGGTTCCCGAAATGGGCATGTAGGCCGCGCCGGGAGCGGTGGTCGGCATCGACGATCCCGGCGCAAGCAACCCTTGCCTGCCGATCCTCGGGCTGATGTTCGACTCAGGGGTTATCCTGCCGTCCAGGTCGCAGGACGCGACGGGGATGACCCAGGGATGGTTCAGCAGCGGCAGAAAGCCGATCCGGCCCTGATTGCCGGCCGCCGCCACCAGGATCGCGCCGCGCCGCGCCGCATGATCGCAAGCCTCGGTCAAGTCGCGATAGCTGGAGATATCCGCCGGGATCAGGCCGAGACTGAGATTGACGATCCGGGCGCCGGCATCGACGGTCTCGATGATCGCGCGGGCCAGCTCGGCCGGGGTCGCCGTCCCCGGCTCGCTCGCCTCCTGCGCCTCCTCGGCAAAGATCGGATAGACCAGGACGGTGCAGGACGGGCAGATCGCCGGAGCCGGCGAACCGCGCCCGGCGCACAGGATGCCGGCGATCGCGGTGCCGTGGGAACAGGCGACGCTGCGCCGATCGCGGCAGGCCGCACGCTGGTTCGGCCTGACGGTGCGCAGGTCGGACCCGGAGAAGGCCGGGTGATCGAGGTCGACGGGTCCATCGATGAGTCCGATCGGGATCGCAGGATCGCCGCTGCCCTCGGCAATCAGACGGGCGAGCTTGACGAGCGCGAATGCCGCCGCCACCGACTCGTTTCGAACCGTCTCCTGCATCCGACTGCACCTTGTCTTCTGTTGCGACTCTTGCAGCAGCGAAAGGCCCGCAGACTATCCGCACCAAGCCAAGTCATTATGGCTAGCCCGGCTTCCGGTTTTCGGCAGCTTGATCAATCCACCAAGCCAAACCATGTTCTGCATCCCAATACACGCCGATCAATAGATCAGTCTCTGCCGCCGGTGCTGAACAGCTCACCGCAGACAACATGCGATCATGATTCTGTGATTGATTTGCATAATAATCTACATAATTTCTGAGCAAGGATTCAATCAGACAACATAACTAAAACTTTTGAATATTCAGTACCTTGGAAGATGCCCAATCACACTATTGGACAGAACGCCGTGGGGTTGCGGCGGTCCGTGCAGGAAACAGAAGATTTATTGAGATTTTAGATGAATTCCAGAGCGGAACTCGGGCCGGTCGATCGAAGTCCGGGAGCGCGGGCCTGCGACCCGCGGCGGCAGCCGGGACGGCGGCCCTCCCGGGAACTCGGAAACCGTCCTATCGCACCGGCGAAGTCGTACCCGGCGGGTCGAGCGCCGTCAGGTCGATCGTCACCAGATCGAGGCCGTCGATCGAGCCGGCGGCGAACAGCACGCGGTCCGGCGCGGTGGCCACGCCGTCGATGCCGACGCTGTCCCAGGGACGGTTCGCCGGCCGGGCGGCGGCGATGGTGCCGGCCAGCTCGATCGATTGCGGGCCGAGCCGGAGGACCGCCACGCCGGTGGGCGGGGTGGGATAGACCGCGGCGACCCCTGCCGCGGTGTCGACGATGGCCGGCCGGGCTTCGCGGATGGTCGCGGGCAGCCGGTCGTGCCGCGCCGCGATCCGGCCGGCCCGGTCGATCAGCACGGCAAACCCGCCATCCGGCCGGTCGCCGAGCACCAGATAGCGGTCCAGGGACTCGATATAACGGGTTTCGTAAACGTAATAGACGATGTTGTCGGCGATGCGCAGCCGCGGTCCCACCGATCCCGCCGCATCGACCAGGGCGCCTTCCAGGGTTCCGCCGCTGGTCCCGGTGCCGGGGCGGTGGCGCTGCCAGACGACCAGCGCATCGTCATCGGACGCCGCGACCACCGGCCACCAGTCCCGCGTGGCATCGCCGACCGCGATCTCGATTTCGGGGCCGGTCACGCCGTCGGCGCCGACCGGCCGTGCCCAGACATCGTCGCCGGTGCCGAGATCGCTGACCCCGTCCCCGTCGATCCAGCCCTCGCCATAGACCACCAGGAATTGCTCGCCGATGGCCGCCGCATGCCCGGAATGGCCGCCGCGGCGGATCATGATCTCGGGATAGGGCCGGATCGGGGTGAGCGCCGCATCCCACAGCCCGGCAAACTGGTTGATGCCGTCCTGGCCGTCCTCGCTGGTGACGAGAATCCGGCCTTGCGTATTCATCGCCGCGCTGGCAGGTTCCTGGGCCTCGTCGCCTTCGACCAAAAGTTGCAAATCGAGGCCGGGATTGGCGGGATCGATCCAGGAATGGAAGATGTCGTGTTCCCAGCCGGTGCGCGAAGCGGAGGGGATGGCGGGCCGCGGCGGATGGCTGTTGGCGCTGAAGATCAGCAACAGACGCTTGCCGACCGGCAGCAGGTTGACCCCGTGCAGGAACTGGCGGCGGTCCATCGGGTCGGTCGCCGCGACCTGGACCGGGTCGTGCAGGACCGGGTCGTGCCCGACCGGGTCGTGGACGGAGGTCGCGTCCGCCGCCGCGCCCGGCCCGGACACGGCGGCGGTTGCGCTCAGCGATGCGGCCAGCGCCAGCACCGAACCGAGGCGGGTGCGGAGCGGGCGGAGCCGCCGCACCCGGCCGTTTGCGCCCGGCCCTGCCCCGGATCGTATGGCCGGCGGCGGCACGGCTAGGCTCCGACCGGTTCGGGCGCCGCCGCGCCCATTCCGATGGCTTCGATCCGGCCGTCGGCGTGGTGGTGCATGACCATCCGGCGGGCGCCGGCGCAACGCCTGATCTCGCCCGTCGCCACATCGAAGAAGGCGGCAAGGTCGTCGACGGTGACCCGGCGGTGGGTCTGCCGCCGGTCGCGCCCGCGAAACCGGATCTGATTGTAGCGCGCCCACAGGATCAGCAACGCGCCGTTGCCGGCCGCGATCGCGGCATAGAGGACCAGCGGCCCGCCGACATGCCGCAACTCGATCATCGCATTGATGTCGAGTATGCCGGTATAGACCCCGCCCAACCAGCCGAAGAACATCACCAGATGCCGACAGACGAAAATCCACAGACCCCACATCAGGATGGTCAGCGCCCAGTCCCGGTAGCGCAGGCCCCGGCTGCGCAGGCCCGGCGCGTCAATGATGATTGAAACAGTCATGTCTCACGAACTCCCCTGTCCGGGCTGACCCAGGTCGCCCGTTGTCCCTTGCGTTTGACGATGGCTTTGGGAAACCCGACCACCGAAGTGGCCACATTGATCATCCAGTAAAACAGAAAGTACCAGATGACCCAGAAATAGTATTTCGCCAATCCCTCCTCGTATTTGCTGTCGATCCACAGACTGACGCTGAACTGCAGCAGGCAGGTGGTGCCCAACACGATGCCCCAGAACGCGGGGAACAGGTCCGGCACGTTCAATCCTTCCGGCAGCGGCGCCACCTTGCCGACCACCCAGAGCACGATCGCCAGGCAGAAGGTGTAGGACCATGCCAGACTGATCCAGTATTCGATCAGCAGCGGCCACATCCGGCGCATTTTCCAGTGCCCGAGAACCCGCCAGTAGCGCAGCGCGGTCTCGGCCCCGCCCTGGGCCCAGCGGAGCCGCTGGCGCCACAGGCCCTTGAGGGTTTCGGGCATCAGAATCCAGCATAAGGCGTTGGGTTCGAAATGAACCGTCCAGCAGCGCAGGTGCAGCTTCCAGGTAATGTCGATATCCTCGGTGATCATATCGACGCTCCAATACCCGACATCGTGCAGCGCCGATTTGCGGAACGCGGCAATGACCCCCGAAACGGTGAAGACGCGGCCATAGATGCGCTGGGTGCGCTTGATCAGCCCGACGATCGAAGAGAATTCGCCGACCTGAATCTTGCCGAGCAGGGTCGTGCGGTTGCGGATTCTGGGATTGCCGGTGACCGCGCCCAGCCGGGGATTGTCCGCGAAATTCCTGACCAGCCAGGCAACGCAATGCTCGTCGAGCAGCGCGTCGCCGTCGATGCAGACGAGGATCTCGCCATGTGCGACCAGCGCGCCCATGCGCAGACCCATCGCCTTGCCCTGGTTCTTGGCGAAATGGACCACCCGGAGGGACGGATACCGATGCTGGAGCTGGTCGAGCAACGCCCCGGTATTGTCCCGCGACCCGTCATTGACCGCGATGACTTCAAAGTTGGGATATTTCTGGCGCATCAGGGCGCCGATCGTTTCGAATACGTTGTCGCCTTCGTTGAAGCACGGCACGATGATCGACACGAAAGGCGGGTTGACCAGATCCGGCAACTCGCGCGGACTGCCGTTCCACCGTTCCCAGTGAAAATAGTAGTACAGCCCGCCCACCATCCACAGAGACGACATGAACAGCGGATAGAAAAACAAGAAATTCAGCAGCAGGTCGCCAAAACCGACGACCCATTCCATCATCGAGAATTGCAGAACTTCAATCATAGTGTCGGTTCTCCGGAGCCGCACCAGATCGGCCCAGTTCGAGTCCGGTCAGGTATCGAACCGGCCGATGCGGCGCGGCTGTTGGATCAGCGGACGAACGGATAGGTCATGACCGAAAGGGCGCCGTGAAGCCGGCTCGCATCGGGCCGGTTGTTGAGGAAATCGTCGGGGAAATAGCCGTAATGGCTGGCGCCCAGCGACAGCATCATGCGCATCTCCTGGCGCAGGGTGGCGTCATCGACCGGCCGGTTGCCGCGGCGGCTATCGACGGTCGGCAATTCGAACACGGTGCGCCGCAGGCCATCGGGATGGCGGCCGACCGCTGTCACCAGCGTGTTGAGCCACGCCCTGCCGTGCGCCGCACTGCCCGGCAGCGGTGCCGTCGAAACGGCGACATGGTCGTAGCTGCGCAGGAACAGCGACGGGTCCTGGGCGAACCGGACCGCCATGGCCGGCTGCAGCACCGCTGCGGCGTCGATGCTGCGCAGGGTGGCGATCGGCGACGTATAGGTATAGGCGGCCTGGTGCAACTCTCTGGTGAAATCGATCAGCACGGCGGTCTTGGCCGCCGACCAGCGCTGCATCAAGCCGGAATCGGCGCGGATCGCCTCGACCGATGCCGGCAGCCCCAGGCGGTCGCGGTAATAGGCGAGGGCGGCCGGGTTGGCATCCTCGAACTCCGTAAGGGCGGCATCCCGCAGGAAGGCGAGGCCCTGGAATTCCGAGGACGCCCCAAGGTCCTCGTAAATCTCCCGCACGCGCCGCCGCGCTTCGGGCACGAACGGCGAGATCCGGATCGGCACGGCGCGGTCGGGCGCGGCACTGCCGCCCGGCACGGCCTGGACCAGCAATCTTGGATCGCCGAAATCGTACCCCAGCACCGGCAGCCAGGCATAGATCCGGACATTCGCGCGGGTATAGAGCTGCCACGCGGCACGATTGAACAGATCGGCGCGCATCGGCAGATGCCGGTTGGGGAAATAGAGCTGCCGCGCGACCCCGTCGCCGTCCGGATCGCTGAACGCCTGGAGCACGACCGCGCTGATGCCGTAATTGTAGATGCGATTGATCAGAACGCTGAGCTTTCGCTCCTGCTCCGCCGGGTCCGGGTCGTAGAGGTCGTCCAGGCTGATCCGGACCGCCCGGATCGGCGTCTCCCCCGCCGGATTCTGAACCTGCTGGACGAACTCCCCGAGGGTCGGGTCCTGCATCAGCAGGATGCGACCGACCGCCGGCAGATCGGACGGGCGGTTGACCTTGTCGTCGAGGGTCAGCGTGACCGGCATGCCGAGGTCGCGGGCGATCTCGATCAGGGCACCGTTGTAGGCGCCGTAGGGCCAGACCATGGTTCTCGGGCTCCGCCCGGTCTGGCGCCGGATGATGTCCGAATTGGCCGCCAGATCCGCGCGCACCCGGGCCCGGTAGGTCGGTTCATCCTCGTACCGGCCGGTTGCGGTATCGAAGCGGCGCGCCAGCAGCGCGGGCTGCTGATTGCCCTGCGGATTGGCCGGAATGCCGTAATGGTGATCGAACGAGTGCGAGGCGATTTCGACCAGGCCCGAATTGGCCACCTCGCGCACCTGCTCCCAGGTCATGAACCGTTCGCGCGGCAACTGGTCGTCGCCATAGGGCACCATGGCGCCCTGCGGGACCATCAGCCAGCTTCCGACGACCGCCAGGACGGCCGGGTAGCGATAGGCCCGGAGCAGCGGATAGGCCCGGGTGTAGAAGCTGGAATAGCCGTCGTCGAAGGTGATCAGCACCGCACGGTCGGGCAGCGGCCGTCTGCCGTCGCGCGCCGCGACGACGTCGTCGATCGAGATCGGGTTGTAGCCGTTGTCGTGCAGCCAGCGCAGATGAGCGGCGAAGTTGGCCGTGGAATTCTGTTCGGCGCGTTGACCGGGCCGGGTATCGACCAGATCATGATAGCACAGGACGATGAATTCATTGGCGGCGTAGGCCGCGGGCGACCACAACATCACGACCAGCACCACAAACAGCCTGCGAATCATGGCTAGAATCTCCAGGTGAGCCGACCTAAGATCGCGAACTGATCCTCCGGATCGCCGTCATAGACCTGACGGTTGTAGCCGCCGCCGAGCGAGACATCGATCACGTCGTTCCACAGCAGGCGATGCTCGTAACGGACGCCGCCGACGAAATCGCTGCCGAAATTCTCCTGCCAGTAATTGCCGGCGGTGAGCGTCAGCCGGTGCGACCAGGCATTCTCGTAGCGGCGATAAAGCAGATGCTCGAAGGCGACCGAGGCGGTCTGTGCCGAGTCCAGCTCGGGGCTGAAATAGGGCACATCGGACTCGGTGTTGTGCGAGATCGACAGGTCGATGCCGCCATCGATCAGAAAATCCGGTCGGCGATACAGCCTCGTGACGAGCGACAGCAGGCCGAGCGAGCGGACATTGTCGTCGCTGAAATCCAGCACCTGCCCGGCCAGCCGGACATTGAACAGCTCGCTGGCCCGGTAGGTCACGCCGAGCTGCGCCGAATTGGCAGTCACGTCGTTCAGCAGCGCCTGCAGCGGGGTGTCGCGGCTGAACGCTTCCAGCGAACCCTCGACCGACCAGTAGTCGTCGAGCATCCACAGCGCGGCCAGCCGGCCGCCCGGATCGGTTTCGCCGTAATTGTTGTACGAGACCTCGCCGCTGGCGATCAGGCCCGGACCGCGGTATTCGGCCCCGACCCGAACGCGGTGGAGCGTTTCGGTCTCTTCGGGGAAATCGGCCTGGGCGAACAGATAGCCGATAAAGGCGCGGAAATTGTAATAGATGGGCTGCGAGAAAAGCTGGCTGTCGATGCTCAGCTCGGTTTCGCCGGTCGCGGCCGTGGCGCCGCTGTTGAAGCCGGCCTCGACCGCGACCCGCAGCTCGCGCATAGTGTGGACGTCCCACAGCCGGGCCAGCCGCTGGACCGCGATCTGTTCGGGGAAGCGGGCGACCAGATCGGCCACGGCCGCACCCGCCCGCCGGTAATCGTGAAGATCAAGCCAGGCCAGCGCCTGGGCGACCTCGAGACCGTAGCTCGGGCCGACCACGGCACCGCTCTCGCGGTTCAGCCGCTCGACCGCCAGGCCCTGGTCGAACTCCTCCAGGGCGCGCCGCGGCCAGCCGCGCGCCAGATAGACATTGCCGAGACCTTCGTAGCCCAGCGAGTTGCGCGGCGCCCGTTCGGCCAGGGTGCTGTAGAGCTCCTGGGCCTCCGCCAGATCGCCGGCATAGAGCCGGACCCCGGCGCGGGCCGTTTCCGTGCGCAGCCGGTCGGGGTTCTCCAGCAGGCTGCGCCCCTCGACCACCGGCAGCCAGATCGGCTGCTCCTCGTTCAGCTCGTCGACCAGTTCCCGGGCCGCGGCGAAATCCTCGAGTTCGGTGTAGGCGTAGACGAGCTGCAGCCTGGTCTCCAGGTTGCGGGGATCATCCTCGAGCGCGGCCCGATAGAGGTCGCGCGCCATTTCGGGCTGGCGGCGGTACAGATAGGCATCGCCGACCGCGCTCAGGACATAAGCCGGCGGTTCGATGCCCTCGGCGAGCAGGCGCTGGTAGTCCTCGATCGCCTCGGTCATCCGGTACCGGTCGCGGAGCGCGACGATGCGGTCGTACCGCGCGTTGAGCAGCGCCGCTCGGGCCGACGGATCGTTCGACCATTCCGCGATCTGGCGGTCGAGTTCGGCCAGGGCGCGATCGGTCTGGGCGAACCGGTCGGCCTCGCCGGGCTGGACCTGTCTTGCCGTCCGGATGCCGAGCGCCACGGCATTGGCCTCGATGCGGCGGATTTCGGCATCGGTCATCAGGCCGGGATGGCGTTCGGCCAGGGCCAGCGCCGCCTCGGGCGAGCCGGTTTCGCTGAGCGCCAGAATGCGCAGCCTGAGGGCTTCCCGCTGTTCGGGCTGATCCGCCAGAACCCGGTCGGCCTGCGCGAGCGCTTCGGCTTCGCGGCCGGTGGCCAGCAGCGCGTTGCCATAGGTCGCCTGCGCCTCGGCATCGCGCGGACGCGCCTCCGCGAGCTGCCGGGCCAGCTCGACCGCCGCTTCGGGCTGGCCGGCATCGATCAGGGTATTGACCTCGCCGGCCGCGAACTGGGTCTGGCCGGGCCAGCGCGAGCGGCCGTAGCGGTACAGGTCGAGCGCCCGGTCGGTGCGGCCGAGACTCCGGTAGGAGCGCGCGGCGCCGGCGATCACGTAATCCGCGGCCTGATCGCGGGGCAGCGTCTCGAACAGCTCGACCGCCCGGGCGTCCTGCCCGGCCCAGCCGAGCACGACGATGTAATCCTGGGTCACCGCAAGGTCGCCGGGATCGGCGGCGTGCAGCGCCTCCAGCATGTCCAGCGCCGGGGCCAGATCGCCCGCGCGGGCCAGGGCGACGGCGCGTTCCCGAGTCGGCGGCTCGGGCCGATCCTGCGCCAATCCCGGCAGCGGCCAGGATAGCAGGCACAGCAGCGGAACCAGCAATAATCGCATGGGGGTTTGTCCTCAGTTCAGGTTCGGGATCTGGGCGCTGTCGCCACGCGGCTGCAATCGCGCCCGCCCGGCGGCGGTCCGGCGCAGGCGGCGCACGTCCGACCGGGCCGGCTCCAGCGCGAGCACGCGGTCGCAGACCTCGACCTCCTCCGCGAATTGCCGCTGGGCCCGCAGCGCTGCGGCAAGGGCCAGCAGCACCTCGACGTTGCCGGGGTGGGCCTGCTCGGTCTCGCGGGCGAGGTTCGCGGCGTCCTCGATCCGGCCGGCATCGAGCGCGGCCAGGATCAGGCCGGTCGAGAACGGCAGATGATCGGGCGAGCGCGTCCGGCCGTAGCTGTACAGCTCGATGGCCTGATCGAACCGGCGGAGATTGCGGTAGGATTTGGCTGCGGCGTCGATCACGTAGTCGGGGGTGCGGTCGCGATCCAGGCCGCGGAAAATATCCACCACGGCGGCATCGCGCCGGGCCCAGTTCAGCACGACGAGGTAATCATAGGTCACCCGCAGATTGTCCGGTTGCGCCCGGTGCGCACGGGTGAGGATCGAGATTGCCGGGCCGACACGGCCCTGGCGCGCCGATTCGATGGCCTGCTGGTGCTCGGCGCCGGGCGCCGGCAATTGGCGTTCCTGGGCCGCGCGCCAGCGCTGCTCGACATCGCGGCGCCCCGGCTCCGCCGCACGGAGCCGTTCGTAAAGCGCGATCGCCGCGGGAAAATCCTGCGCCGCTTCGAGCGCGGCGCCATGGGCCAGGAGCACATCGACATTGTCCGGGTGTTCCTGGGCGAGGCGGCTGCCCAGCTCGACGGCCGCCGCGCCGTTGCCGGACTCGACCAGCGTGGCGACCAGTCCGACCGAAAACGGCAGATGGTCGGGCGAGCGCTCGCGGCCAAAGGCATAGAGCTCCAGCGCCTCGACGTGGCGGCCGAGATTCCGGTAGGAGCGCGCCGCCGCCTCGATCACGTAATCGCGGGTCAGCTCGCGATAGAGTCCGGAGAACACCGTCACCGCGTCGGCATCCCGGCCGGCCCAGTTCAGCACCACCACATAGTCCTCGGTCAGATCGATATCGTCGGGCGCCGCGGCGCGCAGGGCGTCCAGGATGGCGATCGCCTCCTCGAAATCGCCCTGGCGCGCCAATTGGATCGCGCGCCTCGACTCGGCCTGCGCCCCGGTCGGGTTCGGCGGCGGCTCGGCGGCGGGCGGCACCGGGTCGCCGTCGCTGCACGCCGACACCGGCTGGAGCGGCGCCCGGCCCTGAGTCCAGATTTTGACGTAGCCCAAGCCGTGGCCGGCACCGGGTGCCGCAACGGCAGGAGCGGGTTTCGGTTCACGCCCGACGGCCGGCAGACCCATTGCACCCAAAACGACCAGCACGGCGCTCAAGGCAATGACACAAGGTTGCGCAACACCCGTCATGAAAGGTCGAAGCCCCTTATCGTTCAAGCAAATCAAGCAGGTCCGGGTTGGACTATACTGGTCGATTTCACTGTCGACGTTTGAGGGTCTCCGGGTCCCCAGAGACCTGCCATCGACATCGACGCCGTGGTCAGCCGGTCCTCTCTCAAATCCAAGAAATCAAGGACCAGTCTGTTCATCAGAACAGGGGCGCAGCCCAGAGATGCGCTAGGCGTTGCGCAGTGATCCGCGTTGTCTGGGGGGACAATAGACAAGAAATTTCCTGAACGCACTTGGCATTGCGTCGTATGCGCAATGGCTTATATAATATTCGCATCGTTTTACCGACAAAAGTCGTTCCAATGCTTCAATAGTGAAGCTTTGATTATCAAATAATGAATATGGGGGCAGGTTTTGATCGCTCCCCTAGGCCGAATTCAGCGAGGGCGCTGTCGTTCCGGGATCATGATCCGCGGGTCCGGCATGGGAGCATCGCAACGCAAAAGGGCCGGGGTGAATGCCCGGCCCTTTTGCTGATCGCTGAAAGTCTTGGAGCGGGCGAAGGGATTCGAACCCTCGACATCAACCTTGGCAAGGTTGCGCTCTACCCCTGAGCTACGCCCGCGGTCCCGGCCGGCGCGACGGCGGCCGCGCGCTGACAGAGTGGCGATATTAGCGCCTGCCGGACGCTTTGCAAGCCTTCTTGGGACAGGACGTTTCGTTTCGGACCAGCCCTCGGTCATCGCAGCAACCTCGACCCGGATCGGCGACCGGACCCGGCGACCGGGATCGGCGACCGGAATCGGCCGGTCTGCGGGGCTTGACCTGGTGTTCGTATTATGTTCTCTTCATAGACATCGAACGTTCAGGCAACATCCCATGATAGCCCATTCCGTCACCCTCGATCCTGCCCGAACCTTGCGGAGCCCGGCCATGACCACTCGGACCCCCACCTCTTGGACCCCCACCCCTTGGACCCCGACCACTTGGACCCCGACCTCTTGGACCCCCACTCCTTGGACCTTGTCCTGTCTGGCCAAGGAGACCGCCACGCTGCTGGCGCTGTTCGGCACGATCTTCGCCGCGGCGCTGCTCGGCCACGCCTTCGGATTATAGCGCGGCGGCAACGGTCAGCGCGGCGGCAGCGGGCGCGGCCGGCCGCGCAGATCGATCGCGACATAGGTGAAGGTGCCCTCGGTGACCTTGACGACATGCCCGCCGGCATGCCGGCGCACCCGGGTTTCCACCCGGATGCGGATCGAGGTGCGGCCGACCCGCTCGATCGCCGCGTAGCAACTGATCTGGTCGCCGATGAACACCGGCTCGTGAAAGGTGATGGCATCGATCGCCACCGTCGCCACCCGCCCCTCGGCGCGTTCATAGGCGATCATGCCGCCGGCCAGATCCATCTGGCCCAGAATCCAGCCGCCGAACACGTCGCCATTGGGATTGGCGTCCTTCGGCATCGCGATGGTGCGCAACGCCAGCTCGCCCGGCGCGGCGGCAACGGCCGCGCCGGGCGCGGCGGGGGAATCGGTCACGGTCGGCGTCCCATCATTGTCGAAGGTCTTGACGAGAACTGGTGCAATCCACCAGATATTGTAGAGCAGAAATGGCCCAGCACAGCATATCCTTGCGCCGCACCGCAGCCCGCCGATATAGTCGGCCCATGAGCGATCTGTTCGACCATGCCGCCAAGGGCGGTCCTCCCAGCTATACCGCGGCC
>CAZTNV010000011.1:0-28511 GCA_964615535.1 uncultured Mycobacteriaceae bacterium | reverse complement strand
GAACTCCACCTGGAAGTGGCATCCTGCGACCGCATCGGCACCGGCCTCCGGCGCCCGGTGGCGCAGCCCTTCCCGGCAGGCCGTAATCGCGACGTCGAGGTCCGGCTCGCTGACAAACCACTTGGTCGAGACACCGACTGCGGCCACCGCCTCGATCACCTCATGGGGACCCTGCGGCGGATAGGTGGTGAGCGGGATCGTCATTGCCCTCCCTCGGGCTGCCGGGCGGCATAGGCGCGCTCGCCGGCCTCTCGGGCGTCCCGGATGTGATGGAACGCACCGGGAACCGTTTGGCCGAGGATCTCGACCGAGTAGACGTCTCGCTCGGTCATCGAATGATTGGCCCGCTTGAAGATGCGCCCGACCGCCTCGCCTCCATGAAATGCCCGGAACGTTCCTACGCCGGGTCGGTGCTTCTCCCAGGCGAGAAGCCCCGTCACCTCGAAATCGGCGGCCTTTCGGCGCGTATCCTCGACGGCATCGAGCGCCTCGATCACGCGGCGCGCCTCGGCGTCGCCGGGCTGCTGCCGGAGCCGGACTTCGGCATTGCTGCGCAGTTCAGCGCGGGAAGTGGCGGACATAGTGGGGATCCGGGCGATGATTCCGTCAATCTGGCTCATGGCGGTCTCCAGTCTCAGGATTATCGCAGGATCTCGGCGTGGTTGTTCCACCAGCGCACGAGGCGCCGGGCGGATTCCAGCCCTTCCTCGACCTCGGCGACCTGCGCGTCGAAGGGCATCTGGGTGTCAAGCTGCGGCGTGTCGATCACGATCCCCAGCGAACCGCGCGCCGGGCGGATGTAGCCCCCGATAGCGGCCAGGCTCTCGGGGACCGGGATGCTGCCCGCCCGCGCGCCCCATCCGCCCAGCATGATCTTGACCGAGGCCGAAGGGGCGGCGCTGTCGCGGCACTGAAGCGACATGCGCGGCCGGGGCAGCGCGGCCCAGGTCCGCAGGGTGCGCGGCACGTCGAAATAGATGGTTCGGGACTCGGTCGGCCGAACGCCGTTACCATTCGGGTTGGGCTTGATCACCAGTTCCGTGAAGTTCGCGAGCGCAAAAGTCTCGTAATCGGCGAAGAAGGCCGCGGTGGAAGGGTTCGGCACCGGGTCATAGGGCGTGGCAGCCTGAAGTATCGCGGCATCGAGCAGCGCAAGATCGGCTCCCGTCAGGCTTGGGCGCAGCACCTCGTAGCTGACCTGATGATCAAAGACGCTGGCGTGGCGCGTGCCGCGCAGGTAGATCTCTGGCGCCAGCAGGACCGATGCAGCCTTCAGCCCCCGCGCGCGCAGGGCGGCGATGCTGGCACGGTAACGCTCGGGCTGTGGGTCACCCGTGCGAGTGACGCTGTAGCCCGCGTCGATCTTGTTCTCGATCAGCAGGACCGATCCATCGGAGCGGGTGAGTTGCAGGTCGATGCTGCCCCGGTGCCCCGCGCCCTGATGGGCTGTCTGTAGTGCAACGGTGACGACACCTGTTCCGGGCGACCCGTCGATGGCCGTCAGGAAGGCTCGGGCAAAGGCAGGGTTTCGGGTCAGGGCGTTGGCGAACAGGGCATCAGTCTGGCGTTCATAAATGCGAGTCATTTTGGCGTCCTACTGAATCAGCGTGCCGTGGAGAAAGCGGCCTAGTCGTTTTATGGCAGGCACTGGACCCGTTTTGCTAGCCAAGTTAGCGTCGCCCCATGTCAAATCCTGACAGGGGTTTCCATGTCCTTCGCAAAAGCGCTCGACCTTGTCCGTCTCGCTCAGATCGCGGCTGCCCGGCGACGGGGCGTCTCGCTCGCAGAGATCGCCGAGACATTCGAGGCCTCTCATCTGACGGCGCAGCGGATGCCGCATTCGCTGGAGGCCGCCTTTGCGAACTTGACCTCGGATGACGGGTCCGACCTGCACCGCCGATCGCATCAAAGGCCCGCATCGACTCCTGAGGGCTTGCGGGGGCGGCGGCGCGACTCTATCGTGTCGCCGACTTGTCCCGATACAATGCGGTGTCCGAACCTGCCGAGACGGTCGTCGATGCGCCTGACTCTTTCGCGCCGATCCGACGCGCTCTGGCATGAATGCTGCTTGAAACGGATGTCAGGGGCGCCGCCTCGGCCTCACGGCCGGCGGCTCGGCACAGTTGGCACGGGGTCGATCTTATGGAGTATTTCACCCAGCAATTGATCAACGGCCTGACCCTGGGCGCGATCTACGGGCTGATCGCGATCGGCTACACCATGGTCTACGGCATCATCGGGATGATCAACTTCGCCCATGGCGACATTTTCATGATCGGGTCGTTCATCGGGCTGATGAGCTTCCTGATCCTGGGGCTGGCCGGCATCACCTGGGTGCCGCTGGCCATCCTGGTCGTGCTGATCATCGCCATGATCTTCACCAGCGCCTATGGCTGGGCGGTGGAGCGGCTGGCCTATCGGCCGCTGCGCGGCTCGTTCCGGCTGGCGCCGCTGATCTCGGCGATCGGCATGTCGATCTTCCTGCAGAACTACGTGCAGATTCTCCAGGGCGCGCGGGTGCGGCCGCTGCCGCCGGTGGTCCAGGGCGGTCTGGAGCTGAACAGCGGCGCCGATGGCAGCTTCGTGGTCACGCTCAGCTATCTCCAGATCCTGATCATGCTGCTGACCGTGGCGGTGATGGCCGGGTTCACCCTGCTGATCCAGCGCACCTCGCTGGGCCGGCAGCAGCGCGCCTGCGAGCAGGACCAGACCATGGCCGCGCTGATCGGGGTCAATGTCGACCGCACCATCTCGATCACCTTCGTCATGGGCGCGGCACTGGCCGCGGTGGCCGGGGTGATGGTGACGATGTATTACGGCGTGATCCATTTCTACATCGGCTTTCTGGCCGGCATCAAGGCGTTCACCGCGGCGGTGCTGGGCGGCATCGGCTCGCTGCCGGGGGCGATGCTGGGCGGGCTGCTGATCGGCCTGATCGAGGCCTTCTGGTCGGGCTATTTCTCGGTCGAATACAAGGACGTGGCGGCTTTTTCCATTCTCGTCCTGGTGCTGATCTTCCGGCCCTCCGGCCTGCTCGGGCGGCCGGAAATCGAGAAGGTGTGAGCATGCCGTCCGCACTGTCCGAGTCCGCCGCCGCGCTCCGGCGGCCCAGCCCGGCCGAGGGGGCCCCGGTGCCATGACTGCGATCGCGGCCGGGGAAGCCGGCACCGCCCGCCCGCTCGACCTGGCGGCGATCCTCAAGGAGAGCGGCATCGCGGCGTTCATCGCCTTCATGCTGTTCATCACCATGGTCGGTCTGCGCACCATCGATCATGGCGGCGGCCTGGCGCTCGAGACCCGGTTTTTCGACGTCGCGGTCGCGGTGGCGCTGGTGTTCGCCGGGCGGCTGGGCTGGGCGCTGATCCACGCCCGCGTGCCGCTGCCGGGTCTGCTGGGCGGCGCGGCGATCGCCATCGGCGGGCTCTACCTGCCGGATCTGGCCCTGGCCTTGCGCAGTCTCTGGCCGGATCTGCCGGCGCCGGGCGGGTTTCTGCAATTCGCCGCAGTGGCCGGCGGGCTGGTGGTGGCGCTGCGCGCCGCCTGGGCGATCTCGCCTTTCGTGTTTCTGGCGGTCGCGCTGACCGGGCTGGCGGCGCTGTCCTGGGCGGCCGCCGTGCCGGCCGGCTGGGTCGAGCGCCTGGCCCGGCAGGGCGCGCTGCTTTCCTGCTGGACCGGCCCGGCCGCCGCCGCCGAGGCCGGCGCGGTGGCCGGCATCGTGGTGGCGGTGATCCTGCTGGCCGGGGCCGGGGCCGCGCTGGCGCGCTGGCTGACCAACCCGGAAACCCCGGCCCTGCTGCACCAGCGCGAACAGGCGATGGACCGGTTTTCCGCCAGGGTTCAGGACGCCACCACGCTGATCGGCCCGCTGGCCATCGGCTTCGCGATCGCCTATCCCTTCCTGTTCCCCGACCGCTCCTCGATCGATCTGGCGACGCTGGTGCTGACCTATGTGATGCTCGGCTGGGGGCTGAACATCATCGTCGGTCTGGCCGGGCTGCTCGATCTCGGCTATGTCGCGTTCTACGCCGTCGGTGCCTATTCCTACGCCATCCTGGCGACCTGGCCCGGCCTCAATCTGAGCTTCTGGGCCTGCCTGCCGCTGGCCGGGGTGCTGGCGGCGCTGGCCGGGCTGATCCTGGGCTTCCCGGTGCTGCGGCTGCGCGGCGATTATTTCGCCATCGTGACGCTCGGCTTCGGCGAGATCATCCGCATCATCCTGATCAACTGGTACGATTTCACCGGCGGCCCGAACGGGATTTCCGGCGTGCCGCGGCCCAGCTTCTTCGGCGTCGCCGAATTCACCCGCTCGCCAGGGCCGGACGAGGTCGCCTTTCACCAGATGTTCGACCTGGAGTTCAGCACGCTGCACCGGGTGATCTTCCTCTATTACCTGATCCTGAGTCTGGCGCTGGTGGTGAATCTGTTCACCATGCGGATTCGCCGGCTGCCGGTCGGCCGCGCCTGGGAGGCGCTGCGCGAGGACGACGTGGCCTGCCAGTCGCTCGGCATCAACCGCCGCAACGTCAAGCTGGCGGCGTTCACCATCAGCGCCATGTTCGGCGGCTTCGCCGGCTCGTTCTTCGCCACCCGGCAGGGCTTCGTCAGCCCGGAAAGTTTCACCTTCATCGAATCCGCGATCATCCTGGCGATCGTGGTGCTGGGCGGGATGGGCAGCCAGATCGGGGTGGCGCTGGCGGCGATCCTGGTGATCGGCCTGCCCGAGCTGTTCCGGGAGCTGGAACAGTACCGCATGCTGGCGTTCGGTGCCGCCATGGTGGCGATCATGGTGTGGCGACCGCGCGGCCTGCTGGCCCATCGCGAGCCGACCATCCGGCTGGAGGAGCCGCGGCGCCGGCGGCGGCTGGACCGGGCGCGGGGCGATCCCGCGCCGGCCGGCTGAGGGGACCCGGTGCCATGACTCCGGCCCCGCCGCCCTCGCCGGCGCGCCCCCTGCTGACGGTCGAGCACCTGACCATGCGGTTCGGCGGGCTGGTGGCGATCGACGACGTGTCGTTCGTCGCCCATGATCGCGCCATCACCGCCCTGATCGGCCCCAACGGCGCCGGCAAGACCACCGTGTTCAACTGCCTGACCGGCTTCTACAAGCCGACCGAGGGCATGCTGCGGCTGCACCGCGACGGCCGCGACTTTCTGCTGGAGCGGATGGAGGGCCACCACATCGCCCACCGCGCCGGGGTCGCCCGCACCTTCCAGAACATCCGGCTGTTTCCCGGCATGAGCGTGCTGGAAAACCTGCTGGTTGCCCAGCACAACGTGCTGATGCGGGCCTCCGGCTTCACCGTGCTCGGCCTGTTCGGCCTGCCGGCCTTCCGCCGCGCGGAGGACGAGGCGGTCGAGCTGGCGCGCTACTGGCTCGACCGGGTTCGGCTGGCCGACCGCGCCGACGGCAATGCCGGCAATCTGCCCTATGGCGATCAGCGGCGCCTGGAAATCGCCCGCGCCATGTGCACCCGGCCGCGCCTGCTGTGCCTGGACGAACCGGCGGCCGGCCTCAATCCGCGCGAGACCGCCGAGCTGAACGAGCTGATCCTGTCGATCCGCGACGATCACGGCATCGGCGTGCTGCTGATCGAGCACGACATGAGCGTGGTGATGCGGATTTCCGACCACGTCGTGGTGCTGGATTACGGCCGCAAAATCTCCGACGGCACGCCCGACCATGTCCGCCGCGACCCGGCGGTGATCCGCGCCTATCTGGGCGAGGAGGAGGACGAGGACCTGCCGCCGGAGGTCCTGGCCGACCAGCCGCAGGTGCGGGAGACCCGGCGGTGAGCGCGCCGGTGACGCGTGGGGCGGCGGCGAGTGGGGCGGCGGCGAGTGGGGCGGCGGCGAGCGGGGCGCCGATGCTGGCGGTCTCGGGTGTCTGGACCTATTACGGCGCGATCGAGGCGCTGCGCGGCGTCGATCTGGCGGTGGCGGAGGGCGAGATCGTCACCCTGATCGGCGCCAACGGCGCCGGCAAGTCCACCCTGCTGATGACCATCTGCGGCAAGCCCCCGGCGCGGCGCGGCCAGGTGGTGTTCGAGGGGCGGGAGATCACCCGCACTCCCACCTTCGAGATCATCCGCAAGGGCATCGCCCACGCGCCCGAGGGCCGCCGCATCTTCCCGCGCATGACCGTTATGGAAAACCTGCAGATGGGCGCGCTGACCGCCGATCCGGCCCATTTCGGCGAGGATCTGGAGCGCGTGTTCAACCTGTTCCCGCGGTTGAAGGAGCGCCACACCCAGCGCGGCGGCACCCTGTCGGGCGGCGAGCAGCAGATGCTGGCGATCGGCCGCGCGCTGATGAGCCGGCCGCGGCTGCTGCTGCTCGACGAACCCTCGCTCGGCCTGGCGCCGCTGATCGTCAAGCAGATCTTCGAGGTGATCCGGGAGATCAACCGCCGCCAGCGGGTCACCGTGTTCCTGGTCGAACAGAACGCGTTCCACGCGCTCAAGCTGGCCGACCGCGCCTATGTCATGGTCAACGGCGCGATCACCCTGTCCGGCTCGGGCGCCGAACTGCTGGCCGACCCGGAGGTCCGGGCGGCCTATCTCGAGGGCGGCCAGCACTGAAGACCGGCAAGCGGGGATCGGAAGATGGAAGAACTGCTCGGCACGACCTGGCCGGTGTTCATCGGCCTCACCCTGATCCTGTTCGGCGGCGCGGCGTTCATGACCGGGCAGGCGCTGGCCAATGGCTGGCAGCCGGCGTGGAAGATCGCGCCCTATGCCCTGCTGCTGGGCGCCGGGGACCGGTTCCTGACCTATGCCCTGTTCCAGGGCGAGCTGATCACCGTGCCCGGCACTCTGAGCCACACCGCGATTCTGGCCGCGATCTGCCTGCTCGCCCACCGCCTGACCAAGGCGCGCAAGATGGTCTCGCAATACCCCTGGATCTACCAGCGCGTCGGCCTGTTCGGCTGGCGCGAAAAGCCGGGCCGCGACGCGGCGATGGCGGAGCGGCGATAGCCCAGGGACATCGGGCGCACCGGCCGGCTTGCCGGGTCCGGTCGCCCCTCCGCTGTCGATCCGCCGGCCGGCAGAACGCTTGTGCTGATCGGACCGGCTCGGGCGCCGGCGCCTTCCGGAACAGCATGCCGCACTGCGGCGTTGCTTCGGTGGGGCCGTGGGGAGAGCCGTCCGATGATGTCAGCGGATCATGACCAGATCGCCGGAACTGCGCCGAACAGGCGTGATCCGAACGGGCGCGATCCGGCAGGGTCTTCCGCCGCTGCGGTGCCGATCGCCGATCGCATCCGCGACCGGGCCTACCAGCTTTGGGAGGAGCATGCCCGGCCGGACGGCCGCGACGTCGAATTCTGGCAAAGGGCGGAAAGCGAAATCCTTGCGCGCGCGGCGGCGGACCGGCCCGAACCCGATCGGCCGGATGAGACCCGAGCGGCACCTTCCCCGCACCCGGCCCCGCCTGCACCGGGACCGGACCTGCCCGAACCCGGCCCGCCCGCGCCGGAACCCGACCTGCCGGAGCCCGACCCGCCCGCACCGGGGCCGGATCTGCCGGAGCCCGGCTACCCGCAACCGGGGCCGGATCTGCCGGACCCCGGTCGCCCGACACCGCCCGCGCCACCGGCGATCCTGGCCGTGGAGCCGATCGCGATGCCATCCGCCGAGGCCGCCAAACCCGGTGCGGCCCGGAGCGGTACTGCTGAGCCTTCTCCTGCTGAGCCTGCTCCGGGCAGCGCAGACGCAAGCTCCGGTGCAGAGTCCGAGCCGCCGGCGCCCGAACCGCCGGCGCCCGCGGTCGAAGCCGGCGCCGGCCGCGCGGTAACGAAACAGCTGCAGTGGCCAGCCCGTGCGGCGACCGCAAGAGTCGGTCCGGCACCGTTCAGCAGCAGCGCGGTGGCAAAGGTACTGAGCTCGGCGGGAACCGGTCTCGCGGCCTCGGCCATGACGCCGATGCAATCCGGCGGACCGATCGGGATGCCGCATACCCCGACAGGCATGGCCCAGCTCGGCCTGCTGATGGGCGGGGCGGTCGGCACGGTCTGGCTGGGATGGCTGAGTCTGGCGACGCAATCGGTCGAGCGCACCGTCAGGGGGGCCGTCGAGATGATGGCGGCCCGCCGTCCTGAGGATGTCGTGCAGGCCCAGGCCAGAATGCTGAAGAGCAGTTTCGACGATCTGATGGCTGGCGCCATCCCCTTGATCGAGATCCCGCTGCGGTCCGCCCGCATCCTGAACGCCGCCGCCATCGAGGCGCTCGTCCCTGCGGTGTCGAGACGGCGGGCGGACCCGCCGCGAAGGGTGTCGTCCCGCACCGGATGAAACCTTCGTCATCCGCGCACCGGGCGCCCCAATCCGGACATGTCCATCCCATATTGCAGCGTCATTGGGTTCTCCGGTGTCGCTGCGTCGCTCCCTCGGCGATGCCGCACCGGGGCGACCGGGAGATGGAGCATGTTGCGGAGACACTTTCTGGGCACCCTGGCCGCCTTGGCCCCCGGCATGGTCCTGGCCGGCGGCGCGCTCGGGCCGCACCGCGTTGGCGCAGTGGTCCCGGCGGGAGAGGCCGTGCCGTTCGATGCCGCCTGGCTGGTCGAGCGGGCGCGGGGGCTGGCTGCCGCGCCCTACCGGCCGGTTCCCGAAACCCTGCCGCCGATCCTGGCGGAACTCGGCTACGACCAGTATTTCGACATCCGCTACCGCCCCGACCGGGCGCTGTGGCACGGCACCGGACTGGCCTTCCAGGCCCAGTTCTTCCACATGGGCTTCCTGTACCGCCAGCCGGTCACGGTGCACGAGGTGGTCGAGGGCATGGCGCGCCCGCTGCGCTACTCTTCCGATCTGTTCGCGTTCGGCCGGTTGTTCGACGGTCCGCCGGATCTGCCCATCGATCTCGGCTTCGCCGGGCTGCGGCTGCACCATCCGCTGAACCAGCCCGGCCTGTGGGACGAACTGTGCGTGTTCCTGGGCGCCAGCTATTTCCGCGCGCTCGGCCGCGGGCATCTCTATGGCATTTCGGCGCGCGGTCTGGCGATCGACACCGCGACCTCCCAGGGCGAGGAATTCCCCGTCTTCCGCGATTTCTGGCTGGAGCGGCCGGGGCCGCGCACCACCGAAACCGTGATCCATGCGCTGCTCGACAGTCCGTCCGCGACCGGTGCCTACCGCTTCGCGATCCGGCCGGGCGACGACACCGTGATGACCGTCGCCGCGACGCTGTTCCCGCGCCGCCGGATCGACAAGCTGGGCATCGCGCCGCTGACCAGCATGTTCCTGTTCGGCACCAACGACCGGCGCGGCTTCGACGATTTCCGCCCGCAGGTGCATGATTCCGACGGGCTGTCATTATGGACCGGGACCGGCGAATGGCTGTGGCGGCCGCTGGTCAATCCGGCCGAGCTGCAGCGCAGCCTGTTCCAGGACCGCGATCCCCGGGGCTTCGGCCTGATGCAGCGCGAGCGCGACTTCAACGCCTATCAGGATCTGGAGGCGCGCTACGAGCGCCGGCCGAGCCTGTGGGTCGAGCCGATCGGGTCGTGGGGCGCCGGGGCGGTCGAGCTGGTCGAGCTGCCGACCCCGTTCGAATATCACGACAACATCGTCGCCGCCTGGACTCCCGCAACCCCGGCCGAGCCCGGCGCGGCGCTCCGGCTCGATTACCGCCTGCACTGGTGCACCGAGCCGCCGGTGCCGTTCGAGGGCGCGCGGGTGGTGTCGACCCGGCTGGGCAGCGGCGGCATTTCGGGCACCGGGCCGACCGGGACGCGCAAGTTCGTGATCGATTTCGAGGGCGGCCGGCTGGCCGGGCTGCCCGCCGCGGCGGCGGTCGAAACCAGGGTGACCGTAGCGCGCGGCGAGGCGCTCCACCCGGTCGCCCAGAAGAACGAGGTGACGGGGGGATGGCGCGCCTTCTTCGACGTCCGGCCGGCCGAGACCGCGGGCGGGACACCGCTCGAACTGCGCTGCCATCTCGCGCTGGCCGGCGAACCGCTGAGCGAGATCTGGACCTATCAGTGGAGCGGCGACCAGGGGAGTGGCGGATAGGCATCCATGGAGGAGGGGTCACCGGATGATCGCACTTGCGGTCAACCGGCCGGTCACCGGGGACCGAAGCGGCTGGGCCGCGACTCAGGCATCCAGCAGGCGTGCGAAGTGCGCCGTCGCCTCGATTTCGCGGCGGAGGGCGGCGCGGCGAGCGGCGGCTTCGATATCCTCGCCCCAGCGCTCCATCTGGAAGGTTTCGTCGATCTGCGATGCCTCGAAGGCGATGGCCGCATCCACCCTGCCATGCAGCAGGGCGAGTCCCAGAACCACTGATCCGAGCAGAACGGTGGCATTGTGCAGCACGGTGAGATGCAGGTTGTCGCAGCCCTGGATCGCGCGACGCAAGGCTGCGATTGCGGCCGGCGGCTGGCCGACCGGGATGACGCCCTCGGTCACCCGCAGCGGCGCGTCGAAGGTCACCGCCGTCCAGTCGAGCAGCGGCTGCCAGGCCGCCTGCTGGCGCCGGATCAATTCGATCGGACTGGATGCGCGATGGCACAACAGGTCGGTTTCGGCATAGGCGACGACGGTGTCGATGACCATGTCCCGCATCGGGGACAGCCGGTCCAGGGCGGTCGAGGCGAGCTGGGTCAGGTGCATTTCGGTCGGCCGGATCGACTCGCCCTGGGCCGCCCATTCCGCCGCCACCGCCTCGGCCAGTGCCCGGTTGGGCAGCTCGAGCACGCTCTTGGCCGGCGTCCGCACCGGCAGCCCGTCGAGCAGAATGGAGAATCCGTTGCCCGCGGCTCCGACCGCGACCGATTTGTAGAAACGTTTCATGGGGGTCATTCATGGTTGACGGCCGGGGTCGCCGGCCGGGATTGACGGACCGGGCGCGCCCGGCACCCCGTCATAGCATAACCGGCGCGGTCCCGGGTCAGCCCGCCACCGCCGCCGCCTCCCCCCGTTGTGCCGCCTCCTGCTGCCGGCGCCACAGCGCAGCATAGGCGCCGTCCTGGGCCAGCAGATCGGCATGGCGGCCGCGCTCGACGATCCGGCCGGCGTCCAGCACGATGATTTCATCGGCGTCGATCACGGTCGACAGCCGGTGGGCGATCACCAGCGTCGTCCGGCCCTGGCTGACCTCGCGCAGATTGGCCTGGATTTCCCGCTCGGTATGGGTGTCGAGCGCCGAAGTCGCCTCGTCGAACAGCAGGATCGCCGGGCGCTTCAGGATGGTCCGGGCGATCGCCACGCGCTGCTTCTCGCCGCCCGACAGCTTCAGGCCCCGCTCGCCGACCCGGGTTTGATAGCCGTCGGGCAGGCTCTCGATGAAGCGGTGAATATGGGCCAGCCGCGCCGCCTCCTCGATGTCCGCCTGCGCCGCGCCGGGGCGGCCATAGGCGATGTTGTACTCGATCGTGTCGTTGAACAGCACGGTGTCCTGAGGCACGATCCCGATCGCCGCGCGCAGCGAGTCCTGCGTAACGTCGCGAATGTCCTGGCCGTCGATCCGAACCGCGCCCGCGCCCACGTCGTAGAACCGGAACAGCAGCCGGCTGATGGTCGATTTGCCCGCCCCGGTCGGGCCGACGATCGCGACGCTGCGCCCCGGCGGCACCCGGAACGACACGCCCTGCAGGATCGGCCGGCGCGGATCGTAGCCGAACCGCACGTCGTCGAACGCGACCTCGCCGCCGGTCACGACCAGCGCCGACGCCCCCGGCCGGTCGGTGACCTCGGCGCTGACGTCCATCAGGCGGAACATGGCGTCCATGTCGGTCAGGCTCTGCTTGATCTCGCGATAGACGAAGCCGAAGAAGTTGAGCGGCTGATAGAGCTGCATCAGATAGGTGTTGACCAGCACGAAATCGCCGACGGTCATGGTGCCGGCCAGAATGCCCTGTGCCGCCATGTACATCACCGCGGTCAGGCCGATCGAGATGATCGCCGCCTGGCCGATGTTGAGCAGCGACAGCGAGGTGCGGCTCTGCACCGCCGCGGTTTCGTAGCGGCGCAGCGCGCCGTCGAACCGGCGGGCCTCGTGGTCCTCGTTGCCGAAATACTTGACGGTTTCGTAGTTGAGCAGGCTGTCGATCGCCTTGGTGCTGGCGTCCTGGTCGGTCTCGTTCATCTGCCGGCGGAATTTCAGCCGCCATTCGGTCACCGCCATGGTGAAGCCGATATACAGCACCACCGTCGTCAAGGTGACCAGCGCGAACCAGACGTCGAACAGCCCCCACAGGATGGCGGTGACCATCAGGATTTCGAACAGCGTCGGCAGAATGTTGAACAGCATGAACGACAGCAGGGTCTCGACCCCCTTGGTGCCGCGCTCGATCGCCCGCGACAGGCCGCCGGTCTGCCGTTCCAGATGGAAGCGCAGCGCCAGCCCGTGCAGATGGCGGAAGATGCCGAGCGCCGCGGAGCGGATCGCCCGCTGCGCCACCTTGGCGAACACCGCGTCGCGCAGTTCCGCGAAGGCCAGACTCAGCACCCGCGCCGCGCCATAGGCCAGGATCGCCCCCAGCGGCAACACCAGGGCAAGCCCGGCCGGCGAGGACAACGCGTCCACCGCCTCCTTGTAGAACAGCGGCACGGTGACAATGGCGACCTTGGCCGCCACCAGGAACACCATGGCGACCACCACCCGCAGCCGCATCTCGATCTGGCCCTTCGGCCAGAGATGCGGGGCAAGTGCACGGAGGGCACCGAAATCGCCCTTGACCGGACGGATCTCGGCAGACGCGGAAGACTGGGTCATGGCGGCAAACTGGGGTGCCGGCGGGGTAAAGGAAAGGGTGGTGCGCGCGCGGGTGCCTGCATCGTCCCGCGCCACCCTGCCGCCGCGCGCGCTATCCCTTCCCCGCTTCGGTCTGCGCCGCCACCCAGGCCTGGCCGAGGCTGAGGCCGCCATCGTTGGCCGGCACCTGGCGCGGCAGCAGGGCGGTGAGGCCGCGCTCGGACAGCGCGCCCAGCAGCCCCTCGGCCAGGATCTGGTTCTGCAGGCAGCCGCCGGACAGCGCCACGATCCGGTCGCCGGTCTTGGTCGCGGCGCGGGCGGTCCAGTCGGTCAGGGCGGCGATCAGCGTGCCGTGGAACAGATCGGCCCCGGTTGCCGGATCGCAGCCGATCAGGCGCTCCAGCAGCGGCAGCAGGTCGAGCACGCCGTCCTCGATCCGCCAGCCGTCCGCCATCACCTCCGGCCGGGTCACCAGCCCCTCCAGCCGCATTGCCGCCTGACCCTCGAAGCTGGCCCAGGGCTGCACGCCCAGCAGGCCGCAGGCGGCATCGAACAGCCGGCCGCAGCTCGATGTTTCGCGCGCATTGACCCGCTTCTGAAGCAGCTCGGCGATCACCCGCGCGCCCGGCTGGTCGGCCCAGCGCTGCGGGATCTCGGCACCGCGGCCGAGCCGGTCGTAGACCGCGGCGCCCATCCGCCAGGGCTGGCGCGCCGCGGCATCGCCGCCGGGCATGGCCAGCGGCGCCAGATGGCCCAGCCGGGCACAGGATGCCCCGGCCACGCGCAGCAGCTCGCCGCCCCAGGCCTCGTTGCCCGGTCCCAGCCCGAACCCGTCGAGCGCCAGACCGAGCGCCGGCCCGTCCATCCGATGTTCGGCCAGCACCGCGGCGACATGGGCATGGTGGTGCTGCACCGCGATCACGGGCAGGCCGCGCGCCGCGGCGAAGCGCTCGGCATAGCGGGTGGCGTGGAGATCGGGGTGGAGATCGTGGGCGACGATTTCCGGCGTCACCTCCAGAATGTCGAGCAGATGGGCGACCATGTCGTCGAAGAACCGGATCGCCTTGGGATTGTTCAGGTCGCCGATATGCTGCGAGACGAATGCCTCGTCGCCGCGGGTGATGCAGACGGTGTTCTTGAGCAGGGCGCCGACCGCCAGCACCGCCGGCACCGGCCGCGCCAGCCGGATCGCACCGGGCACGAAGCCGCGGGCCCGGCGCAGGAAGGACGGCGCGCCGCCGATCACCCGCATCACCGAATCGTCCGCGCGCACCAGGATCGGCCGGTTGTGCCCGGCGATGGCATCGGCGATCCCGCCCAGCCGTTCGCGCGCCTCGGCGTCGTCGATCACCAGCGGCTCGTCGTTCGGGTTGGCGCTGGTCATCACCAGCGCCGCATCCTGCGGCCGGTCCAGCCAGTCCAGCCCCTCGGGCCGCCCCGCCGCCTCGTGGAACAGCAGGTAATGCAGCGGCGTGTAGGGCAGCATCAGCCCGAGCCAGCCGATGCCCGGCGCGATGGACGGGGCGAGCGCGGGGGCGCCGAGTTCGGGGGCGGCGAGTTCTTCGCGGGCGGCAAGATCGGGGCCGCCGTCATGGCGCCGCAGCAGGACGATCGGGCGGCCGGCATCGGTCAGCAGGGCGGCTTCGGCGGCGGAAATTCCGGCCAGACGCCGGGCCGAGGCGAGATTGGCCACCATCACCGCGAACGGCTTTTCCTCGCGCTGCTTGCGCAGCCGCAGCCGCGTCACCGCCTCTTCGTTGCGGGCGTCGCAGGCCAGATGGAAGCCGCCCAGCCCCTTGATCGCGACGATCTCGCCCCGCCTCAGCCGCGCCACGATCTCCGCCACGGGCATGGTCAGCGCCGGGCCGCAGGCCGGGCAGGCGGTCGGCTGGGCGTGAAAGCGGCGGTCGAGCGGCTCGCGGTATTCCTGGCCGCACGCCATGCACATCGGGAACCCGGCCATCGCCGTCTGGGCGCGGTCATAGGGCAGGCGGCGGGTGATGGTATAGCGCGGCCCGCAATGGGTGCAGTTCAGGAAGGGATAGAGATACCGCCGGTCGGCCGGATCGAACACTTCGCCCAGGCAGTCGGGACAGGTGGCGATGTCGGGCGTCACCGCCGTGCGAACCGGGCCGGCCCCGCTGGCCAGGATGGCGAAATCGCGCTCCGGCTGCCAGCCCAGGACTTCGGCCTCGACACTGTCGATGCGCGCCAGCGGCGGCGCCTCGCGCTCGATCGCGGCGACGAAATCGACCAGCCGGCCGCCCTGCGCCTCGAGCACCACGCCCGCGGCATCGTTGCGCACCCAGCCGGTCAGGGCGAAACGCTGGGCCAGCCGATAGATGAAGGGCCGGAAGCCGACCCCCTGGACCTGCCCGGTCACCCGAACCCGAACCCGCGCGGGCGGCTCGATCCCGCTCCCGTCGCTGTCCAGGACCGGAGCAAACCACCCGGAGGGCCGCGCCACGCTGACCGTCATCGCCGATCCTCAACCCCGCGCGCGGGCGCGCTCCCGCGCCGCCCGGCAGCCGTCGGCGATCCAGTCGTACCAGGCGGTCAGCCCGGCGCCGGAAGTGGCCGACAGCGACAGCACCCGGATGTTCGGGTTGACCCGCCGGGCATACTCGACGCAGCGCGCCTCGTCGAACGAGACATGCGGCAGCAGATCGATCTTGTTCAGGATCATCAGCTCGGCGGCGGCGAACATGTTGGGATATTTCAGCGGCTTGTCCTCGCCCTCGGTGACCGAGAGCACGACCACCTTGTGCGCCTCGCCCAGATCGAATGCCGCCGGGCAGACCAGATTGCCGACATTCTCGATGAACAGCACACCGCCATCGGCCGGCGGCAAGTGCGCGAGCGCCCGGCCGACCATGCCGGCGTCCAGATGGCAGCCCTTGCCGGTGTTGATCTGGATGGCGGGAACGCCGGTCGCACGCACCCGCTCCGCGTCGTGGCTGGTCTGCTGGTCGCCCTCGATCACCGCGACCGGCATACGGTCCTTCAGCGCCGCGGCGGTGCGCACCAGCAGCGTGGTCTTGCCCGATCCGGGGCTGGACACGAGGTTGAGGACGAACACGCCGCGTTCGGCGAAAAACCGGCGATTGGCGCCGGCCAGAGCGTCGTTCTTGCCGAGAATGTCCTGCTCCAGCCGGAGCAGGCGCCGCTCGACTACGTCCGGCGCGGCATCCCCGGCAGCGTCCGTAGCGCCGCCAGGCCGTGTGGCGTCGTCAGCCCGGCCGGGATGACCATGGCCATGGCGACTGCGGTCGCCCAGGCCGCCGTTACCGCTCCGGTCAGGGCCATGGCGGTCATCACTGTGACAGGATTGGTCAAGGACGTCATCATTTCTGGAACCACTGGCATAAACAGACACAACCGAATCCACTATCTGCCCTTCACCGGCAATGAAATCAAGCGGATGGTCCTGGTTGAGCGATGCGTCGGGGGAATGCGTGGATTGGCCGGAATGGGGGTTGACAGCACCCTCCGCCGGCCCGTGCCCGTGCCCATGGTGGTGAGCATGGTGATGATCGTGACCATGATCATGGGAATGATCATGCCCATGGTGATGCCCGTGCCCATGATCATGGGAATGATCGTGCCCGTGCCCATGGTGATGCCCGTGCCCATGATCATGGGAATGATCATGATCATGATCATGATCGTGATCATGATCGTGATCATGGGAATGGTGATGGCCGTGGCCGCCGCCTTCCACCGTCGCTTCGGCCTTGCCGCAGCCGCAGATCACGCACATCACTCGACCTCCAGCTCGATAACCCGCATCGCCTCGCCCGCCTGGACCGCCAGCCGGTAGCCGCCGCAGCGCGGACAGGGTGCCGCCCGTTCGGCCAGCGCCACCGTCGCGCTGCAATCCCAGCACCACGCCTCGCCCGCCTGGGTCACGATGTCCAGGGTGGCGCCGTCCGCCGGCGTGCCCCTGGTGACCACATCGAAACAGAAGCGCAGCGCCTCCGAGTCCACGCAAGACAGTGTGCCTATTTCAAGACGCACGGTCTTCACCCGTCGAATGTTACAAATCTTCGCATGCTCTAGAACGATTTGCAAAACGCTTTCGCTCAGCGCCAGCTCATGCATCGTTGCCGCTCCGCCCCCCGCCGTCGCCGATCGCGATGTCGCAGGCCACGCAGGGGTCGAGGGCCATGGCGAGGAACCGGGCGGTCTGGCGCAGCCGGTCGGCCGAAGCGACCGGCGCACCGGCCAGCCCTTCGGCCAGCGCCCCCGCCGGATGGAAATTCCATTCGGTCGGCGCGACGATCTGGTAGCGGGTCATCCGGCCCCGGCCCAGCATCACCCGATGGATCAGCCGGCCGCGCGCCATTTCGATCATGGCGAGTCCGGTGCCCTCCCGCTCGGGCAGGGGCGAGTCCGGCGAGGATGTCCTGCCGGGGTCCTCGCCCAGCCGCGGCAGCAGCGCGCGCATCCGCGCCGGCACTTCGAGCAGTTCGATCAGCCGCGCCGCCAGCAGCGGCAGTAGGCCGTTGCCGTGGCGGGCGCGCAGGGCGGCGATCAGCGGCTGCCCGTCCCGCCGGGCCAGCGGCCCGGTAAGGCAGGGCCGGTCGCGCCAGCGCGGCGCTTCGGCAAACCGGTCGCCGGTTGGGCTGCCCAGCACCGCCTCGATCTCGGCCGCGTCCAGCACCGGCAGGTCGCCGATCCCGTTGCCGCCGAATCCCGCCAGTCCCTCGTCCAGCACGAACCGCAGGACCTGCGCGGCGGGGCTGCCGCCCGCCGCGCACCAGTGCTCGAACGCCGCCGGTTCGGTCCAGACCGGCGGATCGCTGCCGTCCGCGGCCGGTTCGCCCAGCACCGCGCGGCGGATCTGGTCGGCCAGACGGTCGACCGCCTGCGCCACGGCCGCACGATCCGGCTGCAAGCCGCCGCCGCCGACCAGGTTCATGTCGCGTGCCGGATAGAGCGCTCCGCCCAGGCCGCTCAGCCCGCCGCGCAGCGCGCGCAGCGCCGGCGGATCGGGCGGCAGGCCGATCAGCGGCGGCCAGTCGAGCAGGATGCGCCAGGCATGCTCGCGCGCCGTCTCGCCCAGCAGCAGCAGGTCCCGCGCCACCCCCTGGGCGGCCGGCAGATCGATCCCCAGCGCGGTCTCGCAGGCGGTCAGCGCGGCGTGACGCTGGGCGGTGCCGCAGATGCTGAACAGCAGCGGCAGGGCATCGACCGCCTGCTGCACGGTGCGGCCCTGCAGCAGCCCGGCGGCGCGGACCTGCCGGCTGGACCGAATCGCGACCGCGGCCACCGTGCCGCCGCGGTCGACGCTCAGCCCCAGTTCGATGCGACCTTCGATCGTCTCGGCCAAGGTGCTCATTGCCGCCGGGGCTGTCACGCCGCCCCGACCAGTTCGCGCAGCAGCGCCAGGGTCTCCAGCGCATCCGCCGGGTCCAGCCGCTCGACCGCGAAATTGCCGACCGGCGCCAGCACATAATCGCCCGGCGCCACCGGCTCGGCCATCAGCAGCAGGCTGAGTTCGCGGGGATCGCCGCCGGGGGCCTCGACGGTGGCCGAAACCTCGTCGGCGCGAACGACCCGAAAGGGAATGCCCAGGCACATGGTCGAATGATCCTTCGCCTTATTCCGCCGCCCGGACGGACGTCCGCGGGGTGCAGGCCAGTCCGAGCGCGGCCAGTTCCGCCACGATCAGCGCCACCAGCCCGTCGAGCCGGGCGGCGATCTCGGGCGACAGGTCGAGATCGGCGTCGATTTCCTTGGGCTCCATGCCGAGCAGGGTGATGCCGCCGGGTTCCTCGCCCAGCAGCTTCTGGGTGGCCAGCAGGTCGCACAGGCCGAGCTGGTGCGGCGATATGCGGTCGCGGAAGAATGCCGGCACCTCGGCCCCGGCCAGCCGGACCAGGGTGCCCGGCGGCTGCCCGGTCTTGACCGCATCGACCACGATCAGATGGGCGCGCTGCGACATCAGATCGAGCATCTCGATCCCGCAGGTGCCGCCATCGACCACCTCCACCCCCTCGGGGAGGATGTGGCGCGCCAGCAGGGCTTCGACCGCGCGCACGCCGACGCCCTCGTCCCGCAACAGGATGTTGCCGATGCCCAGCACCAGGACCGACATGGCAGGATACCCTTTCGGACGCCGGTCAGGCCGCCTTGACCCGAACGATCTCGCGGTTCTCGGTATCGGTCAAGTGGATGGCGCAGGCCAGGCACGGGTCGAAGGAATGCACCGTGCGCAGGATCTCCAGCGGCAGTTCGGCATCCGCCACCGGATTGTCGAGCAGCGACGCCTCGTAGGGGCCGGCCACGTCGTTGTCGTCGCGCGGCCCGGCATTCCAGGTGGTCGGCACCACGCACTGGTAGTTGGCGATGCGGCCGTCGCGGATCACCGTCCAGTGCGACAGCACTCCGCGCGGCGCCTCGTGGAAGCCGACGCCGCGGATCTCGCCGGTCGGGAAGCTCGGGCGGTTGAACGTCTCGGTGTCGCCGCGGCCGATATTGTCGACCAGCAACTGCCACTGATGCGACAGCTCGTCATAGAGCACCGCGGTGCGCACCGCCCGCGCGGCATGGCGGCCGATGGTCGAATGCAGGCCGGGGATCAGATCGGCGGCGGTCGCGGTGGCCGGCAGGGTGCCGACCGTGCGGCCGATCGCGGCGACCTTGTCCAGCGCCAGGCCGACGTAATTGCGGGTCGGCTCGTGCCCGGCATGATACATCGCCAGCACATTGGCCAGCGGCCCGACCTGCGCCCGCTGGTCGTAGAAGGTCGGCGCCTTGACCCAGGAATACTTGCCGTCGTCCTGGAAGTCGGTGTAGTTGGGATGGGTCTGGCCGTCATAGGGGTGCAGCGCGTTCGCGGTGCCCTGATAGTCGTACCAGGCGTGCTTGACGCTTTCCTTGACGCCCTCGCGGAAATAATCGTCCTGGAAGCTGGAGATCGGGCGGAAGGTGCCGAGCGGGTTGTCCGCCGTGATGCCGTCGACATAACCGCCGGGCAGCGCGAACTGCGTGCCGCGGGTGTCGAGCGGCATGTCGGGCACCGCCAGATAGGTCTTCACCCCGGCGCCGAACCCGGTCCAGTCGGCATAGAGCGCGCCGATCGCGCAGACATCGACCAGATAGACCTGCTTGACGAAATCGCCGACCTCGTCGATCAGGCTCTTGATCTGGAACAGCCGTTCCATCCCCAGCGTCGATTGGGCGTTGAGGTTGATCGGATTGGCGACCCCGCCGACCGCCAGGTTCTGGATGTGCGGCGTCTTCGATCCCAGGATCGTGACCACCTTGTTGATCCGGCGCTGATAGTCGAGCGCCTGGAGGTAGTGCGCCACGGCCATCAGGTTGATGTGCGGCGGCAGGCGCATCGCCGGATGGCCCCAATAGCCGCTGCCGAAGATGCCGAGCTGGCCGGACTCCACGAAGGTCCGCAGCCGCGCCTGGACCTGGCTGAACTCCTGCACGCTGTTGAGCGGCCAGTCCGACAGGCTCTGGGCCAGCCGCGACGCCTCGGCCGGATCGGCCTGGAGCGCCGAGACGATATCGACCCAGTCGAGCGCCGACAGATGATAGAAATGCACGATGTGATCGTGCACGGCGTGAGCGCCCATGATCAGGTTGCGGATGTATTGGGCGTTGAGCGGCACTTCCAGGTTCAGGGCATTCTCCACCGCGCGCACCGAGGCGATGGCGTGGACCGTGGTGCAGACGCCGCAGATCCGCTGGGCGAACACCCAGGCGTCGCGCGGGTCGCGGCCCTGAACGATCAGCTCGATGCCGCGCCACATCTGGCCGGAGGCCCAGGCATTGGTCACCCGCCCGCCATCGACCTCGCAGTCGATCCGGAGATGGCCTTCGATGCGCGTGATCGGATCGATGGTGATGCGGGTCATCGGAGGAGGTCTCCCTGGGGTCAGGCGGTGCGCAACGGGGCGGGCCGCGGCGCGGCGCCGTGCTCGACGCTGTGCAGCACCGGCAATTGCTTGACGAAGATGATGTAGAGGATGATTTCGAGCGAGAACACGCCGACCGTCACCATGATCTCGCCGACCGACGGGAAATAGCTCCAGCCGGGGCCGGCATCGTAGCCGATCAGGTAGCAGTTGATCCGGTAGATGGTGCCGCCCAGCAGCATCAGGGTGGCGGCCACGAACATCGGCTGCGGGCGCGAACGGGCGGCGGGCGGCATGATCAGCACCAGGGCCACGGCCAGCGTTGCGGTTTCCACCCAGAACATCAGCGCCCGGACATCGCCCGCGAAGGCGTAGCCGAGATCGCCGCGCCAGATCAGATCGATGAACCGCAGGCCCAGGAACACGGCCACCATCCAGGCCATGATGCCGGTCAGCTTGCCGAGAATCTCGCGCTCCATCGGTCGCCGGAAGCCGAGCGCGGACATCACCGATTCGAACACCACGATGGCGAAGCCCATGAACAGGGCCGAGATCAGGAAGAACACCGGCAGCAACTGGGTCT
Organism: uncultured Mycobacteriaceae bacterium; assembly: GCA_964615535.1. Classification (GTDB taxonomy): domain Bacteria; phylum Pseudomonadota; class Alphaproteobacteria; order DSM-16000; family Inquilinaceae; genus CAZTNV01. Next base: position 7,358 of record CAZTNV010000011.1, on the reverse strand, counting down.
GCCACAGCGGCGACAGGCGGAAGCCGAGCACGACCAGGATCGTGCCCATCGAACTCTGATGCATGGTCGGCAGCAGCACGCCCAGCGCGATGAACAGGAACAGGAACCGGTTCAGCTTGCGCCTGACGTCCTTCATGCCGAACCGTTCGAGAAAGGTCGGCGAGAACTCGATCATCAGCACGGTGACATAGGCGCCGATGCACAGCGCGGTTTCCAGCATCACCGAGTTGACGTTGGTCAGCCAGGGCAGGAACATGTTGTAGCCCTGCCAGTACCGGCCGAGATCGATCAGCACCGCCAGACCGCCCAGCGTGTAGCCGAACAGGCTGGCCAGGATCGCCGGCCGGATCAGCGGATGGTACTCGCCGCGGTTCAGAATGTAGACCAGCAGGGCGATGACATAGCCGGCGCAGCCGAACGCGGTGCCGACCACCAGATCGATCGCGATCCAGATACCCCAGGGATAGCCGTCGCTGAGATGGCTGATCGAGCCCAGACCGTAGACGAAGCGGAAATACAGGAAATAGCCGGCCACCAGCACCAGGCCGACCATCACCAGGAACGGCAGGCCGACGATCCGCCCGCCGATTCTCTCGTGCCCATGCGCACTCATCGGAAATCCTCCCCCTCGGCCATCGCGGCGCCTATTAATCTTGCTCTTCGGCGTCGTGGTGCTTGCGGGCATTGCGGTGGGCCAGCCAGGCGAGGCCGGCCAGCAGCGCCGCGGGCGCGATCATCCCCCGATAAAGGGTGTGCTGGATGCCTTCGGTCAGCGTGGCATAGCCGTAATCCGGCACATCGGTCGGCAGCCCCAGCAGCGGGAACGGCACGCCCGACAGATAGGTCACCTGGGTGCCGCCCAGCTCGCGCTCGCCGTAAATCCCGCTGGGGTAGCTTTCGTCGCCGCGGTAATAGACCGGGACGACGCTCTCGTTGGGCGGCCGGTCGCCGGCAATGTCGCCGCGCGGGAAGCGGTGCGGCTCGCCCGGCGCCTTGGCCAGCCGGGCCAGGGCCTCCTGCCGCAGCAGTTCGACCGGCCCGAACAGGGTGGCCCCGGTCGGGCAGACATCGGCGCAGGCCGAAAACCCGCCCGAGCCGGTGCGGCCGGGCACGTTGCTGCACAGCTCGCATTTGGTGATCTTGCCGAAGGCCCGGTCGAACTGGTAGCGCGGCACCCGGAACGGACAGGCCAGCACGCAGTACCGGCAGCCGATGCAGCGGTCGACGTGATGGTTGACGATTCCGGTGACCGGGTCCTTGGTCATCGCGCTGACCGGGCAGACCGACACGCAGGAGGCATCGACGCAATGGTTGCACTGGCGCTTGATGAAGGCGAAACCGTCCGTCGCACGGTCCTTCTGCGCCATCGTGCCGTTCTGGTAGACGTTGATCACGGTCAGGGTGTGACCGGACAGATCCTGCGGCGAATCCCAGGTGCCGGTGTTCCACTCCGCCAGCCCGGCCGGGATGTCCGGCTCCATGCCGTTGGCCTCCTTGCAGGCCGACTGGCAGGCGCGGCAGCCGATGCACAGCGTGGAGTCGAACAGCAGGCCGAGCGCGCCCTCCGGCATCTCCAGGGGTTCGCGCTGCATCGCGGCCTCGGCCGTGCCGGGCAGGGTCGCGGCGGTCGCGGCCGCCGCGATCGCGGTGCCCTCGACCGCGGCGCAGCGAAGGAAGTCTCGCCGATTCATCGACATGGCGGCCTCACGCCTCCTGCTGTCCGGGCACCGGCGCCTTGGCTCCGGCCGCGGTCTGCGCTTCGTCCGGCTGCCTGCCCAGCCGGCTGACCAGCACCGCACCGGCGCCGAACGCCGCGCCGACCGCGCCCGCGGTCAGGGCGACCGCGCCCAGGGTCGCGCCGCCGCCCTGTTCCTCGGCCACGCGCGGGAAGGCGGTGGGCGGGGTCACGCTTTGCAGCACCGACAGCTCGTGGATCGGCTTGTGGAAGCCGACCCCCTCCTCGGTGCAGCCGAAGCAGCCATGGCCGGCCCCGACCGGCCAGTTGCCCTGGCCGACATCGCCGAAGCCGACCGCCGGACAGTTGGCGTAGGTCTCAGGCCCCTTGCAGCCGAGCTTGTACAGGCAGAAGCCCTGGCGGTGGCCGGGATCGCCGAAATCCAGCGCGAACCGGCCGGCGTCGAAATGCGGCCGCCGCTCGCAGTTCTCGTGGATCAGGCGGCCATAGGCGAAGATCGGCCGGTTCTTGGTGTCCAGCTCGGGCAGCCGGCCGAAGGTCAGGTAATGCAGCACGGTGGCGAGCAGGTTGTAGGGGTTGGGCGGGCAGCCGGGGATACTGACCACCGGTTTGGCCGGGTCGATCGCGCGGATGAACTCGTGCGCCGGCCGCGCCTCGGTCGGGTTCGGCCCGGCCGCGGCGACGCCGCCCCAGGAGGCGCAGGAGCCCATCTCGACCACCGCGGCGGCGCCCGGCACGGCATCGGCCAGATGCTCCTGGATGGTCTTGCCGGCGACCTTGCAGTAGATGCCGCCATCCTTGGTCGGGATCGAGCCGTCGATCACCAGCAGGTACTGGCCGTGGTTCTCCGCCATGGCCTGATGCCGGAACGCCTCGGCCTGATGACCGGCGCCGGCATTCAGCGCCTCGTGGTAATCGAGCGAGATCAGATCCAGGATCAGGGTTTCAAGGGTGGGGTGATGCGCCCGCAACAGCGATTCGGTGCAGCCGGTGCATTCCTGCGCCGAGATCCAGATCACGGAGGGCCGGCGGACCGCGGTGGCCGCCTGTGCGATCGTGGCACCCAGCGCCGGACCGAGGCCGAGGACGGTGGCGACGCCGGTGCAGAACTTCAGGAACTCCCGGCGCGTAACGCTGCTCAGTCCTCCGACGAATTCATCCAGATTACCAAAGCCGTTGGTGTCCGGTTCGCTTCGACCGGCGATCATGGCGTTTCTCCCAAATGCACGAAGCCGTGAAACTGCGCAGCATCGTCATCATTGTCGTTTCGAGCCGCATTCTTGGGTGCGCTCTTGGGGCGATCGCGGCGGACGGCATTGGCGCCGGCTGACAAGGCTTTTTACCCTGAGCGGGAAGATCCCGCTGCCTCGATCACGAGTTGGCGCAGGGTATGAGTTCACCGCAGGAGATGTCTCTGATCCAGGTCAATTTCCCAACCGCTGCCAGTCCAATCCGCCGGCCGACTGGTATTACCAGTTAGAAAGGGCCAGTGGTATTACCAGAGGACAGAGAAACCCGGCAAATGACCCGGCAGTTTGTCTTGCGGACTCGGCGCGAGCCGATCGCAGAACACGGGTTAATCATGCAGGGTGCGCATATAGCCGATCAAGTCGGCGCGCTGGTCGGGGTTGCGAATGCCGTCATAGGGCATGGCGTTGCCCGGCATGAAACCGTGGGGATCGGTGAGGAAGGAATCGAGTTCGCCCTCGGTCCAGACCCCGCCGGCGCGGGCCAGCGCGGGGGAATAGCCGAAGCCCTCGATCCGCGCCTTGGGTGCCCCGACGATCGCCCAGAGCGTCGGGCCCGAGCGCTGCAGGCCGCTGCGGCCGAGGCCGTGGCAGACCACGCATTGCTGCGCCAGCCGCTCCCCGGCCGCCAGATCGGCGGCGGCGATGCGCTCGGCCCGCACCGGGTCGGGATGAACCACCGGGCCGGGGCCGCCCGCCCCGCCCTGGCCCAGCACCAGAAACAGGGCGACCGCCAGCGCGGCCAGCAGGGCGGCCCCGGCGAGCAGCAGCGGAAACAGGCGGTTGAACCGGCGGGGGGCAGCAGTCTGGACCATGGCGACGGACGCTACCATGAAACATCGGTTCCGGCGAGGCCGCGAGTCAACCGGCGGTGCCGGGCGCCGTCGCCGGTCGCCGCCGCCGATCGCCGGTCAAGCGCCGCCCTTCGCAAGCAATCGAACCGGCCTGCCAGACGGGCGGGCCGCCGGCCGAGCCATGCACTTGCGTAATGGCTGGCATTGCCAATTTCGGCTCGCGCGAATACCGGCTCTGGACCATCTTGCAGACAAGTGGTATGACCACTTCGACATCAAGGATCGACGGATTTCTTTGTCGGATCGGGTCTTCGGAGGCGAAGACCGGTCGCGCCCGGATTTTGCCCGGTCGCCACCGGTCCCCGCCGCTCGGGACACCCGGGGACCGCCCGAGAACAGCGCCGGTCCGGAAACGGCGGACCAGAGGAGCCATCGCCATGCACGTCACGGAAAGACTGATCGCCACCGGCATCACCGCTGCAGGAGCCGGGGCCGTCATCTTCACCCTCTTACTGGTCCAGGTGCTGTTGCAGAAGGCGCTGTAGACCCCGCAAAGCCGCCGCCCCGAAATGCAGGAGCCGGCGGCGGCCAGGATAGTGAAAGCAAGGAGCAGGACGATGAATATCGCACGGAAACTGGTCGCGACGGGAATCGCCGTTACAGGCGCCACCAGCCTTTACGTCACGCTCCTGTTTGTTATTGTCCTTGTCGAAAAGGCATTCTGAGGCGCGGCCGGCGTCCGGCCGGCCATCGCCGCTGCCCTGCACCGCGCCACGATCCCGGAATTCGGCCCGGTGCAGGACAGCCAAGTCAGGGGGGACAAGCGCGACGTGACCAGGACGGCCTTGGCGATCCGCCATGTCGCCTTCGAGGATCTCGGCAGCTTCGAAATCGTGCTGGGCGGGCGCGGCTATGCCATCGCCTATGCCGAGGCCGGGATCGACGCGCTCGACGGCATCGATCCCCTGGCGCCCGATCTGGTGGCGGTGCTGGGCGGGCCGATCGGGGCCTGCGAGGACGCGCTGTATCCGTTTCTGGCCGATGAGCTGCGGCTGATCGAACGGCGTCTGGCGGCCGGCCGGCCGGTCCTGGGCATCTGCCTGGGCGCGCAGTTGATGGCGCGGGCGCTGGGCGCGCCGGTCTATGCCGGGCCGCGCAAGGAGATCGGCTGGGCGCCGCTGACCCTGACCGGGCCGGGCGGGCAGTCCTGTCTCGGCTGGCTGGCCCCCGAGCCGCCGACGGCGGCCGGGACCGCACCGGTGCTGCACTGGCACGGCGACACCTTCGACCTGCCCGACGGCGCCGTCCTCCTGGCCTCCACCGGGATCTGCCCGAACCAGGCCTTCGCCTGGGGCCGGCGGGCACTGGCCCTGCAATTCCACGCCGAAGCCGCGGTCGGCGGGTTCGAGCGCTGGCTGATCGGCCATGCCTGCGAGATCGCCGCGACCGAAGGCATCGGCGTCGCGCGCTTGCGTGCCGACACCGCCCGCTGGGGCCCGGATCTGGAAGCCCGGGCGCGGCGCTGCTTGGCGCATTGGCTCGACGATCTTCAGACATGACCGGCTGGCCGGTTGCGCCGCTCTCCGCAACAGGATTAAGTGTCGGGCGGCGGCGCGGAACCGCGCCTCGGCGATTCGGCTCGCGCGGGTTCGAACCCGTCCAGGCGGTCGCCGCGACCGGGCGGATCGCGGCGCCGGCACCGCCCGGCACAGCCGCCTGACGACGATCGGCGGGGCCAAATGGCGAGGCCGCTTGGCGATGCCAATTGGCGCTGGTAGTGCGTGGATGTGAGACGATGCCGACCCTGGCCGAAATCGCCCTTGATCGCCTGCGCCATTGCCTGACCGAACAGGAAAAGCGCACCGAGACCGGCCTGTTCCTCAACGCCGCGGAAAACAAGGCCCGGCAGATGATGGACCGCGGCGGGGCCGCGCGGCGCCGCGGCCAGGATCTGCTGGCCCAGATCGAGGCGGCCCGGCGACGGCTGGTGGAGTGAGCTCCGCCGGGAGTCAGTTCCGCCGGTTGGGGCACGCGCCGGACCGGCCGGGCCGAGACCGTCGCGCCCCATGGTCCCGGTTTCACCCCCCGAACCGCTGTTCGATGAGACCGTAGACCGCGCGCAGGCCCATGGCCTCGCCGCCCTTGGGCCGGCCGGGACGATCGCTGCCGTTCCAGGCATAAAGGTCGAGATGGACCCAGGGCGTCGCCTTCGACACGAAGCGCTCCAGGAACAGGGCGGCGGTGATCGCGCCCGCCATCGACCCCTCGGCGGTGTTGCTGATGTCGGCGACCCGGCTCTTCAGCAGGCGGGCATAGGGCGGCCACAGCGGCAGCCGCCACATCGGATCGGCCTCGCGCTGCGCTGCGCCCAGCAGCGCCGCGGCGGTCGGCTCGTGATTGCAGAACAGCGCCGGCAGGTCGGGGCCGAGCGCCGCCCGCGCCGCGCCGGTCAGGGTCGCGAAATCGACCAGCAGGGCCGGCTGCTCGGCATCGGCCTCGGCCAGGGCATCGGCCAGGATCACCCGTCCCTCGGCATCGGTGTTGCCGATCTCGACCGACAGCCCCTTGCGCGTCGGGATCACGTCGAGCGGCCGGAAGGCGTTGCCGGCGACCATGTTCTCCACCGCCGGCACCAGCACCCGCAGCCGCACTCTCAATCCCGCCTGCATCACCATGCGGGCCACGCCCAGGGCATGCGCCGCGCCGCCCATGTCCTTCTTCATCAGCAGCATGCCGCCCGACGGCTTGAGGTCGAGTCCGCCGGAATCGAAGCACACCCCCTTGCCGACCAGCGTCACCCTGGGCGCGTCATCAGGCCCCCAGCGCAGATCGATCAGCCGCGGCGCCCGCGCGCTGGCCCGGCCGACCGCATGCACCGCCGGATAGTTGCGCGCCAGCAGATCGTCGCCCGCGATCACCTCGATCGCCGCGCCGCAATCCCCGGCCAGCCGCTCCGCCGCCAGGGCCAGCTCCGCCGGTCCCATATGGTTGGCCGGCGCATTGACCAGATCGCGCACCAGAGCCGTCGCCTCCACCGCGCGCAGGATCGCGGCGCGGTCGCACGACTCGGGCCAGACCAGCCGGGCCGGCGCCCGCTCCGCCGTCCGGAACCGGTCGTAGCGATAGCTGCCCAGCGCCCAGCCGAGCGCCGCCTGATGCGCCAGGGCGCGGTCCGGCGCCGGGTCGAGCGCATAGCTGCCGGGCGGCAGGGCAAAGGGCAGGCCGCCGAACGCCCACAGCTCCAGGCGGTCGCCCAGCCCGGCCAGCGCCCGCACCGGCCGCCCCTCCGGCCCCGGCAGCAATGCCGTGGCACCCGCCTCGGCCTTCCAGGCCAGCGCGTCGAGCCATGCGGTGACGCCGGTGTCCTGCGTGTTGCGCCATTCGGCCAGGGCATCCCTGGTCAGGGCGGTGAGCGGGAGCGTGCCGGGTTCGGGCTGGTCGAGAAAGGCGGCGTGCACGAAGATCGGCTCCTTGCGGTCGCGGCGGGGGCGGTGTCGGATGGCGGAGAGTGGGGCAAGAACGCCCGTTTGCCAACCGTCCCGCCGGTTGCGTTGCACACGGCGCCCGCCTATGTTCCGGTCACCGCCGCAGCCGCCCCCCGGACATGACCAGCGATCTCCG
>CAZTNV010000010.1:10693-28788 GCA_964615535.1 uncultured Mycobacteriaceae bacterium | reverse complement strand
GGAATCGGTGGCCGGCTTCGATCGGAATCAGTGGCCGCAATCATCGGAATCCGCAGTGACATACGGGGTTGGACGCTGCCATCCCGTACACAGGGCAGATCTGCGATCGGCAATTTCCCGTATGGATAAAAATCACGCATCCTGCTGCATGCGACGGGAAGGGGACTCCAAAGGCCGGGCGGTAGCGTCATGCGGCGCTGGCCACCCTGCCGGAAAGGCGGGACGGCGCCGAATCGGGTATGGGGGGGTGGCTCGGGTCCGGCATTTCGGACGCGGTCGCCTCGCTCGAGACAAGGGCGGCGGGGGTGCCGCGGCATTCCACCGGCCAGGAGCCGGGGCGGCCGCCGCGGCAGCGCAGCAGATCGAGCCGCCAGCGCTCCTCGCCCAGACCCGAGCCGGTGCCCCACCGGCCGGCCGGCGGCGGATTGGCCAGGGCGGCGACCCGCCAGCGGGTGACCGCGGCGCTCGGCACCGGCCCCATACCCGGACTCGCACCCGCAGGGTGCCGGCGCAGGCGCAGGCCGCGACGGTACAGCAGGATCAGGGTGACTCCGCCGGCCTGGGCAGCCAGGTGCAGCCGGCGGCCGGCGGTCAGGCCGACCGCCTCGACCTCGCCCACCGCGGCGGCCAAAGCGGGGCTGCGCGCCGCCTCCTCCAGCGCCCACAGCAGATCCGCGATGCGGCGCGGACGCACCAGGATCAGCCGCTCCAAAGTCAGGCCGTAGCGCACCAGCCCCGGCGGATACAGCCCGGTATCCGCCGCCAGCCACAGCACGGGGCGGTGCGCCGGCATGCTCTCGGGATTGCCGGCCAGACGCGCCGCCAGCAGCGCGGCGAAGCCGGTTGCCGCGGCATCGGCAAAGCCGTCCTCCGGTGCCATCCCCTCCGCCTCGGCACCGGCCGCGACCTCGTGCAGGCAGCCGGCCGGCAGCCCGCCCCCCGGCAGCGCCGCATCCACCGCCGCCAGCCCCAACGGCACCACCGCCGGACCGCGCCCCGCCTCCGCCCGCTCCATCCCCCGAATCCGCGCCCGCAGCTCGGCAAGCAGGGCAGGTTTGGAGGCGGGGAGGGCCGATACGGAGTTCATGATTTGTTCTATATCGTGCAGCCAAAGAGAGTCAAGTTGGAAAGGCGACGACCCGGTTCTGGAACAGGGCAGGGATCGTCTGATTCTTCTTCATACTACAACCTAAAATACAATATTCTTAATATTAATAAACTCTAAAATAGCGATATTGCCTCCAAAAAGATGCAATCTCGATTGTGATATCTTACCTAAAGCCGTTATAACACTTTCGGCGATCGCTTGACGACGCATTCGAGGAGACACCTCGTTCTGGCAGCGAAGGGGGATAAATGACTGTGGACGTTCTCGTTCTGGAGGGTCTCTCAGACCGGCATCCCGGAGTCACGCCCGGCCTCTCCTCAGCGTACGCCGAAGCCGCGATGGTTTGCCTCGGCCGCCACCATATTCCTCCGTCGAACATGACGGTAGACTGCAACAACTCCAAATCCCTTAAACTGGTTGCCTGGGTGCTGCCGGAAGATCGAATGAAAAAAGCCTGGGCCAATCAAAACGATACTACGGAATTCGGCGCCTGTGGCATCTCGCTGGCTGCCATTGAGCTGGACAAGGGCTTAATTGCAGTCGCCAGAGCAGAAACGGGAACCGGAGCCGATTACTACATCAGTACAATAGGTTCAACTTTCGACGATCTTGAATACGAATTCCGCCTGGAGATTTCTGGAACGGACAGTGGCAATTCCAGCGACATTCGGCAGCTTCTAAAACGCAAAATCAAACAAGCGGCCGGCGGCGAGAGCAACCTGCCGGCAATCACCGCCGTGGTCGGTTTTAAGGAGCTGATCGTGCTCATTGCCGATGTGGAAGAGCAATGACCTGGACCGACTGGCACCGGCAGAGCGAAATCTTGGCATCGGATGCCGCGCTGCTGTCGCGGGCCGGCCGCCTTGACGAGGCGTCGGCACTGCGCCTGAGGGCCGCCGAACTCGAAGAGCGAGCGCTGGCCGGGATTGATCCGGCGAAAGCCCGAACTCTGGGCATCATCGCAGTCAGCGCGGTTTCACTCTGGTTCAAGGCCGGCGAGTATCGGCAGGCTGCACGCCTCGTTCACTCTGTGCTTGCACAAGCGAGCTTGCCGAAGTTCGCGGAACGGCAACTTCAAGATCTCCTTCAGGCGATCTGGGCGGAGGACGCTCGCCGAAAGGCGGAGGTTGCCTTCTTGCCGGGCCAGGTTCTGGTCTCCGTGGAGGGCGGTGAAATTGTCACTGGCGGAGCACCGCTCGATTTGATTGTCGATAGGGTTCAGACCATCCAGGCGCTGTTTTACCGAACCATAGAGCTTCTCAAGGGCTTGCCCCATCGCCAGCGCGGCGGGCCGGGCCGGGATATCCGGGACTCGTGCCGACCCTGGCTGTTTCAGGCGCCTCCTGGTAGCTACCAGTTTTCGGTTGTTCTTCAAGAACCCGCCCAGAAAGACTTCTTCCGCGACAGCATCAAGCCCAACCAAATCGCCAATCATTTCCTCCAGATCGTCAAGGCCACCACCGAGGATGGCATTGAGGCGCTGGCCGAGATCGTCCCTGACTGCGAATATCGTACGACCTTCCTGAAGCTCTCCCGCAATCTTGCTCCCGCTAGCAATACGTTTAACCGTATAGTGCTCCGCTCGGCTGACGAGTCTATGCCCGTCACCCTCGATCTGGATCGCCGCGCGGCGATTAACCGGACGCTCCGGAATCACGCGAAACCAGCAGCGGAGGACAACAACCAGGAAATCACCATCTCCGGTACCCTGCGCGCGCTCCACCTGGACGGTGATTGGATCGAGATCGCCAAGAAAAACGGCATAACGGTTCGCGTGGACGGCCTCAAGGACACTGTCGACGACGTGATCGGGCCGATGGTCAACCGCCTCGTCATCGTCCGAGCCGTCGAGTCCACGGGAAACAAGTCGCTTTTCGTCGATATAGAATTGGACGAATAGTCTAGCGGTCCACCCACATACGCACAGACAGACATCTGACGGGCCAGATGGCTCGCCGTCAATACCCGTTGAAGCGGCGCCCGCTGGCCGACCCCCTGCCGAACTCGGCTCGCCCCGCGTTCAGCCCTGGCGCCTCGCCATTTGCGCATGGTCGTGATGGATGTGATCCTGGTGCACGTGATCCTGGACGGACATCGGGGTCAACGATGCCAGCCGGCCGGGGTCGTCGCCGAGCGCCAGAGGGGCCCGCAGGATGTCGGCCAGGACTATCCCGCTCAGATACTCGCGGGTATGGTGTTCCACCGCCTCCCACAGCAGGTCTGCCCCGTCCTTTTCGGCCGCGCCGGCATCCATGCCGTTCATCCGGCGTAAATGGACGATCCGGCCGGGCGGCTCGATCGCCTGCACGATGTCCGCAATCGCGATCCGGTGGGGCGGCTGCTGCAATATGTAACCGCCGCCCGGCCCGCGTTCGCCCTTGACCAGGCCGGCATCGCGCAGTTTCGCCAGGATCTGCTCGACATAGGAAACGGAGCGACCGATCCGGTCGGCGATCGCCTGGGTCGTTCGCGGGCGGTTGCCCCCTTCGATCACCAGATCGGCCAGGGCTTCCACCGCGCAAATGCTTTGATTGGTAACCTTCATGACCCGCTCCATCGCCGTGCCGTGTCCGGCCGGTTTAGTTTCGAGTCAAAATATAAATGATGAGGGCCGCTTGCAAGACTTGTTTTGAGTCGATAGGATGACGTTACGGTTTGGAGTGAATCCACCTTGGCCGCTTCCACAATCCCCGTCGCGACAGTGTCCTCCGCTGCGACATTGCCGGAGATTATCGCCGAGCTGATCGGACAGCTCGAGCGCTGCGCCTGTGGCGAAGCCTTCACGGGCGGGCTGAACCCGGCGCAATGGTCGGCGCTGCGCTATTTTCAGCGTGCCAACCGGTTTTCCCGCTCGGTGGGGGCTTTCGCCCGCTATCACGGAACCACCATGGGAACCGCATCCCAGACGGTCAAGGCGCTGGTCGTGAAGGGTCTTCTGTGCCGGCAGCGGGTTCCCGGCGACCGCCGCACGGTACGGCTGGACCTGACCGAAGCGGCCGTGTCGGTGCTGACCCAAGACCCCTTCCGTATCCTGGTCGCGGCCGCCGACACCCTGCCCGAGCCGGGGCAGGCGGCAGTCGCAGCCGGTCTGGAGGACATGCTGAAACAGGTGCTGACCGCGCAGGGCCGGCCGCATTTCGGGCTCTGCTCGGCCTGCTGCTACCTGCGGGACGCTCCCGCTCGCCCGGCGGCGGGCCCGATCCCGGAGGAGACGCATCATTGCGGCCTGATGGACGAGCCGTTGAGCACCGTCGAAACCGCGCAGCTCTGCGTCAACTGCCGGGATATGGCGCCGCCGCCGTAAGACCGCGCGGCTGGCGCGCGGCCCCGGCCAACGGCGCGTGACCCTTTCCGGGGCGCATCGCCGCGGCGGTCAGAGACCGAACAACAGCCCGAGTCCCGCCAGCAGCAGGCCAGCGGTGAGGAGATGGGCCCCCTCGACCGCGCCCCATCCATGCGAAATCGCGGTCATGCGGTTTTTCGGCCCGGTGCGGCGATGCCGAACGGGCGGCGATGGTCTGCGTCGGGAACGGACGGTCTGATACCCCATGGCAGCAAACTCCCGGTGAAATCGGTAGATCTCCACGCGGCCGGGGAAGACTTCCGCACACGCCGCAACTATTTCACAAACGACTCATTCCCGACTTGGTTCCACGAACCGGTCGAACCGGCAGCCGTCCGAAGTCCCGCACTTCATGGCGATTTCCTTCATGGCGACATTCGGGGCCGGACAACTTCCCGGGCCGGACACCTACCCGGGCTTCGCCTTCACCGCCTCGCCCCGTCATCGGTCGCCATAATCCTGCCGGCCCGGCTGTCCGGTCGGCGGTCCGCCGGCTCCGTTGGGGCCGACGTAATCCGCGCTGCGGCCCTTGGTCAGCGCCCGGCTTTCGCGGGTATGGTATTCCATGATTTCGGCATTCAGCTCGGTTCGTCGAGCCGCCTCGGGCGTGCCGTCGCGGGCCTCCCGAAGGCGTTGAAATTCCTGCATGGCATTTTCGAGATCCGCAGGGGTTTCGATCATCGTCGCCAAACCTGTTCAGGCCGTGGAAAAAACCTTGCCGCCCCGCGGCATCGGATGCCCTGACCGGTCCGGTCGGACGGGTGAGGGCAAGCGGGTGCGGGACGGCACCAATTCCCCAACCCGATTGACCCGGCACTTGTTCCGAGCCCGCCGGCCGGGCATGCCGATCGCGCCGCGGACCATGCAGCCGCCCGCCAAGACCCTTCGCCCGCTCGAAAACGCGGCGGCGCCCGCCATCTCCTGGGCAATCGCCGGAGCCGGCGCAGTGCTCCCTCTTTCGGGTGCAGACGACATGTCGGCTACCCGATCCTCCGTCGATCCTGTTTTATGACACCCGATGCCCGGGGCAGTTCCTCCCCAAAGGCAGCCCATTGTGTCCGATCCCGAGGTCGTTCGGGCACCGAACGGCAGGAGAACCCCATGATGTTTCGCCGCAGCACACCCGCATTCGGCCCGGATCGGCTCCACAACAGGAGGCATATGAGGAGTCCGTTCGCCATCGCGCTCGGCATCGCGCTCGGCTTCGGCTCGATCGTGCTCCCCGCCGCCGCTCAGACGACGACCGGGCAGCCGACCACCTATACCCGAATCGACCAGAGTCTGGCCGAGATGTTGACCGCCGGCTGGCAGGTCGTCGGCGTCAGCCGCGACCTCGGCATGCAATTCGTCCTGCGCAACGAGAACACCTACGCGATTTGCAGTCTGCAAACCCGGGCGTCGCTCCAGGGCACGGAAGCCAGCAGCGAGTGCCACCAGCTCAACTGACTCCGGCCAGCGCGGCAGGCGCCATGGGCCCGCCTCCGCCGCACCGTCGGCGGCGGAGGCGGGCCCATGGCGGCCCGACGTCACCCCAGTTCCCCCCATGCCGCCAGCGCGCGCAATTGCGGGCTTTTCTTGACCTGATGCAGTTCCATCCGGCGCAGGACGTTGTCCAGCACGGCAATGCCTTCGGTGATATAGGCGCCCTTGTTCAGCATCACGCATTCGGCGCGGTTGGCCATGGCGGCGTCGGTGAACTCGCCGCGCGAGGGCATGCCGCGCTTGACCAGGCTTTCCAGCACCTGGGTCGCCCAGATCACCGGGACGTGGCCGGCCTCGCAGATCCACAGGATCTCCTCCTGCACCTCCGACAGCCTTTCATAGCCGATTTCCACCGCCAGATCGCCTCTGGCGATCATCACCGCGAAGGGATTGGCCGAGGCGGCCTGCACGATCAGGTCGGGCAGATTGCCGAAGGCCAGCCGGGTCTCGATCTTGGCGACGATCGGCAGGGGCGGCTTGGTCCCGCGCCGCTGCGCCAGTTCGGCCTGCAATCGGCTGATGTCCTCCGGCCGCTGGACGAAGGAATAGCTGACGATGTCGGCCTGGTCCGCGACGAAATCGAGATTGGCGATGTCGGCCTCGGTCAGCGGCGATACGGTGAGCGGGGTGCCGGGGAAGTTGATGCCGCGATAGGCTTGCAGGGGCTGGCCGTCGGGCGGGGTGCGGGTCACCGCCATCACCAGCCCCTCGGGGCGGATCGCCTCGACCCGGCCGGCGATCAGCCCGTCCTTGATCGACACCGCGGCGCCTTCCGCCACCTGGCGCAGCGCCTCGGGCAGCGCGCAACTCGCCTGAAACGGGAAATCAGGATGCGGCTCGGGCTTGCCGAAGGTCAGCAGGATGGTGTCGCCGGCCTCGACCTTGCTGCGGTCTTTCGGGGTCAGCACCTCCTTGGTGCGGATTTTCGGCCCGGCCAGATCCATCAGCACCGGGCACGGCCGGCCCAGCTCCTGCCCGACGGTGCGGATATTCTGGATCATCGCGCCCCAGACCGCCGGCCCGTCGTAGGCGCAGTTGATCCGGGCGCAATCCATGCCGCCGCGGAACAGGTCGCGCACGAAATCGATCTTCTTGCCCGCCTTGGCCGACAGGGTGACCAGGATTCGGGTCTGGCGGTCCCGGGTCGCCGGGCCGAACACCGCCTCGGTATGGCGCCGGAGCGCCTGGACGCCGTGGAGAAAGCGGTCATGCGTGGGCCGCTCCGGCGGCGGCCCGTCGGCCCGGCAGATCGTCGCCAGACAGGCGATGATGGCGTCCAGGCTGGGCATCACCCGGCTCTCGCTGCGCCCCAGCGAAGACAGCCCCCAGGGCGCCAGGGCGGCCTGCAAGGGACGCAGATCGTGGCGGCGCAGCGCCAGGTAATGGCCCAGGTTGGCGGCGCTGGCGGCGTAGTCGCTGCCGGCCAGGGCGGGCTGCCAGCGCGCCAGAATCCGTTCGCCCTCTTCGGCGATCTGGCGGCGCAGCTCGCGCATCCATTCGAGCAGCCTTGCCGGGTCCTCACTGGTCAGGGCAGAGGTCATCGCGGAAGTCTCGTCAGGGGTCATGGCGGGCCCTCCCTGTGCCGGCCGGTCTGGTTGGCGCGCGCAGACGATGCGTGTCGCGTTTGGAGTTTATCATGCTGACCAATCCGCAAGCGGCCGTCATGGAAGATTAATTGCGCCGTAATGGTCTGCGCGCCGGTTTGTTCATCGCAATGGCCGCAAGAGGTCCCGATCGGAAACATTCGGCCGCCCGGCGGCCCGGCCGTTGACGGTCCGCTTCAGCCAAGGCTCTGATATTGCCGCATCCAGCGCCGGTCGATGCGGTCCTTCAGCCACCACAGCCAGGCACCGCCGGCCACCAGCCCGCCGCGCGACGCGATGGCGTAGCGGTCGCCGGTGGAGATCAGCGCCAGGGTCCGGCGCTGCGGCCGATAGGGTTCGAGCGGTTCGCCACGGCAGGCCAGGCGCAGATTGCGCGCCAGCGGCGGGCCCTGCCGCACCGCATGGACGCCCGACTTGGCCAGCCGGTGCCCGGCCAGAGCGGCCGCGTCGCCGGCCGCGAACACCGAAGGGTGCGACACCGATTGCAGCCGGTCGTTGACCCGCACGAAGCCGTCGGGATCGGTCGCCAGCCCCGAGTCGGCCAGCCACGCCGCCGCCCCGGCATGGGTCACCCAGATCAGGGCATCGAATCCGATCTCGGTCCGCGGCACGCAGATCAGCCGGCCGGGCCGCACCTCATCGACCGAACACCCGACATGGACCGTCACGCCGCGCTTGCGCAGGATGCGGGCCAGCCGGCGCCGGACGCCGGGCGCATGGGTCGGCAGAATTTCGGCGGTGCGGGTCACGATGCGGAAGCCGGCGCGCTCGGGATCGGCGCCGGTCTCGATCAGGCGGGCGCGCAGCCGGTGGCGCAGCGACAGGCACAGCTCGACGCCGCCCGCGCCGCCGCCGACCACCACGATGCGAAACCGCGCCGTCGCGGCCAGGACCTTCGCCTCGATCGCCGTCCAGCCGGCCAGGAAGCGGTCAACCGGCTTGACCGGCAGGGCATGCTCCGCGGCGCCCGGTATCTCGGACCGGTCGGGCTGCGAGCCGATATCGAGCGATGCGACATCGAACGGCACCGCCGTTCCGTCGCCGCACGATATCGACTTCCGGTCGGGATCGAAGCCGACGGCTTCGGCGTGGATCAGCTCCGCCCCGGCGGCCCGGGCCAGCGGTCGGAGATCGACATGGCATTCTTCATGGCTGTAATGCCCGGCCAGGAAGCCGGGCAGCATGCCGGAATAGGGCGTGTCGAGGTCGCGGGCGATCAGGCTCAGGCGGATATCGGGCGCCGGGTCGAGCGCGAACCGGCGCAGCACCTCGACATGGCTGTGGCCGCCGCCGACCAGCACCAGCCGGCGGATCGCTCCGGCCGATGCCGGCGCCGGCACCGCCACGGTCACGCCCGGCGCAGGAACAGGGCCAGATCGCGGTCGAGCCCGCCGACATGATCCAGCACCCACCGCTTCAGCGTGACCCTGGTGTCCTCGTCGATGCCCTGCTCGCCCGCCTCGAACGCCCGGATGATCTCGCTCAATTCATGGATGAAGCTCTCATGCGCCCATCTATGAATGTCGTGCCCGGGATAGCCGAACTCGGCCATAAGCTGTTCCTCCCGGCCGAAATGGCGGGTTGAAAACCCCGCCAACTCGGTCAGAATCGCAAGGATTTCGGCGTCGTTCCGCCCGGCAAGGACGGCCTCGTGGAGCCGGTTGAGCAGTGCGATCAGGTGCCGGTGATCGGCGTCGATCTCGGCATGGCCCACGGCGATATCTTCAAGGTCTTCGATCAGCATGACTGCCTCCAGTCCGATCTACCTACGCTTGGTGTATGGCCTTTTCAATCCGGACCTATCCGTCCGGCGATTCGCGGCGCGTTCCGCAAGTCGCGCCGAAACCGCAATTTCTGGTTTTAGGTGTCGATCCCGATGACCCCGTCCCCCGAACCGGCAACCGGCGAATCGCCAGGGTCCGCAGCACGGCCGGCCGACGCGGCAGCGCTCCCGCCTGCAGGCTTGTTGCTGACCGATCTGTACGAACTCACCATGGTGCAGGCCTATCTGGAGGCCGGACTGACCGAGACCGCGGTGTTCGAATTCTTCGTGCGCAAGCTGCCCGCCCGCCGCGGCTTCTTTCTGGCCGCCGGGCTGGAGCAGGTGATCGGATTTCTGGAGACGCTGCGCTGCTCGGCCGAGGAGATCGATTACCTGCGCCGCTCCGGCCGGTTCGGCGGCGGGCTGATCGATTATCTGGCCGGGCTGCGCTTCACCGGCGACGTCGATGCGCTGGACGAGGGCACCGTGTTCTTCCCGGACGAGCCGGTGATCCGGATCACCGCGCCGCTGCCCGAGGCGCAACTGATCGAGACCCGGCTGATCAATCTGGTCCATTTCCAGACCCTGATCGCGTCGAAGGCGGCGCGGATGGTGCTGGCCGCACCGGGCAAGCAACTGGTCGATTTCGGGCTGCGCCGGGCGCATGGCGCGGAAGCCGGAATGCTGGCGGCGCGGGCGAGCCATCTGGCCGGGTTCGCCGGCAGCGCCACGGTGCTGGCGAATGCCCGGTTCGGCGTGCCGATCTTCGGCACCATGGCGCATTCCTTCATCCAGGCGCACGGCTCCGAAACCGAGGCCTTTCTCGCCTATGCCCGGTCGCGGCCCGAAGGTCTGGTGCTGCTGATCGACACCTACGATACCGAGGCGGCGGCGGCCAAGGTGGTCCGGCTGGCCCCGGTTCTGGCGGCGGAGGGCATCCGGATTCGCGGCGTGCGGCTGGACAGCGGCGATCTGGCCGAGCATGCCCGACGGGTCCGGCGCATTCTCGACCTGGGCGGGTTGGCCGACACGGTGATCTTCGTCAGCGGCGGCATAGACGAGGACCAGTTGCGCCGGCTGGCGGCTTGCGGCGCACCGATCGACGGCTTCGGCATCGGTTCCAGCCTGGCCACCTCGTCCGATGCGCCGGTGCTGGATTGTGCCTACAAGCTCCAGGTCTATGCCGGGGTGGCGCGCCGCAAGCGCTCCGAGGGCAAGGCGACCTGGCCGGGGGTCAAGCAGGTCTACCGCCGCTACGGCGAGGATGGCCGGATGGCCGGCGACGTGCTGACCCTGGCGGACGATCCCCAATCCGGCGAGCCGCTGATCCGGCCGGTAATGCGCGACGGCCGGCGGCTGACCCGGCCGCCGACGCTCGACCGGTGCCGCGCCCATGCGGCGGCCGATCTTGCGCGCCTGCCGCTGCCGCTCGCCCGGCTCAATCCCGTTGGCTACCGGGTCGAGGTCGCGCCCGCGCTCCGGGCGCTGGCCGACGCGGTGGACCGGCGGCTGGCCGCCGAAGCCGGAAGTTGACCCCCCGTCCCCGATCGCTGGGCGCTGCGACAAAGCGGTGTTCGACAGGATTGGATCATGGTAAATCGGCCAGTCTCAACCCTGCGGATGTGCGCCTGCGCATCGCGTCAGGGCCGACGGCCGTGGGGAACGGAATGCCGATTCAGACTCTAGACGTGCTCGACCGGCCGGAAGTCGGCGAGATCCTGTTCCACCCTCGCCGCAACGTCTTTCCGCCACGCGATACCGCCGACACGCGCAGCCTGCGCATCCCGGTGGCGCCCGACGTGGCGATCGGCGGCAAGGTGTTCATCGCCCGGCCCGATGCCCCGGTGATCCTGTTCTTTCACGGCAATGGCGAGATCGCCTCGGATTACGACGACATCGCGCGCCTGTACCGGCGGATCGGCATCACGCTGTTCGTGGCCGATTACCGCGGCTACGGGATCAGCGAGGGCGATCCGACCGCGACCACCCTGGTCGCCGATGCGCGCATCATCCATGACCGCAGCCGGGATCTGCTGGCCGGACTCGGCCTGACCCCGCCCGGCCTGTTCGTGATGGGGCGATCGCTGGGCAGCGCGAGCGCGCTGGAGATCGCGACCCATGCCGGCAGCGGGATTGCCGGGCTGATCATCGAAAGCGGCTTCGCCGACACGCTGGCGCTGGTCCGCCGCCTGGGCGGACCGCCGCTGGCCGGTGCGGACGAGGCCCGCGACGGCTTCGGCAATCTGCGCAAAATCGCAAAGGTGACGGTGCCGACACTGATCATTCACGGTACCGAGGACTGGATCATCCCCTACGCCGATGCCGAGGCCCTGCACCGCCACTGTGGCGCCGCCGAAAAGCGGCTGGTGACGATCGCCGGGGCCGGCCACAACGACCTGCTGGCGACCGGTCAGCGCCCGTATTTCGAGGCGATCCGCGATCTGGTCGCCCGGCACGCCGCACCGGCCGGCTGACCCGCCATTCCTGCAGGCCGAGTTTTTCGAACCGGGGTGCGTCCGGCCGCCGGTCATGGACTCCTCTCCGGGTGGGAACTTTGTATTGAAAGACAGGGGGCAAATACAACATTAAAAATTGAAAAATTATGCCTTCGGCCAGTATCAATGCATCAACCGACATGGTTAACGTTCGGTGTTTGGCATCAAACACTCTGAGAGATTTTCCATGGCCGAAGTTCGCGTCGAAGCCGAGTCGATGACCCTTTCCAATTACGGTATCGACTCCGGAATTTTCGCTTCTGACGGCAAGTACATCAGCATTACGAACAGCCGGGGTTCGGCATCGGCAATCTTTGCCGGCGGCAGCGGGAAATACGATATTTATGTCGGATATTTTGACGAAACCGACGGCATCTCGACCGTCTCGTTTCAACTCGGCGGCAGCACCTTAAAGAGCTGGCGGTTCGACCAGATGCTGGGCAGTGCAGGGCCCGACGCGAAGACCCTGGTCGAACTGAAGGTTGCGAGCGCAATCGATATCTCGGCCGGGACCGGTTTCGGCTTCGAGTCGTTCCGCGGCGCCTATGAGAATGCCCGGATCGACTATGTCAGATTCGTGCCGGTCGGCGCCGTCGAGCCGCCGCCTCCGCCACCGCCGGAGCCGCCACCGCCGCCACCCCCCGCGCCGCCGCCGGCCGCGTCCTTCCTCCTGGAGGCCGAGGCCATGAGCCTGGCCAGCTATGCGGTCAGGAGCGGCAGCTTCGCCTCGAACGGCAAGTACATCGAGGTCACCGCCGCGACCGGGAGCGCCACGGCGGCGTTCTCCGGCCCGGCCGGGGCCTACGACGTCTATGTCGGCTATTTCGACGAGACCGACGGCACCGGCCGCCTGACCTTCAAGGCCGGCGGCGCGGTGGTCGATAGCTGGCAGCTCGACCAGCCGACCGGCAGCGCCGGTCCCGACGCGGTCAGCTTCATCGAGCGCAAGGTCGCCAGTGGCCTGACCCTGGCCACCGGCACCACGCTCGGGCTGGATGGCGGACGCAGCGGCTACGAATACGCCCGCGTCGACTACATCCGGTTCGTGCCGGTCGACGCACCCGCGACCATCGACGGCACCAGCGCCGGGGATCTGCTGACCGGCGGCAGCCAGGGCGAATTGATCCGGGGTTTCGCCGGCAACGACCACCTGATCGGCAATGACGGCAACGACACCCTGATCGGCGGCACCGGCAAGGATATCCTGGACGGCAGTGCGGGCACGGACACCGCCAGCTATGCCGATTCGGCCGGCGCGGTGATCGCCGATCTCGGGGCCGGGCTGGCGAGTCATGTCGCCAGGATCATGCCGCTGGGCGACTCGATCACCTTCGGCACGGTGGAAGGGAAGACCGGCCTGATCAGCGGCGGCTACCGGACCGAAGTGTGGCAGAGATTCGGCGCCGAGGGGCTCCGCCTCGACTTCGTCGGTTCCCAGTCGGACGGCCCGTCAGCCCTGGGCGACCGGGACCACGAGGGGCATCCCGGCTTCAAGATCGCCCAGATCGATGCCGCCGTGTCCGGCTACCTGTCGAGCGCCAAGCCCGATATCGTGCTGCTGATGATCGGCACCAACGACACCGGATCGTCCGCCGACACCGTCTCCGCCATGATCGGCCGGTTGGGGGCCCTGATCGACAAGATCGCCGGGTCGTCGCCGGATCTCGAAGTGCTGGTCGCACCGATTCCGCCGATCCGGTCGGATGCCCAGCCGGCCGAGCGGGTGCAGAAGGCGCTGGACTACAATGCGGCGATTCCCGGTCTTGTCGCCGCGAAGCAGGCGGCCGGCAAGAAGGTCGATTTCGTCGACATGCCCGGCCTGACCCAGAGCGATATTTCGCCGCCGGGCGTGGACAACGGCCTGCATCCGACCGCCCAGGGCTACCAGAAGATCGGCGGGTACTGGCACGATGCCCTGCTCGGTCTCGGCACCTCGCAGGGCACCCTCGCGGTCGATCGCGACACCCTGATCAGCATCGAGAATCTGGTCGGTTCGGCGTTCGACGACATCCTGATCGGCAATGCCGGGGCCAATGTGCTGGAGGACGGCAAGGGCAACGACCGGCTGACCGGCGGCGGCGGCCCCGACAGCTTCGTGATGCGCGGGCCGGGCGACGGCGTCGACGTGATCACCGATTTCGGCGTCGGCGACCGCTTGGAATTCTCGGCCTTCGGCTTCGGCGGCGGGCTGACCGCCGGCGTCAAGCTCGGCACCGCGCCGTCGCCGACCGGCAGCCTGGTCGCCGCGGCGGTTCCGGTGCCCTTGGGGGCCGGCCCGGTCTTCCTGTACGATACCGATGACGGAGGGCTGAGCTTCGACCGCGACGGCGCGGGCGGCACGGCGGCTGTGCCGGTCGCCACCCTGCTGGGCGCCCCCGCCCTGACCGTGGACGACTTCGTGTTCATCGCGTAATGACCGCAGGCGCCGGCCGGGCCGGGGTCGCTGCGGGCGGAAGTCTCTGGCGGATCGGCCAATCCATTCTTGTGCCGCCGCGCCCGGCCGCAACGGCAGGTTGCGAGCGGCGAGCGGCGGCACGGTGTCCCGAGGGGGAAATCGTCTGCCGCTCGGAGATCAGAAACCCGTAACCGGCAATGCACGAGGTCGCGTGATGATGAAAGCCGCGCCATCCCGGCGGCCACGGCATCCTTGATCTGCTGAAGCGCGATTTCGGGCTTGGTCCGAAACGTGATGGGGACGGAACCCCCGTCCTGCGCCGCCGCTCCATCCCCCACTGCAGGATGCAACTTCGTGACTCAGTAAGGTTGGAACCCGCCCGGACGGGTCGTCCGGTCGCCTTGCTGCGCGGGGCCCGGCGCCTCGATCCGGATCGGGGTGCCGAGGGCAAGGCCGAGCGTTTCCGCGGCACTGCCGCCGGAGACCGCGATCTCGACCAGACCGTTGCTGTTCTCGTACCAGAAGGCGGTGCCCGGCGGCACCTCGCCGAAGGTGCGGGCGGGGTTCAGGCTTCGGCCGGCTGCGGTGATCGCGACCTCGCCGGGCAAAGCGGCGGCGCGCCAGCCGGTCGTGGCGTTGCCGTAATGGTCGAGATGGATCACCTCGGCCAGTTCGTCCGGCCAGTCCGGCCGGCGCAGCCCGTCCACCGCCATCGGCTCGCCCGGCACCATCCCGCCGCGATCGAGGATGGCGGCCACCGGCGCGAACAGGTCGCGGCCGTGAAAACTCGCCGAAAGCGCCGGCGGCCGCCAGTCGATCCGCCACGCGGCACAATCCCGGGCGCGGCGCAGCGCCGGCTCGAACAGGCCGTTGTCCGGGCCGACATACCAGCGGCCGTCGATCCGCAGCGCGACCGGTGCCCGGTCGGTTCCCACGCCGGGATCGACCACGCCCAGCAGCACCGCTGCCGGCGGCAGGCGCGGGACCAGAGCGGCCAGCAGATAGGCCGCCGGCCGGGGCCGGCAGCGCGGCGCGTCGTGCATCAGATCGATGATTGCGGCCTTCGGCGCCTCTGCCGCCAGGACCGCCTTGACCTGACCGACATACGGGCCGGACCAGCCGAAATCGGTGAACAGAAGGATCATGGGTCCAAGCATAACGCTTGGCCGTGCAGCTTGCAGCCCTGTATCATGAAGGAGTCGTTCATCGGTCGGGCTGCCGCGGACCGGTCGGCCGCCGCGGCGGCGGCGCAATCCGGGTCCGACGGCGTGTCCGGTGCGGAGTCCAATGAGGTGGTCATGGCCGAGGGCGCGGTTTTGCCCATTGTCCCGCCCGCAACCCTCGACGGCGGGGTGCTCGACCGGATGGTCGAGGATTTGGGGATCGAGACGGTGTCGGTCCTGGTCGATGCCCTGATCGAGGAAATGCTGGCGCGGGCTCAGAGAATGGCGGTCGCCGCGGCGGCCGGCGACAAGCAGGCCGTCCAGCGCGAGGCCCATGCCATGAAGTCGAGCACCGCGGCCTATGGGGCCGCCACGATATCGGGCACCAGCGCCCTGATCGAGGCCGGGTGCCGCGACGGCGATGTCGACAATGCCCTGGCGCTGACCCGCGACCTGCCGATGCTCGCGGAGCACGCTGCCTCCGCCCTGGCCGCCTGGAAGGCCGGGCGATCGGGCTGACCGCGGCGGCGGATACCGCCGTCGGCAGGTGTTCAGGTCTTCCCGCGATTTCGTTCCATGAGAGCAATGCCGATGCCCGCAGAGACCGGAGCGGGACCGATGATCTGGCGTATGGCCGTCACGGTTCCCGCCGCCGCCGCCGACGCCTTTGAAACCCTGCTGGGCGAACCGGCCCTGGCGGTCTCCACTTTCGATCTCGACGAGACCGGCGATCTCGACGAGACCGGCGGTCTTGATCGGGCCGGCGCCCTGCGCAACGTGACCGCGCATGTCCGGGCCGTACCCGACCGGGAGGATATCGGCCGCCGTCTGGCGCTGCTGGCGGCGGCGCTGGGCATCGCCGAGCCGGAGCTTTCGGTGGAGCGGGTGCCACCGACCGATTGGCTGAGGGCGACCGCGCAGGCTTTCCCGCCGATCCGAATCGGGCGCTTCCACATCCATGGCTCGCATGTCGAGGAGCCGGTGCCGGCGGGGCGAATCGGCCTGCGCATCGATGCCGCGACCGCCTTCGGCACCGGCGAGCATGCCAGCACGGCGGGCTGCCTGATCGCCTTGGAGCGGCTGTCGCGGTGCCGGCGGGTGCGGCGCATGCTCGATCTCGGCTGCGGCACCGGCATTCTGGCCATGGCGATGGCGCGGCTGTGGCGGCGTCCGGTGCTGGCGGCGGATTGCGATCCGGAGGCTGTGCGCGTCGCCCGGATCAATGTGCGGGCCAACCGGCTGGCGGGGCTGGTGCGCGTGGTGCGGAGCGACGGGTACCGTGCGGCGGCGGTGCGGGCCGGCGCGCCCTATGACGCGATCGCCGCCAACATCCTGGCCCGGCCGCTGGCCGTCCTGGCGCCAGATCTGGCACGGCATCTCGCGGCCGACGGGGCCGCCATCCTCTCCGGCCTGCTGCGACGGCAGGAAGCCCTGGTCATGGCCGCCCATCGCGGCCACGGGCTGCGCCTGGTGCGCCGGTACCGGACCGGCGTCTGGTCGACCCTGCAACTCGCCCGAACCGGCCGCCGCAGCGGGGCCGAGAGGGACGCCCGGCCGGACGAGGTCAGCGCTCTTCGCCGTCCTCGATCCGGTGACCGTCCAGGGCACGCCCGGCCTTGTCGCGCTCGGCCGAATCCCGTTTCCGCTCGGTCTTCTTGCGACCGGAGGCGGCGCGCCGTTCCGCGGCCAGCCGCTGGCGCTCGGCCAGTTCCCGCCGCTTGCGGGCCTGCCGCAGATTGATGACCTCGCCCATGCCCAAGCCTCCGCTGTGACCGCCTCGGTCCCGACACCGCGACACCACGGCGCCGCCACGATACTGTGGTCTTCAGGGCGCGGCAATCGAACGTCCGCATGGCTCCCGACCGGTGGGGTCATCGGCCCCGCGGCCGCATCTCATGGAGGCGTGTGCGGCATCGTGATACAATCCTTTGCTGACGGGCCATGGGCGGAGCAATGATGAAGACGCTGGCCGCCGGCCTGATCGTGGTGCTGGCGCTGCTGGTCGCGGCGGTGCTGGTGGTGCCGGGTCAGATCGACTGGAACCGGTACCGGCCGTGGCTGGCCGCAGAGCTGTCCGCGATCGCCGGACGCACCGTCCATATCGACGGCGATTTCAGCTTCGAGATGCTGCCGGTTCCCCGACTCAGGGCGCGGGACGTTCGCCTCGCCAGTCCCGGAGGGACCGCCTATCCGACCATGGCGCGGGTCGACTCGCTCGACATGCAGGTCCGGTTCCTGCCGCTGCTGCGCGGCGAACTCGCCATCGAGCGGCTGGATCTGGCCGAGCCGGTCGTTGTGCTCGAATGGCTGGCCGATGGCTCGACCAACTGGTCGCGACCGGAGGGCGGCGACCTCGGGCGCGGCGAGGCCGGGGGCGTTCTGGCCGGTCTGGCGCGCAGCGCGGCCTTCGACCGGGTCACGGTCGAGGACGGCACGGTGATCCTGCACGATGGCGCCGCGGCGGCCGGCCGCCAGATCGCCGGCGTCCAGGCCCGGATCTCCGCGGCCGGCCTGGGCGGGCCGGTTGAGCTGGACGGGCGGTTCGAGATCGACCGGCGGCCGATCGGCATCGCCCTGCGAACCGGCCGGGTCACCGCCACCGGCGCATGGCCGGTCAACCTGACGCTCGAACCGGAGGTCGGGGCCGGCACCCTGCGATTCGCCGGGCTGATCGGTCCGGGGCCGGCGGCGCAGGGCGACCTGTCGGCGCAGGCGCCCGACCTCGCGGCGACCCTGAACCGGC
>CAZTNV010000010.1:0-10683 GCA_964615535.1 uncultured Mycobacteriaceae bacterium | reverse complement strand
CTGCCGGTGCCGGATCGGCTGGCCCGGTCCTTCGCGGCGCGCGCCTCGCTGCTGGCCGGGGCGGAGCGGATCGAGCTGAACGGTTTGGCCATCGAATTCGGTGCCGTCCGCGCCACCGGCGCGTTCGGCATCGCCCTGGAGACGCCGCCGCGGGCCGAATTGCGGTTGGCGGTCAATCACCTGGATCTCGATGACTGGCTGGGACCGCCGCAGCCCTGGCGGCTGGCGGACGGCGATCCGGGCGACCTGCCGGCGCCGGCGCTGCCGCTGAGCTGGGCGGCCAGTCTCGAATTGAGCGTTCCGGCGATCGGCTACAACGGCCAGATCGTCCGCCAGGCCCGGCTGGAGGCGGCGATGGATGCCGGCACCCTGTCGGTGCGCCGGCTCTCGGCGCAACTGCCGGGCGGGTCCGATCTGGCGATGATCGGCAGCCTGAGCACGGGGGATGGCGAACCGCGATTCGAGATGAGCGCCGAGTTGGGGTCGAACGATCTGCGCGGCCTGCTGGGCTGGCTCGGGCAGGAGCCCGCCGGGCTGCCGAGCGAGCGGCTGCGGCGCTTCACCGCCGCCTTCACCCTGGCCGGCATGCCGAACGATTTCCGGCTCACCGGGCTCGACGTGACGCTCGACAACACCCGGCTGACCGGCGGGCTGGCCTATGCCGATCGCGGCCGGCCGGGGCTGGGCGTGGCGTTCGAGATCGACCGGCTGGATCTGGACGCCTATCGCGGACTCGCGGCCGGGTTCCCCGGCGCCGAACCGGTGGACCGGTCCTGGGCCGACCGGCTGGCCTGGTTGCGGCGCTTCGATGCCAATGTCGAGGGCCGGATCGGGACCCTGGCCCTGGACGGCCTTGCCCTGGACCGGGTCGAGATCAACGGCGCGCTGCGCCGCGGCGGGGTGATCCTGCACCGCGCGGCGATCGGTTCGGTGGCCGGCGCGTCGGTCGCGGTCACCGGATCGGTCGCGGCGCTGGCGCCGCTGGCCGGGCTCGATCTCGACCTGGATTTCCGCGCTCCCTCGGCCGAACCGGTGGCGCGCGCGCTCGGCATGGCTCTGCCGGTGCCGGCCGAGGCGCTGGGCGCCCTGTCGCTGGCCGGCCGGGTGAGGACCGAGGAGGACGGCAGGCTGGGTCTGACGCTGGCCGCGGGCGCGGCGGGCGGCACCGTCAGCCTTGGCGGCACCGTCACCGATCCGGCCGGTTCGCCCGATCTGGCGCTGGGCGTGCGGGTGATCCATCCCGATCTGCCGGGCCTGATCCGCGCCGTGTTGCCGGAGTATCGGCCGGCCGGCGAGCCCGGCGGCATCGATCTTTATGCCCGGCTGCGCCACGCGCCGGCCGGCGACCGGCCCCGCCGCCTGGCGATCGAGGGGTTGCAGGGCAGTATCGGGCCGGTATCGGTGGTCGGGCAGGCCGATCTGGAGGTGGGAGACGCAGCGCGGCCGAGATTCGATGCGGAACTGCGCACCAGCGCGATCGTGCTCGATCCGTTCCTGCCGGCCCGGCATGCCGCCGGCAGCGGGAGGTCCTGGTGGGCCGGGCTGCTCGACCCGGCGATGCTGGGCGCGGCCGACGGCACGCTGGCCCTGACCGCCGCGGCGATCGAGACCGGCGGTTTCCGGATCTCCGATCCGGCGCTGCGGGCGGAGCTCCGGGACGGCCGGCTGACTCTGAGCCAGTTGAGCGGCGGCGCGTTCGGCGGGACGCTGGGCGTATCCGGCCGGATCGCCGCCGCATCGTCCCCGGCGGCGGAAGTCGAGGTCAACCTGGTCGGCGCCCGGCTGGATGAGGTGCTGGAGGCGGCGTTCGGCAGCGATGCGCTGTCGGGCACGCTGGATTTCGGCCTGACGCTGCGGCTGCCCGATGCCGGGTGGGCCGGTGCCGGCCGGTCCAATGCAGGCGACCGGGAGTGGCTGGCCGGCGCGACCGGCAGCGGCCTGATCGCGGTGCGCGACGGGGCGGTTGCCGGCCTGGATCTGAATGCGCTGGTCGAGCTGCTCGACCGGCCGGGCGTCGCGCTCGACCGGCTGCAGCCGGTCCTGACCGCCGGGCGAACCGCGTTCGCCGCGCTGAACGCGCCCGACGGCAAGATCAGGCAAGGCCGTGAAGTAGGCCTGCTGAAGCTGCCGTTGCCAGCACCGAAACCATGCGGCTGGTGACCGAGGCCGGGATCGGGGAGGGCCGCGGCACCTACGATCTGGCCGGGAACCGGTTGAACCTGGACCTGGAGTTCGGCCTGTACCGCCATCCGGGTGCGCCGCCGCTGGGTGTCGGCCTGAGCGGTCCGCCGGACGCGCCGGTCCGCCGGCTCGATCTGGATGCGTTGCACGCCCATCTCGCGCGGCGCACGGCGGCCACTCAGGCCGATGACTGAGTCGGGCGCCCGGCCTCGCGCAGGACGTACACCCGGATGGCGCTCGACAGATTGCCGAACGGGCGATCGGCGGAGCGGGCGCGGTCGATCTCCTCGATCAGCCGGTTGAGCGAGACGCCCCGGGCGGCGGCAACGGTCTTCAGCGCGTCCCAGAACTCCGGCTCCAGTGACACGCTGGTGCGATGGCCGGCGATCAGAACCGACCGTTTCTCGATGCCGCCTGCGGCCATGCCTCCCCCGAATCGGCGTTTCAGAGCAGGTGTTTCCGAAAGAAGGTCAGGGTGCGGTCGAGCGCGATCCGGGCGCTGTCCGGATGGTAATCGGCGCGCTCGGTGCAATTGAATCCGTGGCCGGCGGGATAGGTGTGGATTTCGGCCTCGGGCTGGGCAGCACGGATCGCCGCGACATCCTCCGCCGAGATCAGCGGATCGCGCTCGCCGAAATGCATCAGCACCGGACAACCGGCGCGCTCGTCCTTGAACTGCACGATCTGGGCACCGTAATAGCTCACCGCGCAGGCCGGGGTCAGCCGGGTCGCCGCCAGCCAGGTCACCGAGGCGCCCCAGCAGAAGCCGATGACGCCCACCTGGCCATGGCGCCCGGCCGCAGCCAGGGCGGCCTCGACATCCATCACGGGGCCGTCCCAGCCGAGCCGGGTGCGCAGCTCCCGGCCGCGCGCCAGATCATCCTCGCCATAGCCGAGTTCGACGCCCGGCTCGATACGGTCGAACAGCGCCGGTGCCAGCACGGCGAAGCCGAGACCGGCGAACTGCTCGCAGATCGCGCGGATGTGGTGATTGACCCCGAACACCTCCTGAATCACCACCAGCCCCGCCTTGGGGGCGGTTGCGGGCAGGGCGCGGTAGGCCTGGAGACGGTGGCCATCGCGGGCGGTAACGGTGGTCAGACCGGTATCGATGCGGTTCGCTCCCATGATCACACTCCCTTTTTTGATTGGCCGATCTTGATTGGCCGATCTTGATTGGCCGATCTTGATTGGCATGGCCCGATCGTCGCAGGACCGGCCGCGGCTTGGCCGCCGGCCCGGTTCAGGTGTCCGGCCGGCCGAGCGCCTGCACCGTGCGACCCACCGCGTCGCGCAGCGGCGTGGGGCCGGTCGCGAAGGCCCGCTCGAATTTGGAGCAATCGACGACGAAGGGCCGCTCGAACTGGTACAGAACCTCCTTCAGCTCGCGCATGGTCGCATTGAACAGGCCGAGCAGGGTGACCAGCCGACGGCCGGCGACCCTCAGCTTCGGCCGGGTGCCGGCCGCCTCCCCGATCAGCGCGACCAGGTCGCGTGTGGACGCCGGCGGTGCGCAGGGCACATGCCAGACCTGGCCCAGCGCCGCGTCGCGTTCGGCCAGCGTGACCAGGGCGGCGCCGAAATCCTCGATAAAGCACCAGCTATGCGGCATGTCGGGATCGCCCAGCACCGGTACCGCCCGGCCGGCCGCGGCGGCACGGAAGGCGGCGGCCCCCAGCGCTGCGACCTCCACGCCGGGACCGAAGAAATCGGGCGCCCGGCCGATCGCCGCGCGCACCTGTCCGCCGCGATCGGCGGCCAGCAGCATGCCCGCAACGGTCGCCCGGGTGTGGCCCTTGGGCCCGACCGGGCGATCGGGCAGGTCCTCGGTCATCGGCCGGTCGACCGCGCCGTACATGTAGAGATTGTCGCCATAGATCAGCCGTGCCCCGGCTCGCCCGGCCGCCGCGATCAGCCCGGCCATCATCGCCGGCAGCAGGGCGGGCCAGCGGCCATAGGGCGCGCCGGCACAGTGATGGATCGCCGCGGCGCCCGCGCAGGGGCCGGCCAGGGTGTCGGGGTCCACGGCGTCGCCCCGCACCGATTCGGCACCGGCCGGGGCCGGCCGGCCGCTGCGGGTGATCAGCCGAACCCGATGGCCGCGCGCGACCGCCGCGCGCGCGGTCGCCATGGCAAGCGGGCCGCCGCCGACCACGATGTGGAGTTGCCCGTCGGGCCGCCGATCCGCCTCGGCCCCCGCTTCGGCCCCCGTTTCGGGCATGGTCCACTCCTCCGCATGATCCGGCCTGGGCGCCGGCCGGCGCGCAGGGTAGCAAGCGGCCGTGGAAGGTCAAACCGTTCGTCCGCCTCTTCGTCCGCCCAGGTGCGGACCGCACATGGTCCGGTCGGGTCGGCGCCCGCGCGTGGCCCGATCCGACCGCCGGTCCGGTGGCTCTGGTGGTGACCGGAAAACGGGCCGGAGATCCCGGCCGTGCGGTATGCTGCGGCTCACCGCCGTTTCACCAACGTCAAGGAATCGAGCGCGATGCCCGGTCGAGCCGAACCCGAACCTGCCCGCAACCCGCATGACCGGCACTGGGCGAGGTCGCGCGCCCTGATGTGGGTGACCCTGGCCGTGTGGGCAGTGTTTGCCTTCGGCATCCACCTGTTCGCGCCCAGCCTCGACGGGGTCACCGTGCTGGGGTTTCCGGTCGGGTATTACATGGCGGCGCAGGGTTCGCTGATCGCTTTCGTCGTGCTGATCTTCTGGTTCGCGGCGCGCCAGGACCGCATCGACCGCGAATGCGGCGTGGCCGAGGAGGACGGCGACCCGGCCGGGCGGCGTTAAGGCCCCGCTCCCCGCCCGTCCGGCGTTCCGCTCAGGGCGGCAGGTCGAGCCAGGAGCGGATGCAGCGCTCCAGCACCCGGCCGAGAAAACTCAGCAGATCGGTGCGCAGGCCGGCATGGAACATGTCGGGTTCGCGGCTGCCCAGCGACAACAGGCAGGGCGGCGTTTCCGATGAAACGTTGAGCCGCAGCAGCGCCTGGCTGCGGACCAGGCCGGCACCGGGCCCGAACAGCCGGGCATCGCCGCGGATGCCGCCTTCGAGCCGGACATCCATGCCCGACAGCCAGTCATCGACCACACCCTCGGGCACGACGCGAACGCCCGAGATCAGCACCTGGGGAATGTCGCTGCCGTTCGATTCGACGACCAGCCCGACCACGTCGAGATCGAGCAGCACCGCCAGATCGGTGGTGATGATCTGGATGAGCTGCTCGAAGCTTTCGGCATCGAGCAGGAACAGGATGGCGGCGTGAACCCGGTGCTGGCTGTTCTGGTTGGCACGAGTGGCGCTGATCAGGGCGCGCCGGTCCTGCTTCAGCCGATCGCTCTCGGTGCGCAGCCGTTGGACCAGATAGGTGCGCAGATCGACCACCCGGCCGTCATCGCCGTCCGGAGGCGGGGTCAGCCGCGCCATCAGATCCGGATGCCGGGTCAGGAAATCCGGATGTGCCGAAAGATAGGCCGCGACCGCCTGATCGCTCAGCCCGTCCTCCGGTTGCGCGCCGCTGTGCTGGGTTTCCAGACCCATCGACTCCATTCCCTTCCGGCCGGGCCCGTGCTGGGGCCCAAGCCTCGACCGGCGGTCCTGCCCGCCCGCGCTGGTGATCGCAATCCGGCGTTCGGCACCGACGTGCCAACCAGCCCTTGGCGATCCGGGGCGCATCGGTGCTAACACCATGCCCGACGGTCCCGCCGGATCGCTGTTCGAGGCCACTGTAGCGGATGACGAACACGGACGCCAGTTCCCGCCCCGTCTCAGGCCCGGAGTCCGGCCCGGAGTCCGGCCTGCCCGGCGCCCTCTTGCCGGGGCCCGCGCGCCTTCAAGTGCTGCTGCCCCTGCCGCTGGACGGCGCCTATGATTACGCGGTGCCGGACGGGATGGTGCTCGCGCCGGGCGACTGGGTGCTGGTGCCGCTCGGCCGACGCGAGCTGCCGGGCGTGGTCTGGGAGCCGGGCGGCACCAGCGGGCAAACGCCGATCGATCCGGCGCGCCTGCGCCCGGTGATCCGCCGCTTCGATCTGCCGCCCCTGCCGGCGGTCGGCCGCGCCTTCATCGACTGGGTCGCGCGGTATTGCATGAGCCCGCCCGGCGCGGTGCTGCGCATGACCCTCAGCACGCCGTCGGCACTGGAGCCGCCGGGCCCGCTGACCGCGTGCCGCCGCGCCGGGGGCGTCGAGTCCGGCGGGAGCGAGACGGGCGGGAGCGAGACGGGCGGGAGCGAGACGGGCCGGCTGACCGCCGCCCGCCGGCGGGTGCTGGACCTGCTGAAGGACGGCCCGCCGCGGTTGCCGGCCGAGCTGGCGCGGGAGGCCGGGTGCGGCACCGGCGTGATCCGCGGCATGGTGAGCGCCGGGCTGATCGAGCTGGTGGCCCTGCCGCCGCCGCCGGCCTTTCCGCGACCCGACTGGCGCCGGCCGGGCGCCGTGCTGACCGCCGACCAGCGCGCCGCGGCCGACGCCCTGGCGGCGGCGGCTGCCGGCGGTGCCGGGGTCACCCTGCTCGACGGCGTCACCGGCTCGGGCAAGACCGAGGTCTATTTCGAGGCGGTGGCGGCAGCACTGGCGGCGGGTCGGCAGGTGCTGGTGCTGCTGCCCGAGATCGCGCTGTCGGCGCAATGGCTCGAACGGTTTGCCCGGCGGTTCGGCGCGCCGCCGGCCGAATGGCATTCCGATCTGACCGCGCTGCGCCGCCGCACGGCCTGGCGCGCGGTGGCGACCGGTCAGGCGCGGGTGGTGGTGGGCGCCCGTTCGGCGCTGTTCCTGCCGTTCCCGGACCTCGGCCTGATCGTGGTCGATGAGGAGCACGAGACCGCGTTCAAGCAGGAGGACGGGGTGGTCTACCATGCCCGCGACATGGCGGTGGTGCGCGGCCATCTGGGCAAGATCCCGGTGGTGCTGGTCTCCGCGACGCCGGCGCTGGAGACGGTGGTCAATGCCGAGACCGGCCGCTATGGGCGGCTGCACCTGCCCGACCGCCATGGCGGCGCGACGCTGCCGGAGGTGGCGGCGATCGACATCCGGACCGAGCGGCTGGAGCGCGGGCGGTTCCTGTCCCCGACCCTGCGCCGGGCGCTGGCCGAGACGCTGGCCGCGGGCGAGCAGTCCATGCTGTTCCTGAACCGCCGCGGCTATGCACCGCTGACCCTGTGCCGGGCCTGCGGCCACCGGCTGGACTGCCCGAACTGCACCGCCTGGCTGGTCGAGCACCGGCTGGCCGGGCGGCTGATGTGCCATCATTGCGGCTATACCGCCCGGCTGCCCGAGCGCTGCCCGAAATGCCAGGCGCCGGGCATGCTGGCGGCCTGCGGCCCCGGCGTCGAGCGGATTGCGGAGGAGGTCGCGGAGGTGCTGCCCCAGGCGCGGGTGGTGCTGATGACCAGCGATCTGATACACGGGCCCGCGGAGGCGGCGGCGCTGGTCCGCCGGATCGAGGCGCACGAGGCCGATCTGGTGATCGGCACCCAGCTTGTCGCCAAGGGGCACCATTTCCCGATGCTGACGCTGGTCGGCGTGGTCGATGCCGATCTCGGCCTGTCGGGTGGCGATCTGCGCGCCTCGGAGCGGACCTTCCAGCTCCTGCATCAGGTCGGCGGGCGCGCCGGCCGGGCCGAGCGGCCGGGCCGGGTGCTGCTGCAGACCTGCATGCCCGAGCATCCGGTGATCGCGGCGCTGATCGGCGGCGATCGCGAGGGGTTCCTGGCGCGCGAGCGCGAGGCCCGGCAGAGCCGCGGCCTGCCGCCCTTCGGCCGGCTGGCCGCGATCATCGTCTCCGGGGCGGACAAGGCGGCGGTCGAGCGGGTGGCGGTGGCGCTCGGCCGCGCCGCGCCGCATGGTCCCGGCCTGACCGTACTGGGCCCGGCCGAGGCGCCCCTGGCGGTGCTGCGCGGCCGCCACCGCCGTCGGCTGCTGGTCAAGGCCGAGCGCCGGATGCCGGTGCAAAGCGTGATCGCCGACTGGCTCGACCGCGTCGAGGTGCCCCATTCGGTGCGGGTCGCCGTCGACATCGACCCCTACAGCTTCCTGTAGGGCAGCGGCTGACGAAGCACGACCTCGCCGCCGGTCTTCACGACGCCGGTGTTCACGCCGCCGGTCTCCACGGGGTCAAGGCCGGTTCGTTCGACGGTCCTAATACGGCCGCTCGGGATTGATGATCTGCAGGTATTCGGAGTTCTCGGGATCTCCCTCCGGGGAAATCAGATCGACAATCCACCCGCCATCCATATAGATTTCCCGGAGGCGGCGGATGACGCCCCGGGGAATCGCCGAGCCTAATTTAATCCGCGGAATGCGGCTCGGATAATGTTTCTTGATATGATAGTCGATCAGCTTTTCCATCTGTATCACCTCTTCTTCAATGTCGGGGTGATTCAGGCGCTCGGCTTCAACGATCGAGATGACCATGTTCCCTCACCAAATCAGCATCGGTTCGATTGGACCCGTGACACGCGACAGTCTCGCCGATCAGGGCAAGCAAACGCCATGCCTCTCGTCATGATCGGGGCACGCTGCAAACCCTGCCGATCCCGGCACCGGCAGCCGGGCCGGCCGCCAGTGCGGCGACCCTGCGGCAATTCGAACGGCAATTCTGCCCGATTTGGATGCAATAGCCCGTTTGCTGGGCTGTTCCTTGTGAGGCCGCTCCCGGTACCAACCGGTTGCATGCAGCGCGGCAAACCGTAAACGTTCAAGCAGGGGGCGGTGACAGCGTGAGGATCGATCGATACACTATCCGAACGGTTGCCCGGCAGATTGTGGGCTTTAGCTGTCTGAGGGGACGCGCACCCTGCGTCGGGAGGCTGGATCGGGCCGGCAGATGAGGAAAGTGTATTTCTTCGATTTCGACGGCACGATCTGCGACTCGTTCACCGCATCGCTGGCGGTGATGCGCGATCTGTCGCCGATCTTTCGCGTCCGCCCGGTCGATGACAGCGAAATCCCGATGCTGCGCCGCCTGTCGATGGGCGGGTTGATGACCTCGCTGGAGATCCAGCGGTGGAAGGTGCCGCTGATGGTGTGGTGCGCGCGCCGCAAGATGACCGGCCACATGCCGTCGCTGGTCGCCTTCGCCGGCATGAAGGAGGTGCTGGCGGCGCTGCGCGACCAGCACCTGACCACCGCGATCGTGACCTCCAATTCCCGCCGCAACGTCCGGCAATTCCTGGACCGGCACGGCATCGCGGTGGATATCGTCTGTGCCGGCAGCAGCCTGTCGGGCAAGGCGCGGCTGCTGCGCAAGCTGATCGCCCGGCTGGGCGTATCGCCCGCCGAAGTGCTCTATATCGGCGACGAGACCCGCGACGTGGTGGCCGCCAAGGCGGCCGGCATTCCCTGCGCCGCGGTGACCTGGGGCTTCAACACCGAGGACGCGCTGCGCCTGTTCGAGCCGCATTACGTGATCCGCCGGCCATTCGACCTGCTCGATATTCCGTAAACGACCCGAAGACGCCGCCATAATCGCGGTCAACCGGCGAAGGATGCGGCGAGTTCGTCATCCCTGGCGCTGGAACGCTGGAGCGCAGGGCACCCGTTCAACCGCTCGAACTGGCTGGCGGCCTTCTGACGCTCCGGACTCAGCGCCACCATCGTGCCCCATCGCAGGCCCGAACCGATCACCACGTCAGCGGCGGTGAACTGCTCGTCCAGGATGTAGGTCCCGCGAGCAACCGCGTCGGCCATCACCGCCTGCATGGTGTCGAACTCACCGTAGCGGGACGCGTGCGGCAAGGATGGTCGTGGAGGTCGAGACAGGAATGGCCGCGGCCGCCGTCATCCTGGTTCCTGATCCCGTCCACGAGATCGGCCTCGGCCGTCCTGGCCCGGATCGGTATCGTGAAGCCATTGGTTCACGATTTTCTATCCTGCGGATGAATGAATGTTCATCAGACGAAAATCTTGAAGCCGTTTCAAACCAGACGAAATTAGGTCCTGGAACGATACGGCCTGGGAAATGTCGATTCCAGTAAATAACCAGCGCCGGAAAAATATGTCTATACTGGGGCAGAACTGAGACCTGAAGGCCGTCGCCGAAATACCACAGGAGTAACATGGCTTTTCGACTGCCGAACCATGGGATGTGATGGCTCAGGCTTGCCGAGGACGGCCGATGATTGATCAGAAGGCAATCAGGACCGGGTTCAAATCCGGTTCGCGATGACAACCGAGGAAACCTGTTATGACGTTCCTTGCGCAATCCGAAGTCGAGACAGATAGCGAGTCGCCAGGATTCAGCCTGGTCCGGCGAACGGCGAAGGGCGAGAACGCGATCGATTGCTGGCTCGCCCTGCCCGACGAGATGGATTCCGAAGCCGTCCCGCTGGTCGCCGTCCACGGCATCCATCGCGGCGCGCGGGCGCAGGCCGCGACGTTCGGCGCCTTCGCGGCGGCGTTGGGACGGCCGGTGATCGCGCCGCTTTTCGACGAAAAGCAGTGGCCCGGCTATCAGCGCGTGGTCCATCGCGGCCGGGCGGACCTGGCGCTGCTGCTGTTGATGGATG
>CAZTNV010000009.1:16235-30921 GCA_964615535.1 uncultured Mycobacteriaceae bacterium | reverse complement strand
CGGCGAAGCCGAGGCGCAGGAAGAACTGGCCGGGCTTTATGCGCTGGGCCACAGGGTGCCGCAGGATCAGAGCCGCGCGGCCTTCTGGTACCGCCGCGCCGCCGATCAGGGCTCGGCGAATGCCCGTTACAATCTGGGCGTTCTGACCGAGCGTGGGCAAGGCGTCGCCCGCGACTCGCCCGCCGCCTTCGCACAGTTCCGGGCGGCGGCCGAAGCCGGGCATGCCGAGGCGCAATACGCCGTCGGGCTGGCCTTCATGACCGGGCGCGGGGTCGATCGCGATCCGGTGCAGGCGGCAAGCTGGCTGCAGGCCGCCACCGCCAATGGCAGCCCGAACGGCGCCTTCCTGCTCGGCCGCATGCACGAACAGGGCATGATCGGTCCGCCCGATCCGGGCGCGGCCGCGGGCTGGTACCGGATCGGCGCGGAGGCCGGCAACCCCGAAGCGATCGCCGCCCTCAACCGGCTGACCGCCGCCACGGGTACGCCCCCGGATCAAGCGCCCGCCGCAGCGGCGGCACCGGTGCCGCCGACCACCCCGCCACCGGTTCCACCCGGATCGTCCCCGCCGGCCGCGGCCTCGCCACCCCCCGTCGAAACGGCTCAGCCGCCCGCCCGCCCGGCCGAAGCGGTGCCGGTGACCCGTGACGAGATCCGCGAGATCCAGCGGCTTCTGGCGCGACTCGAATTCGATCCCGGACCGCTCGACGGGCTGATCGGGCCGCGCACGCGCGACGCCATTCAGGGGTTTCAGCGCGCACGCGATCTCCCGGCCGAAGGAGAAGCCAACCGGGACCTGCTCGCCGCCTTGCGCCGTGCCGCCGAGACCCCGTGATCGGGACGCCCGGGATCGGGTCCCCCGAATGGAGTGGGGCTTACAGCAGCCGGCCGGCGCGCACCCACCATCCGGGACGGGCCCGCCCGAGGGTGGCGGCCGCACGCTCGGCGGAGTCCGGATTGTCGTACAGGCCAAAACAGGTCGCGCCGCTGCCCGACATTCGGGCGAGTCGGCAGCCCGCCGTTTCGGCAATTTCGTGCAGCACCTCGGCCACCGGCGGGCACAGGCGAAGCGCGGGGTCGGTGAGATCGTTGCGCCGCTCGGCCAGCAGCCCGATCAGTTCGG
Organism: uncultured Mycobacteriaceae bacterium; assembly: GCA_964615535.1. Taxonomy (GTDB): domain Bacteria; phylum Pseudomonadota; class Alphaproteobacteria; order DSM-16000; family Inquilinaceae; genus CAZTNV01. The sequence continues at coordinate 29,798 of CAZTNV010000009.1, read as the reverse complement.
CGGCGGGCAGAGGCGTCCCGCCCGACGGAAACGGGAATCGACCGGGTATGGAAAAATCCCCCCGACGCTCGCGGAACACCGCCGGCGTGGCCAGCGGCACACCGGGGTTGACCAGAACGATCGGCATTCCGGCCAGGACCGGGGCCGGGTCGAGGATCTCGCCGATGCCGGAAACGAACTGGGGCCGGCCGGTCAGGCACACCGGCACGTCGGCCCCCAGCGATTCGGCCACGCGCGTGATCGCCGCCGAGGCGTCGGCGTCCGGCCACAGCCGGCTCAGGACACGCAACACCGCCGCTGCATCGGCCGAACCGCCGCCCAGGCCGGCGGCCACCGGCAGATTCTTGGTCAGGGCGATCGCCACGCCGTCGGGGCGGCCGAGCGCCGCGGCCAGCCGACGGGCGGCCTCAAGAGCCAGATTGCCGTCGCCGTCCGGCACCGCCGGGGCAAAGGGCCCATCGACGGTCAGCCCGAGCGCCGCCGCCGGGGCCAAGCCCACCCGATCGCCGACCGAGGCAAAGGCCACCAGACTGTCGAGCAGATGATAGCCATCGGCCCGCCGGCCCACGACATGAAGGTAGAGGTTGACCTTGGCGGGCGCCGCTTCGCTCTGTTCGCTCGTCATGACGGGAAAACCGGCGTCGGGCGGTGCGGGAGGCGCCGGCTGCCGGCCGTTTCCGGCACGCTCATGATGCAGTCATTCAGGCCAACCTCGTCACAACGGCTGGGTCATCGGGGGCTGGGTCATCGGGGGCTGGGTTATCGGGGCTTGCGGCGCAACATTGGTCAGAACGCCGGAGTCGACCAGGCCGTTGCGCAGCTTTTCCTCGATCTGCCGTCGCAGGTCGTCCTCTTCGACGGTGCGCAACGCGCGCTGCCATTGATGGCGCGCCTCGGCGCGACGGCCGACCATCCAATAGGCATCGCCCAAATGGTCGTTGATGGTGGCGTCCTCTGGCTGCAGCTCGACGGCCCGCTGAAGTGTGCTCACCGCCTCCTGCAATCTCCCAGTGCGGAAATAGACCCAGCCCAGGCTGTCGACGATGAAGCCGTCATTGGGTGCGAGTTCGACCGCCCGGCCAATCATTTGCTCGGCCTCGACCATGTTCTGGCCGCGATCGACCCAGGAATAACCCAGATAGTTCAGCAGGTGGGCGTAGTCGGGATTGAGCGAAATCGCCCGGCGGAGATCGCTTTCGGCTCGCGCCCACTGCCGGTTGCGTTCCAGGGCGATGCCACGGCGATAGAAGAAACTCCAGTCGCCATCAGTCATCGCCGGGGACCGTGCCTGGGCCTGATCATAGGCCTGGATCGCCAGATCGAAGCGCCGGGCCGCACGATGAATGTCGGCAATCTCAACCAGGATGTCGCCGCGGTCGGCACGCTCCTCCGCCATGGCCGTCAGCAGCGCAAGCGCCTCACCCTCGCGTTCAAGCCGCTGCAACTGTCGCGAAGATTGAAGGCGGGCCAGCCAAGCCTCGGGGGCAGCAGAGTCGACCGCGGCATAGACCGCCAGTGCCGTCTCGTACTGTCCCAGATCGCTCAGCACGTCGCCCAGCAGGATCTGACCGAACGGAGAGTCGGGCCGCAGGAACAGGGACAGTCGGGAATAGACCAGGGCATAGTCGTTTGCCGCCTCCTGACTCAGCGCCGAGGCGACCTGGAACAGGGCTTCGGCAATGCCGTCGCGCGGCGAGTCCACGAGCGGCGGCGCCGGGCTTCCCGCCTCGAAGCGCGCCCGAATCCGTCCGAGCAGGATCGTCTCCGGATGGTCCTGTTCGTACCGGGCATAGAGCGTAGCGGCGTCCGCGCGACGGTCGCTTCGTTCGTAAAGCGAGCCGAGCGCCTGGAGCAGGCGGAGCGGCTGCCCCCGCTCGTAGGCAGTCTGAAGCGCCGCGATGGCGGCATCCGTATCGCCGGCCAGATCGAGGATCAGGCCGCGATTCATGTCGACCAGGGCCTGGGCGCCCGGCGTATTGGCCAGGCTGTCCAGGGCGGCCATTGCCGCCGGCGTGTCGCCCAGGCCGGCCAGCACCCAGGCCTCGACCAGCGGCATGGCAAAGCCGGCGACGTCGCGGCGCTGAACCCGCTGGAGACGCTGGCGGGCCGAGTCGAACTGACCGGTGCGAACATCATCCAACGCCAGCAGGATGTGGGCCAATTGTTCGTTGGGATCGGTTTCGATCAGCCGCCGGGCCAGCGGCACCGCGTCTGTGGCTTGACCGCTGCGCACCTTCAACCGGAAGGTGGTGCGGATCAGATCGCGGTTGCCGGGGTCCTGGGCCAGCGCCAGCGTCATGAACCCGGCCGCGGCGCCAAGATCGTTCTGCGTCAGGGCGAAGCTGCCCGACAGATAGGCACCATACAGCGTGGTCGCCCGGATCGAACCCGGCTCCGACCCGCTGGTCAGCGACAGGCGACCGACCACTTCCGCCGCCGCCGCTCCGCCCGTCAGGGACAGCAGCGCCGCCAGTGCAACCAGCCGCGTCGCTCGGGGCCGGTTGTTCGATGCCCTCGACATCCCTGTCATCACGTCCTTCCTGCTGCCCATGACTTGTGGCTCATGCGCGCCGGGGTCGCCCTGCATTCGGTCCCGAACACGATCTGGATCATAGCGCAACTCTCGTCCCAGCGCGAAACTCCTCTGCGCGCTTGCCGCGCCGCCATCCGATCGGGCCTGACCCGAACCTTACAGAGCGGGCCCGATGGTCGCACTCCGCAGGCCGTTCAACAGATTCCGATTCCAGCTATCATCACAATGCTTCTAACCGGAAGCAATCGGAGATAGGATCGTGACGGTACCTTGCGTTTTTCTCACCTCGATCCGAAAGGTCCCAAGTTGAACGATACGACGTCCAACTTTAACGGAATGCGAATCCTTGTCGCCGAAGACGAGAGTCTGGTCTGTTGGGCGATCGAGTCGATCCTTGTGAGCCTCGGTTGCCAGGTTGTCGGGCCGGCCACGCGATTGGAAGACGCCATCACGATGGCCGGCGACGATGCGATCGACGGCGCCATTCTCGACGTCAATCTGCGCGGTGTGCCGGTGTTTCCGGCCGCGGCAAGATTGTTGCACCGCAATATACCGGTCATCCTTTCGACCGGCTACGACAATACCGCGATGTTCCCGGAGCCGTTCAGAACCTTGCCGCGCCTGTCGAAGCCGTTCGACCGGGATCAGATGGTCGAAATCATGGTGCGGACGTTCCGGCCGTCGTGACATTGCCGCCGATCGGGACGCGGAACTGCACTGCGGGCGGACCAGTCTGCGGCACCGGTGCCGCGAGCGGAAAGACAATGTCGCAGCACAGGCCCTCGGGATCAAAGGCGGCCTCGACCGTGCCGTCGAGATCATAGGTGATCATGCGCCTGATCAGCTCCGCGCCGAAGCCCTGGGACGTCGGCGGTTCGACCTTCGGTCCGCCCCGCTCCACCCAGCGCAGATGCAGACAGCGGCCGCACGTGGCGTCCTCCATGCCCCAGGAGACGGTCACGCGGCCCGTTTTGACTGACAGGCTGCCATATTTGGCAGCATTGGTCGCCATTTCGTGCAGTACGAGGTTTAGAGCCAGTGCGGCCCTTGGCGGCAAAGCGGTGGTCGGCCCCTGAATATCGGTGTTGCTGCGCGATGCCGTCAGATGGGGCATCAGGCATTGCTCGATCAGCGTGCGCAGATCGGCCGATTGCCAATCGCTCTGGGTCAACAGCCCGTGGACCGACGCCAGCGCGCGCAGCCGGCCCTTGAAGGCGGGGGCGAAGGCCGGCAAGGATGCGGCGCGGCTCAGAGTCTGATCGGCAATCGTCTGGATGACCGCCAGGGAGTTTTTGACCCGGTGACTCAGCTCGGCGGCCAGCAGCTTCAGATGCTGTTCGGCACGTTTCTGTTCGGTGATGTCGGTCAGGGTAATCACGCAGCCGAGGATCTGGCGGGGACCGCCATGGATCGGGCCGGCGCTGAGCAGAAGATCGCCTGATGCTCCCTTGAAATTCTTCGGCGCGACCTCGATTCCAGATAGGGCTTCGCCGCTCAGAGACAGATCGATGCAGTCCTCCAGTGAGGCCGGCACGCTCTCCGGCAGAATTGCGGCCCGCCGCGCCGCCGCGCCGAACGCCAGATGGATCGCCATTTCGATCGGCCGGCCGAGCAGGTTGCCACCGAACAGACGCTGGGCGGCGAAATTGGCGTGAGTGATTCGCCGGGCGGTGTCGCAGACCAGGATCGCCTCGTTGGCCTGATCCAGGATTGTACGGGCCAGCGTTCCGGCGGCGACGATCTCCTCGGTGCGCTTTTGCTGGGACAGGTCGGTGACCACCACGCAGAGGCACGAAACATCCTCTATGACCAGGGCGCTGGCCGACAGATAGGTTGGAACCCAGGTACCGTCCGCGGCCTCCAGCGCAATTTCCGCCTTGACTGCAGCGGTTCTGCATTCTTCCAACAGCGACCAGAAAGCAGCGCGGTGCGGCGGCGCCACGGCATCGGCAAAGGTTCGGCCGATGATGGAGTCCTGATCGCGTCGAAGTATTGCCGCCAAGTGCTGGTTGCAGTAGAGAACGATACCCTGTTCGGACAGAGTCATTGCGCCCTCCCGCATCTGTTCGATCAGCACGCGATAGGGATGATCCGCGGCCTTGAGGGTGAAAACCTGTTGGCCGCCCGGTCCGGCGACCACCAGGGCGTCCACTTCGCCGCTGCGGATCGCGCGCAAGGTCTCTTCCGCCTCTTCAAGCCGGGCGCGAAGCCGTTCGTTTTCCTGCCGATACTGTTCCGCCAACGACATGTCGCGGTCAATCCCCCGTCATGGCAACCAACCGACCGCTCCGGGGTCAGCCGCGATATTCCAGGCTCAGGCCGCACAGGACCCGTTCGGTCGAAGACAGATCACCGATGATCCGGCGGATCGGCAGGGGCAGCGTCTTGATCAGTGTCGGGGCGGCGACGATCTCCGCATGCTTGGCAAGTTCGGGCTGCTGGTAGATATCGATGACCTTCAGATCGAACCTGCCCGCCAGATATTGATCGCAGATCCGCCGCAGGCTGGTGATGGCCCGAATGGATTTGGGCGTCGTTCCCGACACGTAGAGTCGCAGAACGTATTCGCTGTCGGAACGGTCCAGAGCCTGCTGAAGCCGCTGTGCCGCATCTTCTGAAAGAGTTTTTTCGGAATCGCTCATCGCTGATTTCCTGACCGTCGGGCCTGACTACGATGTCACCGGGCGCATGTCCAGTCCGACCAAAACGCGTTCAGTGTTCGACAGATCTCCGATGATTTTCCTCATCGGCGGCGGCAGCCGACGCACCAGCGTAGGGATCGCCAAAATCTGGTCCCCTTGCGCCAATTGAGGATTCTTCAAAAGGTCTACAACCTCGATGTGATACCGGTCGGCCAAACGCTCGCGACAAAGCCTGGTAAGATTGGCAAAGGCGGCCATCGATTTTGGTGTCTGGCCGGCCACGTACAGCCGCAAAATATAGGTCTCATTATCAGGGCCGGCGGCCTCCGCAGTGAATTCCGGTTGTGAAGTAGCCGCTGTCGCAGTCTTTTGCATTTGCATTAGGTGGCTCCACCCTCTGAAAACTGAATATCGAGTTTCATGGCGGTTAATCAACCGGGCCCCAATCGAACCACTTAGAAAATGCCGTCCATACTGCCAATGCTAAAAATCTTTGCGGACAAAACAGCAATTTATCCGATCATCATCAGATCTCAACTGCGCACAATCGCCACTGATCTTGATTCCAGGAGCAGAATACTCCTTTAAGAATAAAAGTTTCCGTATGCGATCATCCTTCTTGCAATCTTGTCCGAGATTGCGGTTGGGAGCAACATCAATCAGCATGGCAAGCTATTCTGGTTCCGGTTCAATCAGCCGCCTGATGTCCGCCATTTCCATCTCCAGTTCGACCCGCTGGGCGGCGAATTCCGACTCCAACGCGGCACGCCGACGGTTCAGCTCACGCTGGCGTCGCTGGATTTCCCGCTGCTGTTCCTGTGCTTCTGTCCTGTCCCGAGCCTCCCGCGCGAGGCGTGCGGCGCCGGTCAGGCCGCTTTCCGCCCCCAGATGAACATTGAGCAGTTCGATGCCGGTCTTGCCGATGAGGTATTCGCGCATCCGGTTGGAATGCCCCATGCCGCGGGATTTCAGGATGCGCAAACCCCGGTTGTATTCGCCCCCACTCGTAATGTCCTGCAACAGGATCACCGTATCCATCAACGACGAGATCGCACCTTCGGTCAGGGCCGCGTTGTCATTCTGCGGCTTGAGGGTGAGGAACAGGGCGGTGATGCCGCGGTTTTTGAGCAGATCGGCCAGGCGCAGCAGCATGCCATGGACCTCACTCTCGGTGCCTGCTGCAATCAGGCTGGACATCGGGTCGATCACCACGGCCGCCGGGTCGAATTGCTGGATCAGGCGATGCATGAGTGCGAGGTGCATTTCCAGCCCCTGCAGGGTCGGCCGGCTCGAGGCGAATCGCAGCAGGCCCTCGCGAACCGCGGGTTCCAGATCGATGCCGATCGAGCGCATGTTGCGGACGATCTGCTGCGGCGATTCCTCGAAGGCGAAGTAGAGGCAGCGTTCGCCGCTTCGGCAGACGGCATCGGCGAATGTCGCTCCCAAGCTGGTCTTGCCGGTTCCCGGCGTGCCCGAAATCAGCACGCTGCTGCCGCGGAACAGTCCTCCGCCGTCCAGCATCTCGTCCAGCGCCGCGAGGCCGGTCGAGACCCGAGAATCGGGAACCGTATGCTCCAGGCCGAGCGAGGTAATCGGCAGGACCGCGATGCCCTGCTGATCGATCAGGAACGGGTATTCATTGGTGCCATGGGCAGAACCGCGGTACTTGACGATTCGCAGCCTCCGGGTCGAGATCTGGTTGTGAACCCGGTGATCGAGCAGGATCACGCAATCGGAAACATATTCTTCGAGCCCGTGCCGCGTCAGCGTGCCATCACCGCGTTCCGCGGTAATGATGGCGGTCACGCCGCGGTCCTTCAACCAGCCGAACAGTCGCCGCAGCTCCGACCGCAGGATTGCGACATTGGTCAAGCCGGCAAACAGGGTCTCGATGGTATCCAGCGCAACCCGCTTGGCGCCGACCGTGTCAATCGCATATCCGAGGCGGATGAACAGGCCTTCGAGATCGTATTCCCCAGCCTCCTCGATCTCGCTGCGATCGATGTGGACGTAATCCAGCGCGAGTTTGCCGGCGGCGATGAGGCCGGGCAGGTCGAAGCCGAGCTCGCCCGTATTGTCGATGATGTCCTCGGTCCGCTCCTCGAAACTCACGAATACGCCCGGCTCATTGAATTGCTGGGCACCGCTGACGATGAACTCCATGGCCATCAGGGTCTTGCCGCAACCAGCGCCGCCGCACACCAGAATCGGCCGCCCGCCCGGCAGACCGCCGCCGGTGATCTCGTCCAGGCCGCTGATGCCGCTCGGCACCTTGCGCAGAACTCGATGCGCAACCGGGCTCTCGGCAATCTCGTTCATCGTCGATCCCGCGCTGAAATCCCTGGGAGGAACCCTCGGAATGGCAGGCATTCCGGTCTTGTGCCTTAAGACAGATTAGACCGGTTGTGGCAGTGCGGTCCATCCGTTTGCCCCACGTCGCCGCTGCCAGAGCACAAAAAGCTACTCCCGGGGGCCTTCCAGCACCATCATTGCGGCGGCATCCTCGATTATGCCGCATCTATCATGTATACTTAAAACACAGCTTTGCCCATTCGAATGATTTGATAAGCTATTGATTAGAAAATATCATTTCCGGTGCCTCTCGCAAGATTGCCGCTGCCAGAATTTCGCATTATCCGTGCGACACCTTGACCGACCGGAATCGGCTCAATCATCGGATAGTTTACTTTCGAACCGGTTCGGTTGAATGGCAGGAGATCTGATCCATGCGACGCTGCTGGTTGCTTGCGGCTGTGCTGCTCGCGTCGACGGTCACAGGCGATCCGGCAAACGCCGATCCCGATCCGGCGCGGGGGGAGCGAGCGTTCCGCCAGTGCGCAACCTGTCACTCCTTTGATCCGGCGCGCCGGCTGCAAGGGCCGCATCTGGCGGGGGTGATCGGTCGGCCCGCGGGCAGCGTCGAGGGCTTTCGCTATTCGCGTGCCATGACCCAGGCCGGCATTGTGTGGGGCGAAGACCAACTGACCGCCTATCTCACCAACCCGCGCCGCTTCCTGCCCGGCACCTCGATGATCCTGGCGATCCGCAACCCGGCCGACATCCCCGATCTTCTGGCCTTTCTGCAACAACGCGCGGACACTTCCCCGGCACCGTGACGACCGGCCGGCGGGCGCGCCAAATGCCCGAAGGCATGTTGACATTATTCAACTAAATCAATAGGCTTCCTCCACCCTGGAACGCCGCGGGAGGGATCAATGATCCGCCTGAAAGTCAATGGTCAGTTTCACGACGTCGATGTCGAGCCCGATACGCCCCTGCTCTGGGTGCTGCGCGACACGATCGGCCTGACCGGGACGAAGTTCGGATGCGGCGTCGCCCTGTGCGGCGCCTGCACTGTGCATCTCGACGGCGCGGCGGTGCGCTCGTGCAGCCTGCCGGTCGATGCGGTGGGCGAGGCCGAAATCGTGACCATCGAGGGCCTGTCGGCCGACGGCCTCAGCCATCCGGTCCAACGCGCCTGGGTTGAAGAGGATGTGCCGCAATGCGGCTATTGCCAGTCCGGGCAGATCATGGCCGCTGCTGCCCTTCTGGCCGAAACGCCGCAGCCGAGCGACGACGACATCGCCGCGGCGATGACCAATCTCTGCCGCTGCGGTACCTATCCACGCATCGCCCGCGCCATCCGCCGCGCCGCGGCCATTTGACGGAGGCTTGGCATGGCCGGGATTCACCAACTCTCCAGCTTGAGCCGCCGCAAATTTCTTGCCGCAACCGGGTTGTCGGCCGGCGCCCTGGTGATCGGTGCGACCCTGCCGACCGGTCGGGGCGCTCGGGCCCAGACGGCAGAGAACCCGTCCGGCATTGGAGCCTTTCTGGCAATCGAGCCGGAGGGCGGAATCACGTTTTTCAATCCTTTTGTCGAGATGGGGCAAGGGACCTACACTTCGATTCCGGCAATCGTCGCCGAAGAGCTGGATGTCGAGCTGGACTCGATCCGCGTGGTGCAGGCGCCAGCCGGCCCACAATTCCGCACCATGGCATTCGGCCCGCAAAAGGTCAGGTTCACCGGCGGCAGCCTGAGCGTCCGCAGCTCCTATCAGACCTTCCGCCAAGTCGGCGCGTCGGCGCGTGCCGTCCTGATCCGGGCCGCGGCGGCACAATGGGGCGTGCCGGAAGCGGACTGCGCGACCCGGCCGGGCATGGTCGTGCATGACGCCTCGAACCGCGCCGAACCGTATGGCCGGCTGGCTGCGGCAGCGGCCATGCTTGATCTGCCGGTCGAGCCGGCGCTCAAGGACCCGGCGCAGTTCCGACTGATCGGCCGGCCGGTCAAGCGCACCGATTCTGCCGTCAAGTCGAATGGGCAGGCCGAATTCGGCATCGATGTCCGGGTGCCCGGCATGGTCTATGCCGCCGTCAAGCAGTCGCCGGTGTTCGGCGGCAGCGTGCGTTCGTTCGACGCGGCGGCGATCGCCGATCGGCCCGGCGTGATCGGCGTCGAAGCCATCCCGAACGGCGTCGCCGTCCTCGCCGACAGCTTCTGGCGGGCGAAATCCGCGATCGAGGCGCTGCCGGTCGAATTCGACGACGGCCCGGCCGCGACCGTTGCCAGCGCCGCGGTGATCGAGGCGATGCGTGCCCGACTGGACGAGCCGGGCGTCGCCGCCGAGTCTGTGGGCGATGCCGCGACGGCCCTGGCCGGCGCGATGCGCACGGTGACGGCCGACTATCTGGCACCGTTCCTGGCCCATGCCACCCTGGAGCCGATGAATTGCACCGCACACGTCACTGACGCCGGCTGTACCGTCTGGGCGCCCAATCAGGGGGCGGATTTCGTCGCCAATGTCGCGGCTGAAATCACCGGGCTGCCGGTCGAAGCGATCGATGTGCGCACCCCGTTCCTGGGTGGCGGCTTCGGCCGGCGCTTCGTGCTCGACTACGTGATCCAGGCGGTGACACTGTCGCATCGGCTGCGCCGGCCGGTTAAGGTGGTGTGGACGCGCGAGGAGGACACCCAGCACGACCATTATCGTCCGCTGACCCTGGGCCGGTTCCGCGCCGGACTCGATGCCGCAGGCATGCCGATCGCGTTTCACGCCACGCTGGTCGGCGAAGGCCCGCTCGGCCGGCTGTTCGCCTCGATGCTGGCCGATCCCAACATCGATACTTCGGTGGTCGAAGGCACGGTCCAGCTTCCTTACGGCTTCGCCAGCCGCCGCGTCGACTACGTCCGCCACCCGATTCCGGCTCCGATCGGGTTCTGGCGCTCGGTCGGCCATTCGTTCAGCGGCTTCTTTACCGAATGCTTCCTGGACGAGTTGGCCGCGGCCGCCGGGCGCGATCCGGTCGAGTACCGCCGCACTCTGCTGTCCGAAAAGCCGCGCTTCCGGCGGGTGCTCGATGCAGCGGTGGAACTGGCCGGGTATCGGCCAGGGCAGTGGGCCGGGCCGCATGGCGCGCAGAGGTCGATGGGCGTCGCGCTGCACGAGTCCTTCGGTTCGATCGTCGCGCAGGTCGCCGAGGTGTCTTTGTCGGGCGGGCAGGCACAGGTCCATCGGGTGTGGTGCGTGGTGGATTGCGGAGTCGCGGTCAATCCGGCGATCATTGCGGCGCAGATGGAAAGCGGCATTGCCTTCGGCCTGTCGCAAACCCTGCTCGAAGAGGTGACGATCGAGAACGGCCAGGTGGTCCAGGGCAATTTCGACAGCTACCCGATCCTGCCGCCCGACCGCATGCCGGCGGTCGAGGTCACCATCATCGAGAGCGGCGAGGCGATGGGCGGCATCGGCGAGCCCGGCACCCCCTCGATCGCCCCGGCGGTGGTCAACGCCGTCGCCAAACTGACGGGCCAGCGCATCCGCGCCCTGCCGTTGAGCAAGGTGGACTTGCACGAGGCCTGACAAGTCTGCATCGGAAATCCCGGACCATAGTTGACGGTCATTCGAATAGGGCTGCCAGTCTTTGCGGCGACCGGACCGGCCGCGATCCGATTTGGCCGACCGCCCCGAAGCGGCTACAATGTTTTGGCCAAGTGGACCGACGCGGCCGGCCGATGCTACTGTAGGCAACAAATCGGCAAGGCGACCGAATGCCTGTCGCCGCTCAGGGCTGGTTCGTCGCTCGACATGCCCAGAAATGGAGCAGTTCATCATGCCAGTCAGCAATCTGAATCCTTTCCTGACGTTTTTTCATTCACTCAGATTGCCGGCCTCCGGTGACGTACAGCAGGATTATCGCCCGATCACGACCTGGTTCTCGCCTCAGATTCATTATTCAGGAAACCTGAAGATTGAGGCGGAGATTACCGAAAAGGTGGCGGGCTACGGCCGCCAGTTGGGCATTCTGACTGAGGTTCTCGCCGAAATCACGGAAAGCTCCGGGGCCGTTGAGAGCAAAACTCCTGCGATGACCAAGTTTGTCGAAATGAAACACGGCATCGATCAGATTAAAAAGCGTCACAAAGTCGATTTAGAGTCACGTGCCAGGGATAGCCTTGAAGCGTTGTTGCATTCTGACCCACGAACACTGAAGGCTTTGCTTGACTCGTTCAAACGAAAAGCCGAAACCAAGACCAGTTCATGACAGACCGAAACGGCGCCTGGCTCCAATATTTCAATAGTTTGAATCCAGCAAGATGATAGCACGCCATTTCTCTACTCTTGACCGCGACAGCCGTTGCCCAACGGATCGACGACGGGTGGCGGAATCTCGCTGATCGCCCGGCCCGTCCGATTGCCAAGGCTGCTTTGCACGGTTTCGCATGCCGCCGAATAAACATAAGTTAACCTGTTGAAAGATTGAGATTATTTAATCCACTTGCGGGTTCTGCCGCCCGAAACCCGCCATACATTTCGATCAGCTTGTGTGGGCGGGCGAAACGAGGCCCGAACACGGTTGGAGCCATGGGCCAGGACATTCGGACCCGGACGTCGATGGGGCGTCAAACTGTCTGCCGGCTTCGGCACACGCCGAAAACGGAGCCGCCGGGCCGGCGACAGCGCCTGTCCTAGATCGTCCGGGCCGGTCGCTCATTCCCCTTGGTGATGTTTCAGCGAGCCGAGCCCGATGGGCGCGGCCGAAAGGTGACGCATGCTTCGGAGAGATTTCGTAAGGAGTTCCGCGGCGCTGGCCGCCGCCTTCGGGTTCGGCCTGCCGGCCGCATGGCCCGGCCGCGCCGAGGCGGCGATGACCTTCGGCGATGCCGCTCCGTTCGACCCATCCGTGTTGCGCAGCCGGGCGCGGGAGATGGCCCAATCCGGCTATGTCCCGCCCGACGAGTCGCTGCCGGCCGGGTTGCAGAACCTTAGCTACGACCAGTACCGCGACATAAGGTTCCGTCCCGACATGGCGCTGTGGCAGGACACCGGCGCGCCTTATCGGGCGCAGTTCTTTCACCGTGGTTATGTCTACCGGGCACCGGTGCGCATTCACGAAGTCGCCCAAGGCGAGGCGCGGGAAATCGCCTATTCGCCCGGCCTGTTCGATTTCGGCGCCAACCGGTTCGATCCGCCGCTGCCCGACGGGCTGGGCTTTTCCGGCTTCCGTCTGCACGCGCCGCTCAACCGGCCGGACTATTTCGACGAACTCGCGGTGTTCCAGGGTGCCAGCTTTCTGCGCGCACTCGGCCGCGGCCAGCAATACGGGCTGTTCGCCCGCGGTGTCGCGATCAACGTCGCAACGTCCCAGGGTGAGGCGTTCCCGTTTTTCCGCGAATTCTGGATCGAGCGGCCGGCCGAAGATGCCAGCCAGATCGTGGTCCATGCCCTGCTCGACAGCCCACAACTTGCCGGCGCCTATAGCTTCACCATCCGGCCCGGCGACACCACGGTGATCGACGTATCGGCCGCGCTGTACCCGCGCGAGCGGGTCGAGCGGCTGGGCATCGCACCCTTGACCAGCATGTATCTGTTCGGCAGCGCCGACCGCGGCGGGTTCCACGACTTCCGGCCGCAGGTGCACAATTCCGACGGGCTGTCGGTGTGGACCGGGGCCGGCGAATGGCTGTGGCGCCCGCTGGTCAATCCTCAGCACTTGCGGCTCAGCCAGTTCGGCGACGAGAACCCGCGCGGCTTCGGGTTGATGCAGCGCGACCGCAACTTCGACAACTACCAGGACCTCGAGGCGCGCTATGAGCGCCGGCCCGGCGTCTGGGTGGAGCCGATCGGCGGCTGGGGCCGTGGCGCGCTGCATCTCGTCGAAATCCCCACAGATGCCGAGATCCATCACAACATTACCGCGTTCTGGACGCCGGCCGCACCGGTCGAACCGGGCGGCGACTGGCAGATCGCGTATCGCCTGCACTGGTGCATGACCGCCCCGTTCGCGGCCGAGGCCGCAGCGGTTGCCGCCACCCGGGTCGGCGCCGGTACCGAATCCGGCACCACCAAATTCGTGGTGGATTTTGCCGGCGGCCCGCTTTCCGGGCTG
>CAZTNV010000009.1:14390-16225 GCA_964615535.1 uncultured Mycobacteriaceae bacterium | reverse complement strand
GGCTGGCCATCGATGCTGCGGTCGAGCCGGTGATCACGGCCTCGCGCGGCGATCTCATCAATCCGGTGGCCCTGCGCAACGAGGTCACCGGCGGCTGGCGGATGTTTTTCGACCTGCGCGCATCCGGCGACCAGCCGGTCGAACTGCGCGCCTTCCTGCGGCTCGGGTCGGCCGCGCTCACCGAAACATGGAGTTACCAGTGGACAGCCTGATGCCCGGCAGCAGCCCGTTTTTCGCGGACACGCTGCCGCTTCGGACGGATGCGCCCGGCGACGCCGTCCGCCACGATCTCGCCGCCTTCTTCCGCGGCTTCGGCTTCACGACGGAGGACCGACTCGACCGGCTGGTCGTGGCGATGCTGGACGATCCGGCGCTGGTGCCGGGCGATGCCGACGCCGCAGTCGCACTGGCCGAACACCGCGCGGCGGAATGGTTCGCGACGGTGCTCGGCGACGGCCTGCACGAGAGGCCGGCCCGCACCGCGACCGTGCTGGCCGCCGGCCGCGCCGCCTTTCTGGCAATCGACGGCGCCCGGCACTGGCCCGAGACGTTTCTGGCCGATCCCCCCGCGCCCGCCGAGCTGGCCGAGGCACTGCGCGAGGCCATACCGATGGCAGTGCCGCAGGACCTTCCAGCGGTCATGCCCGATCAGGATCTCGGCCTGCCCTCGATCGGCGCCTTCCGCCGCCGCGCGCTGCGCTGGCTGGCCCGCCGGGCACTGGCAGCCTCGATGTAGGCCGGGACGGCGGGCGCGCCGCGGACCTCCCGGCGCGCCCTTCTCCCCCCAACCTGCTCCCGCTCGCAAGAGGGGGCTTCGACCACCCGCTGCCTCGCAGGAGCGGGTGAACCTGCCCCCGTTTGCCAAACCCGAAAGTTCGGTCAATGAGTGCCTCCCTCCCCTTTTCCATTGAGGCGGCGGCCCGCCGGCTGGCGGTGTTCGGCGCCACCGGCGCGACCGCCGCGATGGCAGTCCATGCCCTGCTCGACCTGTTGCAGACCAACGGGCTGACCGGGCTGGAAATCGCCCTGGCCGTCCTGTTCGCGATCAACTTTTCGTGGATCACCCTGTCGTTCTGGAGCTCGCTGGCCGGGTTCTTCGTCCTGCTGACCCGCTGGCGCGCGCCCGGCCTGGTCTGGCCGGAGGAGCCGGCGGCGGAGGCCCGGATCACCGGCCGCACCGCCGTGCTGCTGCCGATCTACAACGAGGACCCGGCGCGGATCTATGCCGGCCTTCAGGCGATCTACGAGTCGCTGGCCGCGACCGGCCGGCTGGAGTCCTTCGATTTCTATATACTGAGCGACACGACCGACCCGGACAACTGGGTCGCGGAAGAGCTCGGCTGGTCGGATCTGTGCCGCAAGCTTGACGGTGCCGGCCGTATGTTCTACCGCAAGCGGCGCTACAACATCGCGCGCAAGGCCGGCAACATTGCCGATTTCTGCCGCCGCTGGGGGCGGCGCTACGACTACATGGTGGTGCTGGATGCCGACAGCCTGATGACCGGCGATACGCTGGTGACCATGGTCCGGCTGATGCAGGCCAATCCGCGCGCCGGCATTCTTACCGCACCGCCGGCCATCATCGGCCGGTCGACCCTGTTCGCCCGCGTCCAGCAATTCGCCAGCGGGCTGTATGGCCCGGTGTTCGCCGCCGGCCTGTCGTTCTGGCAGTTGGGCGACGGCAATTACTGGGGCCACAATGCGATCATCCGCACCCGCGCCTTCACCGAGGCCTGCGGCATGCCGACCCTGCCCGGCAAGGCGCCGTTCGGCGGCCACATTCTGAGCCACGACTTCGTCGAGGCGGCGCTGATCCGGCGGGCCGGCTGGTCGGT
>CAZTNV010000009.1:0-14380 GCA_964615535.1 uncultured Mycobacteriaceae bacterium | reverse complement strand
GGTCGGTCTGGCTGGTGCCGGAACTGGGCGGCAGCTATGAGGAATGCCCGCCGACCGCGATCGACTTTGCCAAGCGCGACCGGCGCTGGTGCCAGGGCAATCTGCAGCATCTGCGCGTACTGCCGGCCCGCGGCCTGCATCCGGTCAGCCGGTTCCATCTGCTGATGGGCATCATGTCCTATCTTTCTTCGCCGCTGTGGCTGGCCTTTCTGGCGGTCGGGCTGGGTGTTGCGGTCCAGGACTCCATGGTCGAGCCGGTCTATTTCCCGAGTCACGAGGTGCTGTTTCCGCTCTGGCCGAGCCATGATTTCGGGAAGGCGATCAGCCTGTTCGGCGTGGCGATAGGCATGCTGATGGCGCCCAAGCTGCTCGGTCTGGCGCTGCTGATGGTGCGGTCGCGGATGGCGCGCGGCTTCGGCGGGCGGCTTCGCGCGGTGGTCAGCGTGATCCTGGAAACCGTGTTTTCGGCCCTGACCGCACCCGCCATGATGCTGTTCCATTCCAGCTTCGTCGCCGACATCCTGATGGGCCGCGACAGCGGCTGGACCAGGCAGAACCGCGGTGACGAGGGCATCACCTTCGGCGAGGCGCTGCGCCGCCACGCCTCCCACGCTGTCTTCGGCACCGTTCTGGGCGTGGTGGCGTGGCTGGTGTCGCCGGCGCTGTTCTGGTGGCTGTCGCCGATGGTGGCCGGGCTGCTGTTGTCGGCGCCGCTGTCGTGGCTGTCGGCCCGGCAGGGCCTGGGCATGGCCGCCCGACGCCTCGGCCTGTTCACCATTCCCGAGGAGGTCGACCCGCCGGCCGTGGTGCGGCGCGCCAAGGAACTCACCGAGGCCACGGTCGGAACTGCGGAGCCCGAGAACGGCCTGGAACGGGTCGTGCGCGATCCGGCGGCCAACGCGATGCACATGGCTTTGCTCCCGGCCAACAGTGACTACGACCGGGTCGACCTGGCGACGCTGGACAGCGCCCGCGCAAAGCTCGACGCGGCGGGATGGGACATCGCTGCGGCCAGGCTGACCGCACCGGAGAAGACCGCGGTGCTGTTCGATGCGGACGTGCTGTCCAGGCTCCACCACGCAGCCCTTCGGGACCTGACGACGGCGCGGGCGGCGTGATCGCAGGACGGACGCCTCGCCTTGGGCATGGCCATGCCCAAGGCGAGGCGTTTTCGTGCCGGGACCGGCCGCCAGCTCACACCTTCCCCGGCGCGGCCCGCGGGTCGAGCGCATTCTGGAGTCCGTCGCCAAGGACGTTGAAGGCGATCACGGTCACGAAAATCATCAAACCGGGCCAGACGGCCAGATGCGGTGCCGACCAGACCAGGTCCTGGGCGTTGGTCAGCATATTGCCCCAGCTTGGCACCGATCCCGGAATGCCAAGGCCGAGAAAGCTGAGCACCGATTCCAGGAGGATAATATTGCCGACCGACAGCGTGGTTGCGACCACCAGCGGCGAGGCGACATTGGGCAGAAGATGCACCCGCATGATTCGCCCCCCTCCGGCGCCCAACGCCACCGCGGCCCGCACATAATCCTGCCGCTGCGCCGCCAGCGTCGCACCGCGCACCAGCCGCGCCACCGTGGTCCAGCCGACCAGCGTCACGATCACGATGATCCGGACCAGCGGTGCGGTCTCGGACTCCGCCCAGCCGTCCGGCAGCGGCAACTTTCCCAGATCGACCGCCGCCAGGATGATCAGCAGCGGCAGGAGCGGCAGGGCGATCACGCCATCGGTCAGCCGCATCAGGAACCCGTCGACCCAGCCCCCGTAATGGCCGGCCAGCAGCCCGATGGCCGTGCCGATCACCGCCGCCGCCAGCGCCGCGGTCAGCCCCACCGCCAGCGACACCCGCCCGCCCGCGATCAGGCGCATCAGCAGATCGCGCCCCAACTCGTCCGTGCCCAGCCAGTGTTCGGCAGAGGGCGGGGCGTACTGGTCGAACAGATCGATTGCGCCCGGATCATGGCACAGAGCCCGCCCGATCGCCGGTGCAAACAACGCCAGAATCGCCAGGACCAGCAGCACCGCCGCACTTGCCACCGCCGCCCGGTGTTGCCGGAAACGCCGCCAGCGCACGGCGCCGGGCCGCTCATGTCCGCCTGTTCTAGTCCTGCCGACAGCGATGCCCATCGATGCGACTACCCGATTCGGTCCTGCGACCGCCCGTCCTCCGCGCCGTCCGGTCTCCGACTGCCATGCCGACAGCAGACTGATGATTATGCTCTCCCGCGCCGGCGGTCGAGGAAGCGTTTGGCCCACCGGGGATTTCGTGCCGGTTCGATGGCCCCCTGTGATGGTCATCATGTTGGCCAGGGGCCGCGACGTGTGATGACTTCGACATTGAAGGAAACTCACCCTTCACTTCGGTGTTGGTATGATACTTGCCGATCACGATGTGTCTTCGCCGCAACAGGCGGAAACGTCGCAGAGTGAGTTGCGGTTTCGGAATCGCCGGCCTCTGCCGGTCTTCGGAACTGCAAAATGGCATGAGCAAAAACGATAGATCCTGCCGATCAGCGGCCGCGCGGATGCCGGAGTGAGGGATCGCAGCGTCCCCAACGTTCCGTGGAAAGGTCGAAGCGATACGGCGGGAATAGAACAGGAGAGGTCAATGCGGTACGACGATATCTATGTGGGCGAGAACGATACCTGGTTGAGCGAAGGCGATATACTTGCCTGGATTCAACAATTGGACCGGCAGGGCCTGTCGTTTCATCCTTTGACTCGGGATGAGATCGTCCTGAGCGAGCGGCTGTGCCGCCGCGGTGTGCTCGGGCGGGATGGTCACCGCGTGCATCTGATCGCGAGTCCCTGATCGGTTTCCCAAATTCGTTTACCGGAGCCGGCGGCGGTCACAGAAGTCCGAGTGTCTTGAAGCTGTTGTGGCCCTTGCGACCGATGATCAGATGGTCATGCAATGTCACATTGACCGCCGCCACCGCCTTGGCCACCAGGCGGGTCATTTCAATATCAGCCCGCGACGGCGTCGGATCGCCGGACGGGTGATTGTGCACCATGATCAACGCACTGGCGTGCAGTTCTAATGACCGCTTGACCACCTCGCGCGGATAAACCGGGGTGTGATCGATGGTGCCGCGCTGCTGCACCTCGTCGGCGATCAGGGTATTCTTGTTGTCCAGGAACAGCAGACGGAACTGTTCCGCTTTCTCATACTTCATAGCAAGCTGAAGATAGTTCAGCAACTGGGTCCACGAGCCCAGCACCGGCCGCTCCATCACCTCCTCGCGCAGCATTCGCGCCGCCGCCGCGGCCACCGCCTTGAGCGCCACCACCGCCACCGGCCCCAGTTCGCCGCGGGTTTCGAGCTGGCCGGGATCGGCACTGAGGACCGCGCCGAAACCGCCGAACTGCTCGATGAGCTGCTTGGCCAGGGGCTTGACGTCGCGCCGCGGATTCGCGCCGAACAGGAGCAGTTCCAGCAACTCGTAATCAGCCAGGCTGTCCGGCCCGGCGGCCAGGAACCGCTGTCGCAGCCGATCGCGATGGCCCGCGTAATGCGGTTTGCCGGCCCTGTCCGGCCCGTCGGGGTCGGGCCCCGCGGGGGCCAGATCGGCAGTCTCTCCGGTCGGCTGCGTCACTGGAACGGAAAACGCGGCTGGGAATCCCCTGCACTCATCTGAGCATCCTCGTTTGAGAGTACGTCCGGAAAATGGGCAATGCCGGTTTGAGGCTCAATGCTGTCCGCCGAGAAAGTTGCGGTTGGAGAGGCACGCAAAGGACTGGGCCCAGGTTTCGGTCCGGCGCGCAGCGCCAAAACCCTTTGCACCCCGGAGCGGGCGGCGTAGGGTGAGGAACCGCCGGGTGAGCAGCCGACCATCCCCGTCCCATGCAGGTCTATCTGCCGATCGCCGAAATGTCCGTGCACGCCCTGCTGATTCTCGGCATGGGCGGGCTTGTGGGTTTCCTGTCCGGGATGTTCGGCGTCGGCGGCGGATTCCTGATGACGCCCTTGCTGATCTTCGTGGGTGTGCCGCCGGCCGTGGCGGTCGGCACCCAGGCCAACCAGCTCGTCGGCGCTTCGGTGTCCGGCGTGCTGGCGCATTGGCGGCGCGGCAATGTCGATTTCAAGATGGGTACGGTGATGCTGGCGGGCAGTGCGGTCGGCACCCTGATCGGCGTCTGGCTGTTCGGCCTGCTGCAGGCGCTGGGCCAGATCGATCTGGTGATCTCGCTGTGCTATGTGATCTTTCTGGGCCTGATCTCGACCCTGATGCTGACCGAGAGCGCCCGCGCAATGCTGCGGCGGCGCCACGGGCTGTCCAAACGGGGCAAGCTGCACGCGCACATCTGGCTGCATGGCTTGCCGTTCAAGATGCGGTTTCACAAATCGCGGCTCTATATTTCCGCGCTGCTGCCGTTCGGGGTCGGTCTGGTGGGCGGGCTGCTGGTGGCGATCATGGGAATCGGCGGCGGGTTCTTTCTGGTTCCGGCGATGATCTACCTGCTCGGCATGCCGTCCAGCGCGGTGGCCGGGACATCTCTGTACCAGATCATCTTTTCGACCGCGATCGCGACCTTTCTGCACGCTTCGCAGAACCAGACGGTCGATATCCTGCTGGCCATCCTACTGCTGGCCGGCGCGGTGGTCGGTGCCCAGTTCGGCACCCGCGTGGGCGGCCGGCTGAAAGGCGAGCATGCCCGCGCCCTGCTGGCCCTGATGGTGCTGGCGGTGTGCGCCCGGATGACGGTCGATCTGTTCGAACGGCCGGCCGATCCGTGGTCGGTGACGGTGCTGGAACAGCGCGCGCAATGAGCCGGACCCGCATCAGGCCCGGGCCGCGCCGCGCCGCGCCGATCCTGGGCGGGCTGGCCGGGCTGATCGCCGGGCTGGCCGTCATGATTCTGGCGTCGGGCAGCGGGCGCGGCGACAGCCTGGTCGCCGATCTGTCCGATCACCTGATCGCGATCACCACCGCCTTCACCGGAACCGAGGTTGTGCTGTTCGGCGCGATCGACGATGGCGGCGACGTGGTGGTGGTGGTGCGCGGGCCGCAGCGCGTGCAGGCGGTTCGGCGGATGGAGCGGATCGCGGGGATCTGGGTGAACCGCGAGAGCATGGTCTTCGTCGATGTTCCCAGCTTTTATGTGGTTGCCGCCAACCGTCCGGTCGAGCAGTTCGCGCGGCCGCCGGTGCTCGAGCGCCTCGGCATCGGGCTCGACCATCTGCGGCTCCAGCCTGCCGCGGCCGGCGCCGCCCCGGCCGAGGTCGCCGAATTCCGTGCCGCCCTGATCCGCAGCCAGCAGCGCGAGGGACTGTATGGTTCCGGCTATGGACAGGTCGCGTTCCTGGGACAGCGACTGTTCCGCACCAATGTTCATTTCCCGGCGAACGTGCCGACCGGTTATTATACGGTGAATGTCATGCTGTTCCGCGACGGCGAGGTGGTCAGTGCCCAGACCACGCCGCTGGTGGTCAGCAAGATCGGTCTGGGAGCGGACATCTTCGCCTTCGCCCAGCAGCAGAGCGCCGCATACGGCCTGCTGGCCATCGCCATGGCGGTCAGCGCCGGCTGGCTGGCCTCCGCCGTGTTCCGCCGCGGCTAGCTCGACCGGAAAGCAGTCTCATGATCATGGACATCGCAGGCCCCGATCACGCCCACAAGCGAATCTTCCTGGTGGTGGTCGACGACACCGCCGAATACAAATCCGCCCTGCGCTTTGCCTGCCGCCGGGCGTTGCACACCGGCGGCCGGGTGGCCCTGCTCTATGCCCTGGAGCCGACCGAGTTCCAGCACTGGATGGCGGTGGAAGAGGTGATGCGCGAGGAACGCCGGGTCGAGGCCGAGCAGTTGATCCAGCGCGTCGCGGCCGAGGTCAATGCCTTGACCGGCACGATGCCGGTGCTCCACCTCCGCGAGGGCAGTCGCCGCGAGGAGTTGCTCAAGCTGATCGACGAGGAGCCGTCGATTTCCATTCTGGTGCTGGCGGCCAGCCCGACCGGCGACGGTCCCGGCCCCCTGGTGCAGTACTTCACCGGCAAGGGCATCGGACGGCTGCGCATCCCGATCACCATCGTGCCCGGCGGCCTGACCGACGAGCAGATCGACGATCTGGCCTGAGCCGGGCCGGTTGGGGTCTCGCGGCGGCACCCGGCGCCGGCCGGTCAGTCTTCGGCGCCGTGCGGCTTGACCGTCCGCTCGAACAGGGCCCGGTCGATCCGCTCGCGGGCACCGAACTCGTCCTGGTAGATCTGCGGCAGGGGTTCGCCGCGAAGCGCGAAGATGGCTTCGGCCTGGGCCGCGGTCTCCACCGCCAGGGCGCAATGCCGGCGGCGCGCCGCGGCAATCGGGTCGGGGGTTTCCGCGGCGGTCTCCAGCACCGCGATCAGCGAGCCCAGCAGGCAGCCCGAGCGGCCATGGCCCTCGGCGCAGAAGGCGAGCACCCGCCGGCCGGCCGCGAGGTCCCCCGCCACGGTGCGGACCAGATCCGGCCAGTCCGGCGGCACGCCGCCGAAATCGGGCAGCGGCGCCGCCAGAACGTGGTAGCGGCGGCCGAAGGCGAAGGGCAGCGGCTCGCGATCGACCAGCGGCACGATCAGGTCGACACCGTCCAGATCGGCCGGGACGAGATAGCGTGTGCCGCCGATCCCGATGGCATGATCGCCGACCCGCACCGGGTTGCCGCGATGCGGCGGATGCGCAACTATAGGCTTATGATGAAACGCCTTAAGCCATTCACGGTAGTACTCGTCCTCTGACACGGATGTCGCTCCCCGCGGCGCCGTCCGGCACCGGCGGGCACCAGAGTCCGAGCGCCAAACCGCGCTGCCACAGCGCCATGACCGGTGGCGACGGCCCGAATTCCGGCCCGCCGCCGGGGCCGGACCGGCAGGCGGTTGCGAACAGCGCCTCGATCGACCGGGCATCGCGCTTGGCGTCCAACTGGGCCTGAAGGACCGTTTCGTCGGAGGCGGCGTTGCGCACCATGGGATGCTTGTCGAACAGCCGCCGGCCATGATGGCGGAGATGGAACACCCTGTCGACGAACACGGTGGGCGTGATCCGGCCGGCCAGATACGCCTCGGCGGTCCGCGCGATCACGCCCCAGGCCCTGCCGCCATAGCCCGGCTCCCACCAGCCGCGCTCGAACACCGTCGCGACCAGCCCGAAGAACGCGATCTGACGGTCGCGCGGCAGGGCGGCCAGCCACGCCAGCAGCTCGGCCGCGCGGTGCGAGCCGGCGAAGGCGCCAAACTCGGCGTCGAGCCGGGCCACCGCCTCCGGCGCCTGATGCAGGGCGGCGCCATAGGCTTCCGACTGGTTCAGTTCCATGATCACCGCCAGGGCGAGATAGCAGGCGAAGACCCCGGCGCAGCGGCCATGGATCTCGCGGCGCAACTCCTGCGCCTCGTCCCGGAGCGCACCGTCCGCGGCCGCCGAGGCCATCGCCTCGGACAGGTAGACGTCGGCCAGCAGACCGTTGATGCCGAACCGATCGCCGGCCCATCCGGCCGAAATCCGGGGTTCCGGCGCGGCCGGCCGGAAGCGCCGGGCCCAGTGCAGGAACAGCCGCACCTCGCGCCGCAGCCGCACGGCCACGGTCGGCAGCCGGCCGCGCAGAACCAGTCCGCGCGTGCCGTCGACCGAAATCCAGTCGCCCTCGGCCAGACCGTCGAAGGGCGAGGCATCGGGATTTGCGCCGGCGACCCCGACCACGGCGGGAATGCCGAGATCGCGGGCAACGATGGCGGCGTGGCTGGTCGCCCCGCCGGCCGCGGTGACCACCGCCGCAGCGGCCAGCAGGCCGGCGAAATCCTCGGCACTGGTGTCCGGCCGGACCAGCACCACCGGATCGCCCGTGCCGGCGAGGCCGGTCGCGGCCGCGGGGGTCAGCGCCACCCGGCCGGCGCAGGCCCCCGGCGAGGCCGCCAGCCCGCGCCCGATCAGGCTGCCGGCCAGCGCCCGCTGCACATCCTCCTCGCGCAACGCCCTGCCGCGGTCGAGCCGGGCGATCCGGTCGGGGCTGAGCCGTGCCACCGCCTGCCGCCGGGTCAGCCGCCGCCGGCAGACCTCGTGGACCGCGACGGTCGCGACGGCCTCCGGCGCGGCCGGCGCGGGCCGGCATTGCAGCAGGTAGAGCCGCCCCTGCTCGACGGTGAATTCGATCTCCACGACATCGCCGAAATGCCGCTCCAGCGTCGCGGCATGGTAGTCCAGCTCGGCGAACACCGCCCGCAGCCGGGCGTGCAGCACGGCGACCGGCAGCGGCGTGGCGACGCCGGAGACCACGTCCTCGCCCTGGGCATTGGCCAGGAATTCGCCGCACAGTCCCGGCTTGCCGGTATCCGGGTTGCGGCTGAACACCACGCCGGTGCCGGACTCCTGCCCCAGATTGCCGAACACCATGGCCTGGACGGTGATCGCCGTGCCGAGCCGGTCGGGAATGCCGTTGGCCGTGCGGAACAGGCGCGCCCGCGGGTTGTTCCACGACCGGATCACCGCCCCGATCGCCCGGTCGAGCTGATGCCGGGGATCTTCCGGGACCGGCTCGCCGGTGGCCGCCTCGATGATCGCGCGGTAGCGGTCGCAGGTCGCGGCGTCGGGTGCCGGCGACCCGAACCGGCCGGGGTCGAGACCCAGCACGATCGTGCCGTACATTTCCAGGAACCGCCGGTAGCAGTCGAAGGCAAAGCTCCAGCCGCGGTCGCGGCCGAGCCGGTCGAGGATCGCGCGGTTGAGCCCGACATTGAGCACCGTGTCCATCATGCCCGGCATCGACCGGGACGCGCCCGAACGGACCGCGACCAGCAGCGGCGCGGCCGGGTCGCCGAATCGCCGGGCCGTGGCGGATTCGAGCGCCGCCATGGCACCGTCCAGATGCCGGGACAGCCGGCGCGGCAGGCGCCCGCCGAACGCCAGACTGGCCCGCGCCACCGCGGTCGAGATGGTGAAGCCCGGCGGGATCGGCAGCCCGAGACCGTGCATGCGCGCGAGGCCCGCCCCCTTGCTGCCGCGAATCCGCGGATCGCACCCGTCCGGCGTTTCGTCGAACGGGAAGACGAGCGGGAAGGCGCAGCGCCTGCCGGTCATCGGCGGTCCCCGGGCGTCCCGCCGCGGAATGGGCAAAATGGACAAAATGGACAAAATGGCTGGCGGTGCGGACGAGTCAAAAAAATTGTCCTTTCGCGTCACGGTTTGTCACGGTTTGTCACGGTCCCGCATCGGGGTGACGCGATGCGCAGGATCGGGGACGGCCTCGACCGTCACGGTTTGTCACGGTTTGTCACGGTCCGCGTGCGGGGTGGCGCGATGCGGACGATCGGGGACGGCCTCGACCGTCACGGTTTGTCACGGTTTGTCACGTTACAGGCTTCCTCCGATGGCATGCGGGGCGGGATGACCGGGCGGCACCGGCTTGCCGCTCCGGGATGCCCGCCTAGGACGGTACTCGGGATTATATACTTGAGAAAGCATGAGTGCTTCGGCTGAGATTCAGCCCCTTGTGGGGCTACCGCGACGCTGCATCGAACCCACCCCCCTGATCACCCCAGCCATGATCGAGGCGGGGAAAAAGGTATTAGAAAGGTAGGCATGTGACCACAGCCGCGGCGAACCCTACGGACCAACAAGTGAGTGTCTCGTTGAAGAACTCGTGGCTATGGTCTTCCGCGCTAAGGCGGAAGCAGAGCCGAAATTAATACTCTAGTATGTCTCAGTTCCTCTGCCAAGGCAAGGAATTCATGGCCCTAACTTTTCTATTGATGGGGAAAAGGATTTCTTGGTCATGGTCTCGCTTGTTGACGACAAGGGCGACTCTGGGCAGGACCTGGATCAGACGGGCCACCGCACCGAAACGGTTCTAGACCGGACGCTAAAGCGGTTCCTCGAAACCCCGCCAAGACCGCATAAGGTGAAGGGTAGGGGTCCAAGCAGCGCCGTGAGGATGCGCCGGATGAGGGTCGATAAGAGGTTGATCTCGGTTGGGATTGGATCTCCGATGAAGCGGCTAAGGATTGGGGTCGTCTGGACGCTCGTCTAGACTGCGATCGAGGTCTCCTGGAATCCCTTTCGATCACCATTTCGGCTCGGTGGGCCGTGCGTGGCACCGGAGCCACTCTGCCACCAACTTCGCGCGCCGATCCTCATCAGGGGTCTGATACGAGGCCGGAAGCGACCGCCAGATGTGTTTTACGCGGGCTGCCGAATCCTCTATAGTGGTGACACCAGTGTCGATGAGTAGCGTCAGGGTGGCGACGTCAACGATCAAAGAGGCGCGTCGGTTCGCGTTCGTTCTGATGATGTTGCCTGCAATCATCCTGTGTATAGATTCAAACTAATCCATTGGATCATCAGACACAGGTGCTCTCTGAGTTTAAAATGCGGGTATACCGTGAGCGAACGGCTGTTGCCGCCGCACATGGATAGCTGGACTACAGAGGAGCGACTGTACCAGTATCTATTGCAGATGGGGATCTACGTGAGCCCCATATTTTCAGACAACTGTCCTGATCAGATAGATTATTTCTACGTCTCGGCCGATCTATCACAGCATATCACGCAGCGCACGCAGCATGGCTCCCAACTGGCCGCCGAGCGATGCGTTCGTCCGGAAGTTCAGCGGCCGTAGATTGTCGATGGTGTCGGAGCCTCCAAGAGCCTTGGGGGTGGGGTAGTGATCCATTTCCCACCCAGACTCTGACTCCTTGTTGCCGTGATCGGAGTACCGAATCAACGAGCCATATGCGTCCCGGCGCCAATCGCTCGGGTCTCGACCTGGGACAGTCGCGCCTTTGCTCCAAACCTGATCCTCTAGGTCGGGAACTGGGGAAATGCCGGGATAGATTGGCCGTGGGGGAAGCGGATAGCTTCCTCCCCACGGCGGGGATCGGTCAAAGGACGATATCATGCCGAGCTCCTTTCTTGGCATGTGTTGATGTAGGTCTCTTGGCATGTGTTGATGTAGGTCGGGAACTGGGGAAATGCCGGGATTGATTGGCATTGGGGGAAGCCCATAACCCCGTCCCGACGGCGGGAGGCGGTGAGAGGACGAAACCATACGGGATGCCTTTCTTGGAATGGATTAATGGGTGGTCACGCGGTTTGGAACCGAGCGGATATCGCTCACATTTACACAATATGTCTGATCAGTCGAGTCGTTTTTCATTTGTTCTGCGATCCAAGCGAGCAAAAGCGAGCAACCCAAGCCTAGGGCTTGGTGCTCGCCCGATACCACTCTAGCCGCTCCTCAATTTTCTGGATCGCTTCGAGGCTCACGGTTTGTCACGTTACAGGCTTCCTCCGATGGCATGCGGGGCGGGATGACTGTGTAGGACGGTAATCCTTGGCGAGCTGCGGTTTCAAGCGGCCAGATCCCGGTCGGCGGCCCGGTGCCGGTGCGGCGGCCGGCATTGGACAAGACCATGTTGACGTAATGGAATTGTCGCCCCGAGATCCGGTGTCGATTGGCCGCCGGGTCTCGAAGAGTGCTGCGGAACCGGCCGCATTGGCAGGTATCGCGCGGTTGTTCTATATGGCGCGGCGGCAGTCAAAGCCGGATGGAGCCGGCACTATACCGAAACTGGCGGAGTCATCGCTTGGATAGTCAATTATTAATTTCTGCTTGACTTTCGTGCCGGCTTGCCCACTTTAGCGGATGTCCGAGGGTTACACTGGGTGATGGAGGCCGTCGATGTTCATCCAAACGGAGCAGACTCCCAATCCGGCGAGTCTGAAATTCCTGCCCGGTCGCCCGGTTCTCCCGGCGGGGACGGCCAATTTTCCGTCCCGCGAGTCGGCGGATCGCTCGCCCCTGGCAGTGCGGCTGTTCGAGATCGACGGCGTGACCGGGGTGTTCCTCGGCAATGATTTCATCACCGTCAGCAAGGGCGAGGACAGGGACTGGTACCTGCTGAAGCCGTCCATTCTCGGCGTGATCATGGAGCATTTCACCGCCGGCCGTGCGGTGATCGCCGAAGGCACGGGCGAGGCCGAGGAGGCCGAGGTCGAGGATGACGAGATCGTCGCCCAGATCAAGGAACTGCTCGACACCCGCATCCGTCCGGCGGTTGCCCAGGATGGCGGCGACATCATCTTTCAGGGCTTTGATTCGGGCGTGGTCTATCTGCATCTGCAAGGCTCCTGCGCCGGCTGCCCAAGCTCGACCATGACGCTGAAGGCCGGCATCGAGAACATGCTGCGCCATTACATCCCCGAGGTGGTCGAGGTCCGCGCCGTCATGTGACGGCGCGCCACCGGACCTTGCCACTGCCGTTTCGATACCGCCACGTTGCCCCCTCACCGTTCAACCCGTCAGCCGAGGAGCATGCTTCGCCGGCCACCGATCCGGCTTTGCGCTCAGAAAGAAAAGAGACTGCCGATGACGACACAGGTCGTGCCATCACGCGACAGCTCGCCGTCGATCCGGGTGCGGATCGGGATCGCCGTAGTTGTTGTAGCCTGGATCACGCTCGGTCTCGCGACCGAAGGACAGGCCTCCT
Source organism: uncultured Mycobacteriaceae bacterium (assembly GCA_964615535.1). Classification (GTDB taxonomy): domain Bacteria; phylum Pseudomonadota; class Alphaproteobacteria; order DSM-16000; family Inquilinaceae; genus CAZTNV01. The sequence continues at coordinate 1,920 of CAZTNV010000009.1, read as the reverse complement.
CCAGTTCCGCCGCCTCGCCGCCGGCGGCACCGGCCCGCTCCGGCGAGGCATCACGGATCGGCGCGCAGCCGCTCGAGCCGCCGTCGATCGCCCCGCCGCCGATCGACAAGGACTCCGATACGGTGTTGCAGGTCTCCAGCAGCGGCGAGCTGATCCGGCTGTTCGAGGGCATGGATTATTCCTACCGCGCCGTGCGCGACGGCGATGCGCCGGTGCCCCGGGTGCTGGTCGAGCAGTTTCCCGCCGACATTCATCGCATCTCTTCGTATGAGGACCGGGTCGCGGTTTTCTACAATACGATGCTGCCGATCCTGTTGCGGGTCAACGAGGACATTGCGCGGGATCGGGCGCGGCTGATCGCGCTACGCGACCGCCTTGCCGAGGGCGCGGCCCCGGACCCGGCCGACCGCGACTGGCTGGCGGCGACCGCCGAGGCCTATCGCCTGCGCGACGGCGGCGCCGACATCGACGAGCTGCTGCAGCGGGTCGATATCATACCGCCGTCCATGGCACTGGCCCAGTCGGCCATCGAATCGGGCTGGGGAACCTCGGCGCTGGCGCGGCGCGGCAATGCGCTGTTCGGCCAGACCACCTCGCGCGGCGCCGGCATGCGGGCGTCCACCGGGCATACCTATGCCGCCTATGACCAGTTGATCGACAGCGCGCAGGCCTATGCGCGCAACCTGAATACCCATCCGGCCTATCGCCAGTTCCGCAACCTGCGGGCCGCCCAGCGGCAGGCCGGGCGGGAGCCGGACGGCTATGCGCTGATGGCCGGCCTGACGCGGTATTCCGAGCTGGGCGGGCGCTATGTCGCCCATATCCGCCGGTTCATCCGGTCCAACGATCTGGACGCCTTCGACGCGGCGCGGCTGGCCGTATCGGACGATGGCGCCGTGGTCGAGGCGTCGGACGGCTCGGGCGGACCCTATTGAACGGCGGACCCTGTTGACCCAAGGTGGAGCGGCGGCATCGGCCGCCCGTTCCCCCGGTCACGCGCGCTGCGGCCGCCGTCAGCCGGATTTGCAGCCGAGCGCGGCATGGAGCGTGGCGGGCGCGATGGTGCAGCCGCGCAGATTGGCCCGCCACAGATCGGCGCCTTCGAGCCGGACGCCGGTCATGTTGGAGTCGCGCAGATCGGCATCGCTGAGATCGGCGTCGCGCAGATCCGCGCCGCTGAGATCGGCGCCGTGCAGGCTGGCGCGCACCAGATTGGCGTCGCGCAGATCGGCCTCGCGCAGCACCGCTTCCGACAGATCGGCGCCGGCCAGATCGGCCCGGCTGAGAGTGGCCCGGGCCAGATCGACGCCGCGCAGATTGAGGCCGGTGAGGTCCGCACGCTCGCCGCTTTGGCCGGTCTTCAGCCACTGGTGATGGGCGTTCAGCACCCTGTGCAATTGCCGCAGCTTGGCCGAGGTTTCCGCCGCCCGCCGATGCTCGACCGTCGCCTTTTCGACCAGCACCGTGCCCAGGGGCAGAGCCGGCGTGCAGTATAGAACGCGCAGCAGGCGGCGGGCGTCATCCTCGTGCTCGGCATCGATTTCGCCGCGATCGACCGGTCCGCCGGACTCGGTCGGAATCTCGTAGAGAAAGGTCGGCATGGGTTCGGCTCTCCCGGGGAGAATCAGTCGACGATCCGGTCGCGACCGATCATGAACGAGGTTTCATCCTGACCGGCGGCGATTAGGGGTTGGTTAAGCACGCTGTCGCCCAGCGGCGGATAGCGGTTCGCCTCGGGCAACTGATAATGCCACCATTCGAACCGGTAGGGCTGCCAGCCGGCCGCGGCCATGATGCCCAGCAGCAGCAGGCGATGGCGTTGCGCCCCGGCCGGAATGTCGGTGCGGCCATGATGCGAGCGCGGCGTCATGTCGTCGAACCCGGTGCGGCGAGATCGGCGGCAAATTCGGTCGAATCGTC
>CAZTNV010000008.1:29567-32726 GCA_964615535.1 uncultured Mycobacteriaceae bacterium | reverse complement strand
CGGCCGGGCCTCGGCGGTACGGTAGAGTGCGGCGTGCTGGTGCGGATTCTCGCCATAGCGCAAGGTCGCCACCCGCCGCGCCGCCACGGTCACGCGTTCGGGAAACCGCTCTTCGTCCCGGGCCGCGAACCAGGCGGCGATCGCCGCGTCATAGGCGGCGGTGCGGGCAAAGGCGGCGGCGGCCAGGCGGCGGCGCAGATCGCCGGAGGTTCCGCCGTCATGCGCCGCCATGTCGGCCATCACCGCCCGGTATTCGGCGGCATTGGTGACCACCGTGACGAAGGCATGGTTCTTGGCCGCGGCGCGGATCATCGCCACGCCGCCGACATCGATGTTTTCGATGCAGGTCTCGGCATCGGCGCCGCCGGCCACCGTTTCTTCGAACGGGTAAAGGCTGCCGACCAGCAGATCGATCGGCGAGATCGAGTAGTCGGTCATCGCATCGAGATGGTCATCCCGATCGCGCCGGGCCAAAAGACCGCCATGGATCTTGGGATGCAGGGTCTTGACCCGGCCGTCCATGATCTCGGGAAAGCCGGTATGGCCGGACACCTCGCGCACCGGGATCCCGGCCTGAGCCAGGGCGCGTGCCGAGCCGCCGGTGGAAATGATCTCGACGCCGCGGTCGGCCAGGAAACGGGCGAAATCGACGATCCCGGTCTTGTCTGCGACCGAGATGAGGGCGCGGCGAATCGGGGCGGAGACGTCGGACATGGCGGGGGACATGGCGGGTGTGGATCTCGGACTGTCACGGGACCGTCTTTCTAGACCGCCGGACCGCCGGATGTCGAAGGGAGAGTTGCCCCCGCCGGGCTTCCGCCCATCGCACGTCACCGCTGGCGCCGCCGCGGGACGACGCAGGGCCGGACGGCTATCGCAGCTTCTGCTGCTTGATCAGATTGTAAAGGGTCGAGCGGCTGATGCCGAGAATCCGGGCCGCCGCCGACACGTTGCCATGGGCCTCGTCCAGGGCGCTCTTGAGCGCCTCGCGCTCCACATCCTCCCGGATTTTCCGCAGGCCGTTGCCCGCAACCGCCTGATGCGGGGCCGGACCGTCGTCCACCGCCAGATCGAGATCGGCAACGCCGATCGATGCGCCGTCGCTCAGCGCGATCGCCCGCTTGATCCGGTTTTCGAGTTCGCGGACATTGCCCGGCCATTGATACTCCGCGATCGTTCTTGCCGCGGACGGCGACAGAGACATGCCCCGCTTGCCCTGTTTGGCGGAGAATGTCTCGACGAAGTGGTCCGCCAGGACCAGGGCATCGTTGCCCCTCTCGCGCAGCGCCGGAATCTGGAAGACGATCTCGCTGAGGCGATAGAACAGATCCTCGCGAAACGATCCCTGCCCGATGCAGCTTTTCAGATTCCGGTGCGTTGCGCTGATGATCCGCACATCGGCCTGGATCTGCTGCCGGCCGCCGATGCGCTCCAGCACGCGTTCCTGGATGAACCGGAGCAGCTTGGCCTGAAGCGCGACCGGCATGTCGCCGATTTCGTCCAGGAAGAGAGTGCCGCCCTGGGCGGTTTCGATCTTGCCGATGGTCCGCTGCGCGGCGCCGCTGAAGGCCCCCTTTTCATATCCGAACAGTTCGCTTTCCAGCAGGGTATCCGGGATGGCCGCACAGTTGATGGCAACCAGCGGCGCGTTGCGCCGCGCGCTGATCCGGTGGATGGCCCGCGCGAACATTTCCTTCCCGGTACCGCTTTCGCCCAGCAGCAGAATGCTCAGCTCGGTCGGCGCCACCTTTTCGAGCATGCGGCACAGTTCGAGCATTGCCGGACTGCCGGTGATGATGCCATGAAAATCCACCTTGCCGCCCGCACTCGTGCGGCTGTTTTCCGCCTCCAGCTCATGAATCCGAAAGGCTCTCGAGACGATCAGCCGCAAGATCTGGGCATCGATCGGTTTCTCGTAATAATCGAACGCGCCCAGGGCGACGGCCCTGACCGCGTTTTCCCGCTGATCGTCCCCGGTGACGACGATCACCTTGGTGTGCGGCGCGATCGCCAGGATTTGCTCGAGCGTTGCCAGACCTTCGGTGACATCGTCCGCCTTTGGCGGCAATCCGAGATCAAGAGTCACCACTGCCGGCCGCCGGGCCGCCACCTCCTGCACGGCATCCTGCCGATCCCCGGCGGTGAACACCTGATATTCGGTGAAGGACCAGCGCAGACTGTTGGCCACGCCAGGGTCGTCCTCGACGATCAGCAGACGGCGTTCGGCCATGTCTTGCCTCCGATGCCAGACCGATCACGAATGCCCGCGTGCTCCCCCAGGGGAAGCGCGATGCGAATTCTGGTCCCGGCGCCGGGCTCGCTTTCCACAGTCATGGTGCCCTGCCACCGGCCGATCAGGTCGCGGACCTGGTACATGCCGATGCCGAAACCGTCCTGCTTGGTCGAGGCGAACGGCCGGAACAGTTCGTCGCGGATGAAATCCAGGCTCATGCCGGGACCGCTGTCGCTCACCTCGACCTCGACCGATCCCCGATTGTCCGAAATGCATCGGACGGCCACCTGCCCGGTTGGCCCGGCGGCGTCCATCGCGTTCTGTAACAGGTTCTGCATTACGCTCATGAAGCCGAGCCGATCCACATTCACCATCAGACTTCTTTCGATGCCCAGGACCTGGAGAGCCGGATAGATCCGACGGGTCTTATCGGCGATCTCCGCGACAATTTCCCCGATATCGACGGATTGTCCGGCATTTTCCGTTTCGGCGGTCTCCCGGACCCGCAGCAGCATGGACCGCATCTTGTCGGCACAATGCCCGATGGTCGCCATCGCGTCGCGTTGAAAATCCGGGTTGGCGCCATGCTCCTTTGCATTCTGAACGATCAGGGACAATTGGCTGACCAGGTTTTTCAGATCATGCGCGACAAAGGTGAACTGCTTGCTCAGCCTTTCGAACCGCTGGGTTTCCATAAGGGTGCGGGTCGCTCTTTCCTCGGCAACGTAGCTGGCGATCTGAAGCGCCAGTATCTCCAGGAGGTCATAGTCCTCGGAAGCAAGTTCACGTGTCACGCGTGCCCGGCCCAGGATGATCGCGCCGATATGCTGATCGCGCCAGATCAGCGGCGCCATGAACCAGGGCTGATCCCATGCCCGCAGCCAGTGATCCGCCGCCATCGCGTCGTCATCCGATGCTGCGAATAC
>CAZTNV010000008.1:0-29557 GCA_964615535.1 uncultured Mycobacteriaceae bacterium | reverse complement strand
GATAGATGCCGATGCGGTCGCCCAGCGTCAGGTTGTTGGACTGGAACAGGCGCACGATCTGGCTGAGTTCCAGATCGATCGCGCGCCCGCCATGACACAACACCTCAGTTAAAGCCTGCGGGATTGCCACCATCTTAGAGGCACCTTCCCAATCATGATGCGCGGCGAGGGTAAAAACGCCTGCGGTACCCCGCAGGTACAATGCCCCGCTTGAACAATCGAAGATTGCCGCCATGGCACGAATTGCGCGCCGATAGCCGGTTTCCGACTCGTCCGCCTTGGTCATCGTAACGATGAACCGCCGCCACTCCTCACGGTAATCGTACATCGACGTGAAGAAATGACGTGAAATCAGGTATTTTACCTTTGCTCTTATCTCTTCCGACAGCAGGATCACGACCAGGACCAGAATGGCGCAGATCAGGATCAGGATCTGCAATGTTGGCGCCCATGGCAGACCGAAGCTGCGGACCCAGTACCCTGCCGCCGCCACCACCAGCAGATATGCCCCACTTCCGATCAGGGCGCTGGTATGAAAGACCGCCTTTCGAGAAATGGTGACCTCGATTGCGAGGTCGCGAATCCTGACCGAAGCGACGATGATCAGCGGAATCGTCAGAATGCTGGCCAATGGCCGCACCACGGCGGTGACCGGATTGACCTCGCCGAACAGAAGGGCTTCGGAATACAGAAACAGATCGATTGCGAACAGCGCCCCCAGCCCGATGACCAGATGCTTGTACGCCCAAAGCGCCGGTCCGCGTGCAATCCGGTAGATATTTTCAACGAGAACCAGGCCCAGAATCGACAGGCCCAAGGGGATGATCAAGCGCCGAAGGACAGTGCCGACGCTCTCGGGCAACAGCCATCCCTGGAGGGCAGGAAGCGCCAAATTCAGGCAGATCAGCGTGACGCCCAACCCCAGCAACGGGTCCTTCCAGAACCGGTACTGGTCCCGTTCCGTCATCATCCCGTAGATCATTGCTCCGACGGTGATCCAGGCGCCCGCCCGGACCAGTTCCAGGACGGGAACGACCCAAACCGGGACGAAAATCGTCAGCGAGGCAAGCGCCGTCGTGGCGAACCAGATCGCCGATACGGCACTCGCGGCGATCAGGACGAAGGCTCGCGAGGCGCCGCGCCGGCCGAACCAGAGCAACAGAGTCTGACCCGCATAAGCCACCGCGGCGACCGTATTGGCGGTTTCGAATTCCATGGGTCTGGGCTGCCACCCGATTTCAGCGGGCGCCGTCGGTAAATGCGAGAACTCTGAGAGTCCGCATGATAATCATGATGTCCAGGAAAATACTCATATTCTTCACATAATATAGATCGTACTTCAGCTTTTCCCTCGCATCTTCCAGCGAGGCACCGTAGGGATAATTGATTTGTGCCCAGCCGGTCAGGCCCGGCTTTACCTTGTGCCTTTGCGAATAGTAGGGAATCTCGATATCGAGATTCTTCACGAAGAACGGCCGCTCCGGCCGCGGCCCGACCAGACTCATGTCGTTCTTCAGGATGTTGATGAGCTGCGGGATCTCGTCGAGCCGCGATTTCCGAATGATGCGGCCGACCCGGGTGATCCGGCGGTCCTGCCGTTCGGCCCAGCGCGGGCCATTCTTCTCGGCATCGGTGTACATGCTGCGGAATTTCAGCAGGGTGAAGGACTTGCCGTGCAAACCAACCCGTTCCTGCTTGAACAGACTGGGACCCTGGCTCTCCAATCGCACCGCGGCCGCAACGAGTACCGCCACGGGCGCCAGCACCACCAGCAGGACCAGACTGACGGACAGATCCATCAACCTTTTCACAATACGGGTGATCCGATGGTAGCGGAACCCGTCGGAAAAAATCATCCAGCTCGGATAGAGGCTTTCAAGATCAACCTTGCCCAGCTCGCGCTCCCAGAACGAAACCGATTCGGTGACCTTGATGCCGTTCATTCGGCAATCCAGCAAATCTGCCGTCGGCAGGACGCGGCGCCGATCGTCCAGGGCCACGATGATTTCCGATATCCCTGCTGCCAGTGCCTTTTCGGAGAGCGGCGTGAAATCCCTCAGCACCAGCGCCTCGGGGATCAAATTCTGCGCCATCCCCGAGACATCCTGGGGCGGCAGGTAGCCATGCAGGACAACCCGGTCCGAACCGCTGATCAGTTGCTGAAGCTCCGTTGCACGCTGACCAGTACCAAGAATGAGGATACGCGGTTTCAGATCGTTGACCGCAAACAGGACTATGGAACCCCTTACGATCAGCAATGCCAATCCAAAAGAGACACATGACAGCAGTATCGTCCTGGTGACCGAAATCTCAGACCCATACAAATAAAGGTAAATATATGAAACGACGCAGCCGACGATCATGGCAATGATCAAAATGCGAACGATCATTCGCAAGTTGTTCTGAAGGGACGGTTCGTATGCCCCGAATGAATAAATCAGCACGGAGAAAACGACAGCCGGAACAAACAACGGCAAGTGCTCCAGGACTCCCAATCCTGCGAGTCCGTAGCCACTATAGGTTATATGCAGCGCCGCATACAACAACCCGCATGCCAACACGAATTCCGTTAACACTAAAATGATTGTTGATATTCGAACATGATGCCCGAAAATCCGCAGCATCAGACTCTCCTTTTTCTTTCAGGACGTCCGCAGAGTGCAGGGGCTCGACCATGAGGCCGCCGCGCACCAGCCTCATCAGTGACTAAAGTTCAGGCATTTAGCGTATGGTGCGTCTTCGATCACCCGCAAGCCGCCCGCCCGGCCGCAGGATTATTCCTTGATCCGAGCCGATGCCGACACACAAAGCCGTCCAGGTGGCATCGGTGGAGATTGCAATTCCATTGCGATATTTCGGCAAAGTCTCACTCGACCCGAATACCATCTTACGGACATTATCCGTTGGCACATAGACCTCCAGGAACACGAATTTGCGGTCGGCGGCAGAGGGGGCGCTGCTGTTGCATAATCGCTGCGCGCAGCCACCGACGTTCATCACCAGCCCATTCTCTGACTGCTGCGCCGATCAAGCCAGGGTGGCTGCCACGTCCAGCATGAAGCCGCAAGCAGGATACCATATGCCACCCGGCATGCCTACACCCTTGGGTGCGCGATTCCACCTGCATTCTCAGAAGAGAGTCCGGCCGCCATCCCGCAATGCTGGTGCACCGGGAAGGGTCTTGAGCCGGACGCCATCAGTCGCGAATGCTCTTGATGATCAGACGAACCGCCTCGTCCGGGCGGCAACCGGCATGACGAACGAAAAAACTCATGCCTGCGATTTATGCCGGCTCGGCTCACTTCCGAGCAGGATGCCGGCCCATCCGAGCCGTTCGACGACCAGGGATAGACCGAATGCGATGAGAAACGATCCTGCCGCAATACCGAACACCGCGCCGATCCCATCTTGGCCAAAGAAGTGGGCGCCGATCATCTGAACGGCTTTCATGATCACCGGCAGATGGAGAAGATAAATCCCCATCGTCCGCTGCCCGATGAGAATCAACCACCCTGGCTGGAATAACCCATGCATGAACAGAAAAAACATGCCGAACAAATAGGCCGTTTGCTGGATCATTCCTGACCATTCCGGTCCTGCCGCTTCCGCCAGACCGAAGGCAAGAGCAAAAATCGCCGCCGGGACGGCGGGATGCTGCAGCCGGTGCGCTGCGAGCCGGCGGAGCAGCCAGCCAGCCAGGAAGAATCCCATCCCGACCAAAGCATGCAGGACAGGGTCGTATCCTGCAGGATCGATATAGGCCCGATAGGCTGGTTCGATGTAGACACGAGTCAATATCAGGAAGCTCACGGCAAACAGGGCCAGACCCACGGTGGATCGCAACAGCGGCGCCAGGCCGATCGCGGCAACACGGATCAGGAAAAGCGACGGCAAGAAATACAATTGTGGCGCCTCGGTCGATAACCAGAAAGCCTTGGCGAGCGACCATGGATCGGCAGAGAGGCTCAGGCCCGGCGATACCAGGCCGGCCCGCTCGCTGAGCAGTCGCAAGGCAACGTAACCGATGCCAAAAATCGCCCAGGGGATCAGCAATCTTCGGGCGCTGCGGCCGACCCACCGCAGGCGCCAGCCGCGGCCGCCGCCGCCGTCCAGCCGCCGCGCAGCGAGAAAGCCGTCGCAAAGATAGAAGCCTTGGACCGCGATTGCCGATACCACGTACCACAGGGTTCGGGACACCGCATCATTGGTCGTTTCCGTATAGCCGAAGGCATGGATGAACACCACGAACAGGATGAACACCGCCCGGAGCGCATCCAGAAAGCCCAGATAGTCCTCTTGGTTTGTGGCAGTCGTCACTGGTCTGGCCTCGAAGCGCCGGTTATTGTTGCCCGGATGGAAGGTGGCGACAGATCAATTCCGGCGCTGTGCGGAAGCCCTTCCGAATGCTAGTTTTGCTCGGCAACACCGTTGGTCATCACGCGCCCGAACAGATCGTCATAGGTGGCCAGCATGGCATCGAGGTCGAACGCGCTTGCCACTCGTTTCTGATTCGCCATGCCGAGGCGGTGCCGGAGGTCAGGATCGCGGATCAGCGCCGCGAGCTGCCCGGCGAAAAGATCTTCGCGATCCAGCGGCACGATCATCGGCCGATTCTCGATCGAAACCATGTGCCTGATATCGCCGACATCGGTGGCGACCACGGGCAACCCTGCAGCCATCGCTTCCAGTATTGTCAGCGGCATCTGTTCGCTATCGGACGACAATGCGAAAATGTCGAGTTGCGACAAGAAGTGTTCCGGCGCCTTGGTCTGACCCGCAAAGACGACCCGGTCGCCCAGACCGAGCGATCGAACCTCTGCCTCCAGAGCCGGCCGTTCCGGCCCATCGCCGGCCACGACCAACCGCGCCGGGCAGGTCTCCGGCAGCCGGGCCAGCACGCGGAAGAGGCGACCGACATTCTTTTCCCGACGGAGCGTGCCGAGAATGCCGATCAGACAGGCTCCCGATCGCCGCGGATCGGACGCCCCGACCGCTTCGGGGAGCGCCTTGGCAAAGCGTGCCGAGTCGATGCCGTTGGGAATGTAAAGCACCCGCCGAGACGCCAGTCGCCAGACATCCAGGGCGATCGTCCGGAGCGTCAGCGATGGTACGATCACCAGGGTGGTCCCCGTCAGCGCCAACCGCCGGAACCAGACGCGCCGGCGGATCTGCCGGCCATCCGCCTCTTCGGGGCCAAATCCGTCCTCGAAATGCAGATTGGGCAGGCGGGGGCCGAGCCGGTTCGCCAATGCCCATTCGGCCGCACCCCAACTGTAGGTAGCCAGGATGTCCGGGCGGCAGGTGCGAAGGACCCGCCGGAATCGAATCAGATTGGCGATGCTGACCCCTCCGCCTTTCTCCGCGAGGATCGGCAGGAATTGCACGCCAAGGGACGGGTCGAGCCGATCCGCGCAATCGAACCGGCCATCCAGCGACACGACTATATGGCGGTACCGGTTGCCCAGCCGGTTCGCCATGGTGGCGAAGCGGATTTCGGCGCCGCCAATCGCAAATGTTGCAAAAACATGCATTAGAAGAGGGGCCACCCGAGACGCGCCGTCCCGCCCCGCCGATCCGCCATCCAATCCGGTCACCGAGCCGGCCAAGGCCTGCTACAACCCGCCAAGCATGGCAACAACCAAATCCCCGCGCCATGCGCCGGCCAGAAACACCAGGACCAGGCTGACCAGCCAAGCGCCGATCACGATCGGCGGTGTCGACCACCATGCCTGCCGGCTCCCAGCCCGGTCACGCAACCGGCCAAGCAGTTCCGACTGTGCCTCGGCCATGATGTCGATCTTTCGCTTCAGCCGCGTTTCGGCCTGCACGATGGCGTCGACCATCTCATTGCGGAGATCCAGAACCTTCTGGTCGAGCTGAGTCGCGATATCCTGGTTGCGGCCCGCCTGGCTGGCCATCAGACGACTCGACTGCGCCGCCAAATCTGCAAGCAATGAATGAGTCTGATCCTGAAACCTGGCCAGATTCCGGTCGACAGCCGCACCGAGAGCGCTTTCGACAAGCTGTGCCATGGCCGGATTGGCCGCGGGTCCGCCATCGGCGGACGACGAGCCAAGGCGAACCAAGGCAACGGAGCCCGCCAACCGTTTAAGATCCGCCGTCATGTCCTGCAAGGTCGGTTCGGCCAAATTCACACCTCCGATGTTCGCCAATCATGCCCGGGCAGCCGAAACTTCGTCGCAACCCCGTCTTCTTCCCTGGGCACAGGCATCGGGACAGGACGCTGGGGCGTTATAAACCGCTTCCGACACGCCTGCAACCGACGCCAAGGCTGCGACACTCCCCTCTTTCGCCGAAAAGCAGGGATCGCGACCGATCCCTGATCCATTGAGACTCCTCGACCACCCGACCCGGCACGAGCACCGCAGACCGGCGATACATGCCGCTCGATTTCACCGTGATCTGCCGTGCGAGCTCGTCGCTGGGCGGGCTTGGGCCCGCAACGGTTGACATCGGCTCCAACACACCGTTTATCTGTTTAGCATCACTGTGAGGAAAGGTGGCGGGCATGGACTTCCAGCCCGGCCCGACGTGCAGAGTCAAACGCGGAAACCCTGATCCCCATCGTGGGATGTTCGTTCATGTCGATTGCCCTCTGCACCGACTGAAACGGTGTTGGAGGCGTGGTTGAATTGGCGCCGACCCTGGCACTCGACCGCCGCCACACCGTCGGGCAACCAGTCTGCGCAGCAGTCGCTGTCCAGCGCCGGAAGGCGACGTTACGGGTCCATCAGTGCACGAATCGACAAATCGGTCATAATGCAATTTTATAGCGATCGGCTCCACCTTAAGTGTCCAGTATCATGACCAGAACTCTTCTTATTGCCAGCAATTTTCCCCCGGTGGTCGGCGGCGCTTGCGCCGTCTACCATAATCTTTGCATCAATAGCGACAACGCGATGGTGGTTCTGGCTCCCCGAATTGATTTCATAACCGGCAAGCATATCGATCAAATCGATGATTACGACGGCAATGCGTCCTTCAAGATCTATCGCACGAATCTGCTCCGACCGGTTGATTCATGTCAACGAACACGCTGGCACCACTTGCTGAGCGCGGTATTGATTGACATACCGCTGATGATCCGGGTTTTGTTTAACGTCGTTCGCATCACGTTCAAAGAAAAGATCTCGGTCATCTGCATTTGCGATTTGCAGTACGGCGGCTGGCTGGTCTATATCGGCAAGTATCTATTGGGCACCAAGATGATTTATTATGCCCATGGCGAGGAGATCACGACGGAAAGCTATTCCTTTCTGGACAGGTGTCGCAAGACTTTCTTGCGATCGTTCGATGCGGTGGTTGCGGTCAGTCGATTTACCGAAGCCGCCCTGATTTCGCGCATGAATGTCGCGCCTGAAGCGATCGCCCTGATTCCGAACGGTGTTGACACCGCCAAGTTCAGGATGCTGGCTGATGCCGGCGACGTCCTCGAACGGTTGGGCCTTGCGGGCCGCCGCTGCGTGCTTGGCGTCGGGCGCCTGGTCGAACGCAAGGGATTCGATCAGGCGATCCGGGCAATGCCGGCAATTCTGGACGCGGTACCGAATGTTCATTACCTCATCGTCGGTGAAGGACCATCGCGATCGGCTCTCGAGAACCTGATCGAGACGCTCGGCCTCCAGGATCATGTGACCTTACTCGGATATGTGGATGATCTTACACTGGTGCGGATTTATGCCGCCTGCGAACTGTTCCTGATGCCGAACCGAACGCTTGCCAATGGCGATACGGAAGGATTCGGACTGGTGTTTCTGGAAGCCAATGCATGCGGCCTGCCGGCCGTCGGTGGACGCGCGGGCGGCGCGGTTGACGCCATCCTGCACGGCGAGAACGGCCTGCTGGTCAATTCGGAAAATGTTGCCGATATCGCCACCGCGGTGACGAGCATCCTTATGGACCGGGTCCTGTACGAACGGTTGCGGTCCGGCGGCCTCCGGATGGCTGATCAGGGCCAGTGGAAGAATCGCGCAGCAGACTTCTTCAGGCTCTGCGACCGACTGGTCCATGGCCGCGGCATCGCCAAACCGCTGGTATCGGCAGATCAATCGGTGACCCGGAACGAATAGCGCGCCTGGCGGGCGGCGGCCGCACATCCCGTTATCGGCACCATGACGTGGACGGCATGAATTGCCATCATTCTCAAGCAGCGCTGCGGCCGGGTTGCCTGGTCGCGGTCGTTCCGGTTCATTGATGTGGGGCCTGGTTCCTTATGCTGCGCCGCCTCATTTCCTTCCCGGCAGATACCAGGCCCATCCTTCTGGTCATTGTTCATGCGGAGGAGGAATTCGATTGGACTGAGAAATTGTCTCGCACAAATACTAGCGTTGTACACATGACGCATATCAGTCGTGTTCAAGAGATATTCGACAAGTATGGGGTGGTTCCAACCTACATGGTCGATTATCCGGTCGCAGCCCAGCCGGAGGGATACCAGCCGTTAAAGCAACTCCTGCGCGACGGACGGGCGGCGATCGGTGCCCATCTCCATCCCTGGACCACCCCGCCGTTCCGGGAGGCGCTCACCGTCAGGAATTCGTTTCCCGGCAATCTCAACCCGGAACTCGAAGCCGAAAAGCTTCGCACTCTGACCGAGCAGATCGAGGCGTCGTTCGGCCATCGCCCGGTCAGCTATCTTGCAGGCCGCTACGGCTTCGGTCCGAACACGGCCTCCATCCTCGAGTCCCTGGGTTTTGAAATCGACACCAGCGCATTTCCTCCGCACGATTTCCGGAGGGAAGACGGACCCGACTATTCGGACTACACGGCCGACCCTTACTGGTTCGGCACGGATTATCGATTGCTTGGCATCGCCAGTACCGGCGCATACCTCGGTATTCTCGGGTCCTGGTCGCACCGCGTTTTCCAATCGATATCAGGGCCGATCCTGGCCCAAGCCCGGCTCACGGCGGTGCTCGCACGGCTCGGAATCGTCGATCGGGTTTGCCTTACTCCTGAAGGTCACAACTTGAATGATTTCGTCAAGCTGACGCGCTGGCTCTTGCGACGTGGACGGCGAATGTTCACGCTCAGCTTTCATTCACCATCGATCGTTCCGGGAATGACGCCGTTTGTGCGATCCGAACGCGAACTGGTTCGGTTCCTGTCGTATATCGACCAGTTCCTCGCGTATTTCACCAATGAGTTGAACGGTTTGAGCATGACACCGTTACAGCTCAAGCACTTCATTCTCGACATCGAGCGGCGCGATCCGCATACCAACCTGCGAGCGCCCTCCAGCGGTGCCGCCACCCCACCCGAAACGGCGATTTGCCGGTGAATGAACGGTCTCCGGGCAGCGGCCGGCCAGCCCCGGCACCGCCGGGTTCGCCGCCCGGAGACGGGTGCGGCGGCGTCCGGCCCCGCTTCTGGCCTATTTCCGCAACTGGTCGGCCAGACGCTGCGCCTCGGCCGATCGCGAGAACGCCTGATCCGCGGCCAGTATCCGGTCCAGAATGGCGCGCGCCTCATCGCCGCGACCGGCCTGGTGAAGCGCATAGGCCAAATGGTATTGCATGTCGAAATTCTCGGGCTCCTGCTGCGTCGCCCGCTCCAGCAGGACCACACCCTCGGCGATCTGGCCGGAACGCACCTGAAGCCATCCCAGAGTGTCGGTGATGGCCGCCGATTCGGGGGCCAGCGCATGAGCCCGGCGAGCGTAGTCCAGGGCCTCCGGCCGGCCCAGTTGATCCAGCGCCCATGCCAGATTGTTCAGGACCGCCGCATCGTTTTCGTTCCGCGTCAGAAGCTGCTGATACTCCTCCACGGCACCGCCGTAATCGCCCGTCGTCAGCAATGTCGTTGCAAGAAGCTGGCGGATACGATCATCGCCCGGGTTCGACCGCAGCCAGTCGCGAAGCCCGCCGATCGCCTCTGCCTGCTGTCCCGCCCGGCCCCTTGCAAAAAACAGTTGCATCGCGATGTCCGATGACGGTGCCTCCTGTAGCAGCCGTGCGAGAATCGGCACCGCCTCGGCCGGCCGCTGCGACTGCTGCATCAGGGCAGCCTGCAGACGCCCGGCCGCCACCTGATCGCGGTTGCCGAGGGATCGGGCAAGCTCGATCGCCCGTTCGGTGTCGCCTTGCCGCAATGCGACCTCGATCAGAGCCAGTACCGGCCGTTCGTCTTCCGGGTCGAGCGCGCGCGCCGAGTCCAGAATCCGCCTGCCCTCATCCGGCTGTTCGGCAAGGATCAGGGCGCGGGCCAACTGAAGCTGGGCCTCGATCGAGTCGCCACGCTGCTCCGCCAGGCGCCGATAGACTTCGACGGCGCGCCGGGGATTGCCCAATTGCTGCAAGGCTCCACCGAGAAGACCCAGGATCGCCGGATCGTCCACGCCGCTCTCCAGGATCTGATCGACCAGGGCGGCCGCTTCGGCCGATTCGTCCCGCGACAGGCGGAGCGCGATCACCTGTCCCAGAATCGGCGCCGATTGCGGCAGACGGGCCCGCGCCTCTTCCAGAATCCGAACCGCCTCGTCACCGCGCTGGTCGCCCAGCAGGAAGGCCGCCAGCCGGATGATCGATCGCTCGTCATCCGGTGCCGCCGCCAGACGGCTTCGAAGGCGCTGCTCGACCGCCGGCCGGTTGCCCTGGGCGAGATCGAGCCGATCCAGATTGTCCGCCGCGGGGGCGAAGCTCGGGTCCAGCCGGACGGCGTCCTCGAAATTGCGGCGCGCCTGATCCTGATTGCCCTCGGCCAGAGCAACGCCGCCGTCGAGGTTCAGCACGATCGGATTGTCGGGATGGGCCAGCCGCAATGGCGCGATCGCGGCCCGCGCGGCCGCCACCTCGTTCGTCCGCAGATAGTCCAGCACGAGAACGATCCCGCGCGACAGGTCATCCGACAGCGCCTCCTCCAGCATCGGGTCCGACTCGCCGCCGACCCCGAGCAGCGACAGCATGGTTTCCGCCCGCTGGCGCAGCGGCCGGTCGCCGGATGCCGCGATCCGCTGAAAGATTTCGGCCGCGCGGTTGAGGTCGCCCAGCCGGTTATAGGCACTGGCCGCGAGTTCGAGCACGGCCACCTCGTCGGGCCGTGCCGCCATCAGGGGCTGCAAGGCATCGAGCGCCTCCCGCGGCCGGCCGCCGCGCAGCAGCAATGTCGCCAGGAACTGGCGCACCTCGTGATTCGCCGGCTCGACGGACAGATAACGCCGCAGCCCCAGTTCGGCCTGGGCCAGTTCCTCGGTTCGGTAGCGGATCATCGCGCCAAGCAGCATGGCCTGCGGCTGGTCGCGAAGCTGATCCTCGACTCTCAGAAAGGCCTCTTTTGCGGCGGTGTAGTTGCCGCTGGTGAATTCGATGACGGCGAGCAGATATCTGGCCTGGGTGTTGTTGCCGTTGCGCGCAAGCGCGCGGTCGATGTTTTCACGTGCCCGCTCGATATCGCCGGTACTGAGAAGGATCTGCGCCCGCATCAGCCAAAGGGTGTCGTCGGCGGCAATCGTTTCGGCCCGATCGAGGGCTGACAAGGCGTCCACCGGCCGGTTCTGCCGCCGGTGGATCTCCCCCAGCAGCATCCAGCCCTGACGAAAGCCGCTTTCGTCTGCCACCAAGGGGGTCAGCCGTTCCCTGGCGGCGTCCAGATCGCCGCGACCGACCATGACCCGCGCCAGTCCGTACCGGGCCGCGCGGGAGGACGGCTGGTTCGCCAGAATGGCATTGAAACCCTGTTCGGCCTGATCGAACTGGCCGAGTCCGAGATGCGCCTCGGTCCGATAGAGCGCCCGCTGGGCAATCTCCTCGGGCGTGCCCGAATCGCCGGATGCGACCTGCAGAACGTCCTGATGCCGGCCGAGCATCAGCAATGCCCGCGCCAGAAGCAGTTCCGTCTGGGTATCCGGTTGCGCGTTGTGAACCCGCCGGAGATGGGTTTCCGCCTGGGCCGCATCGCCGGCCCCGAGATGCATCCGCCCGATCAGCAGCCGTGCGGCAAGATTGTCGGGGTCCCGCTGCAGCGCATTCCGGACCTCGATCCAGGCGACGTTGGGGTTGCCCGCCTGCAATTCCGCAACCGCGCGGTCGTAGTGCCGATGGGCTGCGGTCGCATTGTCCTCCGGCTGGCATGCCGCCAGCCCGACCCACAGGCCAAGAGCGACGCCGATGAGCGGGGTTCTTCCGAACATCCACAGCAAGTCGATCATAAAATCTACCGTCGAGAATGTGCGGTTGATTGCTTCCCCTTCAGTAGCAATCTGTCCGGGAGATATGTCAAGTCTTACCTCGCCCGACCGGAATTTCGGGGCCGGCACTCCGTGGTATCGGATCGCCCGGTGCCCCCAGTGCCCGCCGATGCGGGGCAGCCCTGTCGCCGGGGTTGGACCGCAATCGATCCCGGGCGGGAAACCCGAGCGTGGGTTGGAGGGGTCTATGCGATGGTGGTTTGTCGAGCCGTGCCGGCAGTCGATCGTGGTCCACGGAAATCCGTTGCTGCCACTGACATTGATAATCTCTTGCGGCATATTTTTCCGGTTGAACAATCTCGGCGCAGCCCCGATCTGGTACGATGAAGCAGCTTCCTGGTATTTTGCCCAACAATCCCTGGATTTCCTGTGGGGAGATGCGGCACGTCTGGAAGCCAATCCGCCCTTTTACTATACGATACTCAAGGCCTTTCTGTGGCTCGGCCAGAGCGAGGCGGTTCTGCGGCTGCCATCGGTGCTGCTTGGTGCCCTCGCCATCCCCCTGATCTACCTGCTCGGCAGGATCGTGGGCGGTCACCCGGCCGGACTCTGTGCCGCCCTGATCCTGACGACATCGCCCATTCACATCGCGTACAGCCAGGAAGCGCGGACCTATGCGCTCCTGGTCACCGCGGCGCTTGGCACCGTCGCCGCCCTGGCATGGCTGATTCAGGACCCTGGTCGGGCATGCCAACCCCTGTTGACGCTGTCCACCGACCGCCGGAGAAGCCCGGAGCACGCGGGCCGACGCCCGGCCTGGGCGGCATGGCTGGGCTATTCCGCCGGCCTGTCGGCGGCCCTGTATGCCCACAATACGGCGGCGCTCCTGCTGGCGATGACCAATCTGTTCGCGCTGATCTGGTGGATCAGGGTGGCTCGATGGGCGCCGGCCTTCGCAGCAAACTGGGTGGCGGCCAATGCCATACCGCTCTCGTTATGGGCGTGGTGGATGCTGATCGCAATCGATCAGGCTGCCGCGATGCAACCCGATACCTGGTGGCTGGGCCCACCAACCGTTCAAGGCACGATCGATGTTCTGCGGGCCGTTTACGGCCAATCCGCGGCCTACAGCTTGCAGCCCGCGACCGACCTGTTCTGCCTGTTGCCGGCTCTGCTGGGTTTGTGGTCGCTCCGGATGCGGCGGCATTACCTGCTGCTGCTGACGTTCATGACGATCGGCATGGCCGCGGTCACGGTGCTGATCAGTTTCTGGAAGCCGATCTTCATGATCCGCACGATGCTCTGGCCGATCACCGGCTACCATACTCTGCAGGCTGCCGGGATCGTGTCGATTCGCCCTGCCCTTCCCAGGTACTCGCTCCTGGCCGGGCTGATCGCGCTTCAATGGCTCAGCATCGGCAATCTCGAGCAGGGTTCGAACCCTTTCAGGCCGCACGAGCCTTGGGACGCCGTGGCGCGGCATGTTGCCGAACGGGTCCAACCGGGTGATCTGCTGGTATTCTCGCCCTCGGCCGCCGAACTGCCCTTTGGCTATTACTATGGGGTTCTGCCGGACAGCCGGTACACTATCGGCAGAACGCCCTGGCACTCGCTGCCAGCCGCCGTGGTTTCGATTGCAGCCGCGGATCTGCCGAGCCTCGCTCGATCGGGCCGGCTCTGGCTGATCTCGCGCAGCGGCAGACTGAACGTGCTGCCCGAGCTCCCCGAGACCGGCCCGCTGCGCATGATCGAGCACTGGAGCTGGGGATCGATAGCGGTGCGCCTGCTGGCCGATTGACCGCTCCCGGTGCCGGCCACCGCCATCCACAAGCGGCAGAGAAAGTGGCACGGCACCTATCACCATAATTTGCAGATGCTCGGCCGAGCAGCCCGCTCCCCAGTCAAGACGTGCCGTGGCAATCCTGGCTGATCCGGCATGGGCCCATCCAGGCTGGGCCATGCCCGTCCTTTCGCAATTATCATTGATCTACCGCAAATCCATGTCGGAATTCGTCTTCAGTATAGAATGGAGGATCAATACAATCCTCGAATTATATACAAATACTGCTGATGAGATGAAATATTAATTTCTCTTCACCATGAACAAGACTCAGTTTTAGCGGCTCAATTCATAGATCATTAAGTGGCCTCTGATAAGGTCGATCTGCATGGAAGGAATATTGTTGTATAAGGAGCATGTCATGGCACCCAACACCTTTGCCTCCCCCGACCAGTTTGCCGATTACTTGATAAAAGGCTACTGGCAGGCACAGGGCAGCATGGCGCGGAAATGGTCCACGGCCACGGTCACCTACAGTTTCGGAAGCGGCTGGACCGAAAGCCAGAAGCTTGCCACGGCGGCCGCATTCGGCACCTGGTCCGACGTCGCCAACATCAAGTTCTCGGAGGTTGCTTCCGGCGGCCAAATCCTTATGCGCAAGGGCACGGACGGCAAAGCCTGGTCCTCGTCTTCTTTCTACTCGAGCCCCACCGGCACTGCCAGCATCGTTTCCGGCAGGATCTCGATCGATACCAAGGTCGCCTGCTGGTCGGATCTCAGCAGCCACGGCAAATACGGTTATTTCACGCTGATCCACGAGATGGGTCACGCGATCGGCCTGGGCCACCCCGGACCCTATAATGGCAGCGCGTCCTATTCCGCCAACGCCATTTTCACCAATGATACCCGGCAGTATTCGGCCATGTCCTATTTTGGCGCGAATAATTCGGGCGCCAACCATGGCGGAGCCTACGGTTCCACGGCTCTTGTGTACGACATTTACGCCGCGCAGAAGATTTACGGCGCCAACATGACGACCCGAACCGGCAACACGACATACGGCTTCAACTCCAATGCCGGGAAGGATGAATTCAATTTTTCCAAGAACAGAAAGCCGGTGGTGGCGATCTGGGATGCCGGCGGCAATGATACGCTCGATCTATCGGGCTTCTCTGCAGCGTCCCGGATCGATCTTGCACCGGGCGCCTTCACCGATGCCGGCGGACTGACGAGAAACATTGCCATCGCCTTCGGCACCACGATCGAGAATGCCGTCGGCGGTTCCGGAAATGACGTGATTTTCGGCAATGCGGCCAACAACACGGTGACCGGCGGGGCCGGCAACGATACGATCGACGGCGTGGCCGGCGTCAACACGGCAGTGTTCTCGGGCAAGGCAGCCGAGTACGGCATTGCCACCAGCAACGGCGTCACCACGGTGACGGATACGACAAGCGGCCGCGACGGCATCGACACGCTGAAGAACGTGCAGTTCTTCAAGTTTTCCGACAAGACCATCCAGCTCGGTGCGGTGGAGTCCGGTGCGGCCGGAACCGCCCAGACGCCGCCTTCGCCGACCACGGAGCCGGTGACGAACCCGACCTCCACGCCGACGCCGCCAAGCCCATCCGAATTGTTCATGGCAAAAATGGCCCAGTTCTGGAAGGTTCCCGCCGCTGCCAGCGGCAGTACCCGGAGCCAGCCTGCCGCCGTACCCGCGCTGTCGGCGGTGACCGCGATGGCCCAGACCATGGGTGCGTTCGGCAGAAGCGGTTCGGCGCAGGCCCATGCTTTGGTCGGCCGGAACTCGTTGATGGCCGATCATGGCAGAGGATTTCTTGCTGCCAGCATCGGCTGATGGCCCACCGGCGCGTCCTGGGATCGGCGAACGCATTCCTCCGATCCGAGAACCAGGATCGATGGTCCCGCTCCAGCCCCGCTTCGGTCGAAGAAGGACCGAAGCGGGCGGACACCCCTTCGCGTGGTGCAATCCTGCGGGACTTCGGCCCTCTGCCCGCCACGCCGGTCTTGCCGCTGTGAACGACACTGGCTCACGGACTGAACGCGATGGCCTGCGCCGCCGCTGCCGCTGGCCGCGTCAGGCAGGATTTGATGCGCCAGCGATAACCTCTGGTTGCTTCTGTGTGATTTCGGAGTCCCGGCGCCGCCCGTGACGCCGGGTGCGAGGGTGGGTCTCCATCAGGTCGCTGGACACAATACGTTTGGTGTTCGCCAAAACCGCAACCAGAAGGTACGGTACGACGAAATACGCCAGCGACAAGGCCGCCCCACCGACCATGAACGCAAACATGCCGATCTGCGTCATCAGCGCCAGATCATGAGCCCATCGAAGATGGGCAATCCGCCGGGTTTTTTGCATGATCATGGCACTGTTGAGGAAACCGGCGGCATAGATCGCCAGCATCAGCATCAGGCCCGGAAAACCGGCATCGCCCAGAACCTGGAAATAGATGCTGTGGGCCGCCCGCTGCTGCCTTCCGGGCAAATAGGTCTGGAACACCTCGGCCACTTCCGTCGCCGCCATGCCGGCACCGAACAGCGGCCGGTCCAACGCCGCATTCCACGCGAATTCCCAGGCATCAAGGCGTCCGCGAAACGAGGTATCCTGGTCCGCCTCGGAAATCGTATTCATCCGGTCATAGTATTCCTGCGGCATCAGTGACAATGCCGGCACGACCACCACCGCCATCATGATCAGACTGACCAGTTTGTTTTTCGACCGAAGCCACATGATGAAGAGCAGTGTACCGAGCGCCAGCAACCCGCCCCGCGAATAGGTGCCGATGACGGCGACGATTGTCAGACCCATCGCCCCGACCAGTCCGATCCGAACGAGACGCTGTGCGGAGTGTTCGCGCAGATAGTTCATCAATGGCAGGATCAGGCACAACGCCACGGCCAAATGGTTGCGGTCTTCGATTGCGCTTTGTTCCGGACCAAGCACCTGATCGCCGCCGCCGGTCAAAAGTGTGAAGCCGCCACCCTTGACCCCGTAATAGCCGACCGACAACACTATGATCCAGACCAGCGCATGAATCCGCGTCCTGTTGTTCATTATTATAATGATCGGGAAGAACAATGCAAAATTCCGTATATGAAGATCCCACCATGACCACGAATAGGCCTGCGCCAGGGATGTGATGGTACACACAGTGATCCAAATGACCAGCAGGGTTACCAATATCATCGTCGTGTCGAAATGAATGCGCTTCGGTTCTCTGGACACCAGCCAACTCACCAGAGTAACGATCGCGCTGAGTTCGGAGAATCGCCAGCCCTCGGCTGCCCAGACCAGCCTTTGCGGGTTCATGATGCTGACCCAGGTCCAGACCAGCGCACCGACATAGGGTGCGGTCAGGGCCACTGCTATTAGGCTGTAACAGACCGCCACCAGAACCAATGTTCTCACTGCATACAATCCCAAAGTCTTTGCGATGCCCCACCGGACGGCCCGGGGCCGCAACCATTCGATCTGATTTCGACCGACCATCTGCCCGGAGTGGTGCGCCGCCAGGCGTGGCCAGGATCGGCCGCTTCACCTCCCCGTGCCTCAATTGTACGGTGCGGGCGCTCAATGGTCTTCAACTGCAGTATCGCCAGGAACGCGTGGCGGACCGTCAGAACCGAAACCGGGTTCCGAACAGCATCGCATTTTCCGTGTATTCGTCCGCAGGTTCATCGGCAAATCTCTGTGTGCGTGTGTAAGAGATTGCCAGATCGACGTTTTCGAAGAGGCTATATTTCAATGACAACTGTCCGATGACTGTCGCGATATCCGAGCCTTCGTCCTCGCTGATGCTGCGATAAGAAACCCGGCCCAGAGCCGATAATCGGGGCGAGAGCTGCCGTTGCCACGACCCGAAGGTGTCAACAACCGACTGATTCGCGGCGAAATTCCCGCTGCGTTGATCGTAGGCAAGGCCGATCGTGACCGTATTGCGGCCACGGATGCCGACCAGCGAGGCCTGATAGGTGCGAACGCGAACCACGGCATTGCGCACTCCGAGACCGGGATCGTCGAGATCGAGCGGCAAACCCGTGAAGCTGTCGACGAACTCGCCGGTCGGTCCAAGAATGACATTGATCTGATCGGTCGCGAGCGTCTGTTGCTCGTTCTCGATGTCCTCGCTGGTTGCCGCGCGAAAGGTCAGGCCGGGAGTCAATCGGTAGCTGAGCGAGCCGTCGAAGGACAATCCTCCGAACCGCCAGCCCGCGCGGCCCTCCACCACCGTCCGCGGACCGGGACGCCATCGCGCGCCGAACAGCCCAAACGGACCGCTCGGATCGTCGCGCAGATCGGCCGTATCGATCACCTCATACCCCGCCGAACCGGTCAGGCTCAGCCGCCGCGTCGCGGCCCATTCCCCGTCAACCTGTCCCCGAGTGCGGTCAAGATCGCCGGTCTCGGTCGACGAGCGGATGGTTTCACGATCCAGGCGCACGCCCAGTCTGGCCTGGGTGAAGCGGGGCCCGCTGGATACGGCCAAAGATTGCTGATCGGTGGAGGACTCCCCCGTTTCGACGCTATCGGTGAAGATCTGGGACCTGCGATAGCGCAGTTCCGACGTAGCCCAGTTGCCGAAACGGTGGACCAGATAAGGACTGACAACAATCGCTGCAGTGTTGATGAAGTCGCTGTCTGCGGCCTGCGGCGTTGCGGAGAACCGGCCCTCGGCACTGGCCAGCCGCCGTGTCCAAATGCCCTGCACCTCCAGAAAGAGCAGTTCTTCGGATAATTCTGCCCGGCCGAAACCGGCGACTCGCGGGTCGGCCCGAAATTCGTCCCGACCGGAATCATGCTGAAGGTTGAGGCCGGCATCGAGATTGACGTCGAGTCTGGCCGCCGAGCGGCGCAGTCTGACGAACGGGGTCAAGGTGGTGACAATCGATCCTTCGGCCTCCTCATCGGGCCGCAGGTCGAAATTGTCGGTCAGCGCGACCGTGCCGCCCAGTCCCGCCTCCAACTGGCCGTCGACCGCCGCCGCGGACCCGGCATCAAAGAGGATCAGCAGGAAAACCAGGCGCATAAGCCCCCGCCCCACTCTGCTTCTGCTCTGGTGCACCTTGAGGAGCCTCCGCTCGCCAAACCTTCAGCCTTCGGCAGATATTGAGTTTTCTATAGATACCTCTTGTAATCGGCACCGAAATCTTCATTCTGCCCCGATGTTTTGCAGCCATTGAGAACCAGACACACGTTCTCTCGCCCATCCAGCAGGTCCAGTGCCGCCTCAATAGACGCGTTGGTTGTCCGGCCGGCGCGGACGAGCAGGACGATCTGATCGACATGCTGTGCCAGTGCCACCGGCTCCGTCGTCGCCAAGAGAGGCGGCGAATCGAAGATGATGAGCCGATCCGGATACCGGGTGGACAGCTCCGTCACCAGTTCCGACATCGGGCGGCCGCCAAACAGCTCGGTTGCCGAAGCGACCTCGGTGCCCGCTGGAAAGATGGTCAGCGGCAACCCCTCGACCCGAAGGAACAGATCCGCCAAATCGATGCTGCCGTCACGCAACCGGTCGGTCAGGCCCCGAGAGTCCGGCAAGCCGAGTGTGGCGAGGATTTTCGGCCTCAGCACATCGCCATCGACCAGGAGAACGTTGATTCCCTCATCGATCACCAGACTTAATGCAAGGTTGAGTGTGAAGTAGCTCTTGCCCTCACCCATCCGGGCACTGGTCACCAGAACCACGTTAGGTTGTCTGACCGACCTTGGTTCGGGTGCCGCCGTGATCTCCCAGTTCAACCTTTTCAGCAGCCGGCGCTTCAACAGGCGCAACTCTTCGAAAAGGCGCGACCGGCGATTGTTCGGCGTCACGAAGCAGTTTCGCGCAAGATCGGCATAATTGAGCGTAATCTCACGGCTCCGTCGCGCGGCAGCACCGCCGGGGCGCTGCTCGCGATCTCCGGGCAGGTGCCGGCCGCCCACCGGTTCGGCGAGGACAAGCTGGTGTGCCGCGACCCCGGCCGGATCAAGCAATGCGGGACGGTCGCGCTGCGCCAGCCGCTCCGAGGCCCTTTCAATAAGACTCATGCCAGCAACCTTTCTGAAATACAGTTTCGACCGCAGCGGTCAGAAACTGAACGACCCGGCACCGCCCGCTCCCAGCAACTGGGCAACGTTGCTCCCGATCTGCGGTGAAGCGATCAGAATGGCATCGACCACGATCAAGGCCCCTGCCAAACCGGCCAGCACGGAGACTTCGATCATCTTCGCCCGCCTTCGTTGGCGGGTCCGGAATTCGGAAATTCCGCCGAGAACCGGGAACTCGAAGCTTTCCCTGATCTGCTGCACGGAAATATAGACTTGCGCGAAAAAGCTGCGCAGCAGTGCAATCCCGACGCCCGCCCCCAGCGCCGCCACCAGAACCCCGGCGAAAAGCAGGCGGCGGTTTGGCGAGCTGGGCGTCAACGGCAAGCTCGGCGGCTCGACCACCCGAAACTGCACGCTGGTCGTCTCGGTCTGTATCCGCTGCGCCAGACGTGCCGATTCCCTGCGCTGAATCAGCAATTCGTAGTTCCGCTCCAGAATGCTGCGGTCCCTCTGCAACTGGGCGAGCGCCGCCTCAACCTCAGGCACGCCCTCATAGGTGGCGTCCAGTTCCTGAACCTGGCGCTGATTGGACTCGATCATCATTTCGATCTGTTGAATGTCGAGTTGCAACCTTTCGAGCTGGGCGCGCGCCGCGAGAAAGGCCGGATTGGGCTGCTCGCGGCCACGGCTGCGCGCGATGGTGGCCGGACGCGGCGCCCGCTCCATCGCCTCGATCTGGCGCTGCAACGCAACGACATTGGGATGGCGGTCGGTCAGCGTCGCCCGCAATTGAGCGAGTTCGCGCCTCATTTGGCTCAGCATATCGGGTTCTGCCGCCGCGGTGCTGGTCGCCAGCTCGGTCAAGGTCTGGGGCGTCGCCGCAAGCTCGCGTTCAAGTTGATCCCGCCGCCAGGTTGCGGTCTGGAGCTCCAACCGCAGCCGCTGCAGATTGGCTTCCGCGTTGCGCAGCCGCACCAGAGTCTCGCGCTGACCGCCCAGCAATTCGGCATTGTCCCGTCGATAGTCGCCGATACGGCGATCGGATTCGCCCAGTTGACGCTCGTAGTCGGCAAGCTGCGCCTCCACAAACCTCAAGGACTCTTCCAGATCACGCGAATTGCCGCCGATATTCTGTTCGACAAACAGAGAAATCACTGTTGAGACGACCCGCTGCGCAGTTCTCGGATCGTTGTGATCGAAGGTAACCCGGAAAAGCCCCGGCCCCTGGGTCACGATGCGGATTTGGTTCGCCAGTTCCCGATAGATCCGCTCGATTTCGGCCTGGGAGTCCACGGTCAGCAACAGGTCGGTCGTTCTTGCCAACTGCTCGATATTGGGGCGGGACAGCAGCGTCCTGCGCACAATATCGACCTCACGTTCGCGATTCTGCTGCACCGCCAATCCCTGCATCAGCGGCGTGAGCAGGCTTTGCGTGTCAACATAGATCCGTGCCGTCGATTCATACCTGTCCGGCAGCATCGCAACCACACTCCAGCCGCCGAGACAGCCCAGCCATGCGATCCCGACGATGATCCATCGACGCGACCATAGACTGAACAGGTAATACTGAATCAACTGCATTGGATTCATACTCAAACCACCCTTCCATCATTTATGACAGCCGGCTCTCGGTAGGTATTCGCGATAAAAATCACGGAAGCATATTGATGTGTTTTCACGATCCTGGCTTTGGCGTCGAATTGCCGGATAGCAGAATTCAGAATCGGCTCTGCGGGACAATCACCACGTCGCCGGGCACCATAGGGACATTCGCACTGATATCCCCGTCTTCCAGCAGATCTGACAATCTCACCGTGTAAGCGCTGGTGCCGCCATTCTCGCTTCGAATCAGCACGGCCCGGTTTCCTGCCGCAAACTCTCTCAACCCGCCGACTTGGATCATCAGGTCCAGCATCGTCATGTCGGCAACGTAAGGCACGGCGGTCGGGGTGGTCGCTTCGCCGACGACCCGCACCTGCTGCTGGAAGGTGCCGGCGAAACCCGACACGATCACCGTGACCACCGGGTCCTGAATCAGGTCGGCAAGCTGCCCTTCGATATCCCGACCGAGCATTGCAGGCGTCTTGCCGGCGGCCTCGATATCCTCGATCAACGGCATCGTCAGCCGCCCGTCCGGCCGCACCGGCACCGATGCGCTCAATTCCGACTGGCCCCAGACATTGATCTGGAGTTGATCGCCCGGTCCGATCAGATAGTCCGGCGTGACCGCCTGCGACTCCGCCAGACGGGCGGGGGCCACCGGATACGGCGATCCGCAACCGGAGACCAGCATCGGGCCCGCCGCACAGAACGCCAGGAGAACCGCGGTGGCCCGGACCTTGAGTGCCACTGTTCCGTTTCCCATCATCCGCCCAATGGCTGCTCACGAGGCGGCAGCCAAGCCGCCCGCCCATCCGGGAGTCCACCAAATACCGACGGGCCCGCGCCGCCCGCCCCATCCAGGAGTAGTCGTGCGGCAACCGCCTGAATTGCATCCGGCGGCTCTATAGCATAAGCCAATATTGTAAACAATCGGCTAAGCCGCGCTCATGCTTTCGACTGGATGGCTGCCGGCCGGCCGCCACCGGCCGTAATACGACACCAGGCCTTGCTGGGCGGTTGAAGCCGGGGGACGGCACGGCCTGCGACAGCCAAATGCCGCCGCTCCATCCGCTTTTTCGGACGCATCTGATTTCCGGATCAAGATTCTGCAGAAAGTACAGAGTCTATCGTATAGTGACATGACCTATTGTATTAAAATATTATTAACTATTACCGCTGATGATTGGTCGTCTGCGCGGGTCCAGCCGATTCAAAGTCAATAAAAGCGGGCGAACGAAAGGTCATCTCGCATGGACCATTCCATCGATGTTGTCGATGAGCCAAGCAGTATTGCACCATCCACCGCAATACAATGCCTTTCGGCCCTGACACTTTATCATCAGATGACGGTATCGCCACAACGGCTGATCCATGATTTTGC
This sequence comes from uncultured Mycobacteriaceae bacterium, assembly GCA_964615535.1. GTDB lineage: Bacteria > Pseudomonadota > Alphaproteobacteria > DSM-16000 > Inquilinaceae > CAZTNV01. The sequence goes on along the minus strand of CAZTNV010000008.1, from coordinate 6,597 downwards.
CCTGCAAGGCGAGGAACCCTCGACCGAATATCTGGTCCGGATTGCCCGCGACATCGGCTTTCGGGCAAGACTCTTTACTGCGACCTGGGCCGAAGCCCTGCGCCTGGGCGAAGCCCTGCCGGCGCTGATCCGGCTGACGAACGGTCGGACCGCAGTTCTTTTGGGATTCGATGGCCCCGACGGCGCCGAGCATGCGATCGTTCTCGACCCGTCGGCGACGGTCTCCGAACCCTTGCGGGCCGACCGGGATCGCTTTTGCGCCCAATGGACCGGGGAAGTCATCCTGGCCAAGCCGCGCCACGCCCTGACCGACGAAACCCAGCCCTTCGGCCTGAAATGGTTCATTCCGGAAATCCTGCGCGAGCGCCGCGCCTTTGTCGACATCGCCGTCATTGCCATGGTCCTGCACGTCCTGGCTTTGGCCGTGCCGATGTTTTTTCAGCTCGTGATCGATCGTGTGCTGGTTCACCAGACGGTGGCCACCCTGCAGGTATTGAGCGTCGGTATCGTCACGGTGCTGCTGTTCGATTTCGCATTCAAATTCATCCGGCAATACCTGCTGATTTTTGCCACCCAGAAAATCGACATTCGCATAATGCAGCGAACGTTCTCACATTTGATAAAGATGCCGATCGATCTTTTCGAACGAAGCTCGGCCGGCGTCCTGGTCAAGCATATGCAGCAATCGGAGCAGATTCGTGAGTTTTTGACCGGCAAGCTCTTCTTGACGATCCTGGATCTCACGTCGTTGTTGGTATTCGTACCGATCCTGTTATTCTACAGCGTTGAATTGTCGCTGGTGGTGATTTCGATTTCTTTGATCATTGCCGCAATCATATTTGGCATGATGGGTCCGTTCCGCAAACGGCTTCAGGATCTCTACGATGCGGAAGGCGCGCGACAAGCCCTGCTGGTCGAGACCATTCACGGCATGCGCACGGTAAAGTCGCTCGCGGTCGAACCCCGTCAGCAGATGGAATGGGAGCGACGTGCATCGGCGGCCGTGAAAATGCATTTCCGCGTGGCGCAATTGTCCAATGTTGCCCAGACGACCACCGAACTGCTGGAAAAGATCATGACGGTCATGGTCGTGATCGTCGGGACGTTCGCGGTGTTCGGGGGGACCATGACGGTCGGTGCGCTGATCGCGTTTCAGATGATTTCCGGCCGGGTCACCGGGCCGCTGGTCCAGGTCGTGTCGCTGGTTCACCAGTATCAGGAAACCGCATTGTCGGTCCGGATGCTCGGCGCCATCATGAACCGCCCGACCGAACAGTTGAACACCGGCAGCCTGGCGCCGGAGCTTCAAGGCAAGATCGAGTTCGACGATCTGACGTTTCAGTATCCGGGCAGCACGCAAGCGGCGCTGAGTCACGTCTCGTTCGTCGTCGAGGCCAATTCCATCTTCGGTGTCGTCGGCCGCAGCGGCTCGGGCAAGACGACGCTGACCCGATTGCTGCAGCGCCTTTATCACGTCCATGACGGGCTGATCCGGCTGGACGGCGTCGATATGCGCGAAATCGATCTGGTTCATCTCCGCCAAAGTCTGGGCGTGGTCCTGCAGGAAAGTTTCCTTTTCCGCGGCACGATCCGCAGCAATATCGCGATGACCAAGTCCAATGCCACGCCGGCCGAGATCATGCGGGCGGCACGCCTGGCCGGGGCCGACGAGTTCATCCAGCGTCTGCCCCAGGGGCTCGACACGCCGCTCGAGGAAAATGCCGCGAACCTGTCTGGCGGCCAGAAGCAGCGCATCGCCATTGCACGCGCGCTGCTGCCGGACCCGAAGATCCTCATCCTCGACGAGGCGACCAGCTCGCTGGACCCCGAAAGCGAGGCCATCGTGCAGCAGAACCTGCGCGATATCGCCGCCGGCCGGACGCTGGTCATCGTCTCGCACCGCCTGTCCTCCCTGGTCCAGGCCGACAACATCCTGGTCCTCGACAAGGGGGAGAAAGCCGGTTTCGGCAGTCACGAGTCGCTGCTCAAGGAGTGCGACATCTATCGGTCGCTCTGGCAACAGCAGACCCGGCATATGACATGATCGACCGCCCGTCCGACCCGCGTCGAACACCGCCGCCCGAGGCGGCGATCGGTTTTCAGCCGGATGCGCTGGCCATCGAGCTGCAACCCTTGCCCAGATTTGCGCGCATCACGGTCTATCTCCTCCTCGCCTTGATCGTGGCGGCGCTGGTCGGGGCGTATCTGGCGGAGGTGGATCGCATCGTCACCGCCCGCGGCCGTCTGGTGACGTCCGAGCCGATGATCGTGGTGCAGCCGCTGGAAACCTCGATCATCGCCAGCATCGACGCCGATGTCGGCGAGTCCGTGGCCCGCGGCCAGCGCCTTGCCACCATGAACGCGACCTTCGTCGAGGCCGATCTGCAGACGGTGCGCGACCGGATCGCCAGTTTCGATGCCGAGATCGCCCGGCTGCGCGCCGAAATCGATGGCGCGGATATCGCCCGCAGGCTGACCGGCAGCGATCCGGCACCGGCCATTCAGGGCGAGATCTATCGCCAGCGCCAACGGGAATACCAGGCTCAGCTCGCCTCGATCGACGAGGTCGTCGGGCGTCTGGAGGCCACCCTTCGGACCAGAACCGCCGATTCCGACTGGCTGCACCGCAGGATCGGCATTTTGCGCGAAGTCGCCGAAATGCGCGAGACCCTGATGCAGCAGAATGTCGGGTCGCGGCTGCATTGGCTGGCGGCGCAAAGCGAGCTGATCGAGGCGCAGCGCGGCCTCGACCGCAATGTCAACGAGCTGGCCGAACTGTCCCACCAGCTCACCGAGCAGCAGGCCCGGCGCGAGGCGTTTCGCAGCGAGTGGCGCCGTCGCACCATCGAGGCGGAAATCGCTGCGCGGCGGGAACGCGATGCGCTGCGCGAGGATTTGCGCCGCCAGGAGCTGCGCAACCGGATGGTCGAGCTGGTCGCCCCGTCCGACGGCATCGTGCTGGAGCGGGCGGACCGGTCGGTCGGGTCGGTGGTGCGCGAGGCCGAGACGCTGTTCCGTCTGGTCCGCAGCGACGTGCCGCTGCGGGTGGATGTCGAGATCCCGGCCAGCGACATCGCCCATGTCCGGCTCGGCGACACGGTGCGGATCAAGCTGGAGGCCCTGCCCTTTCAGGAGCACGGCACCCTGACCGGCCGCATCACCGCGATCGCCGGTGACGCCTTGCAGCGCGAGGACGGTCCGGCCATCCGGACGGTCTATATCGCCCATGCGGAAATCGACGGTGCCGTGTCGTTGCGCGACGTCCCGGCCGATTTCCGGCTGATTCCGGGCATGACCGTCGCCGCCGAAATCAGCACCGGGCGGCGCCGCGTGCTCGGCTATCTGCTCAACCCCATCCTGGGCAGCCTCGACCAGGGCTTGCGGGAGCCCTGACCGGCACCGGCCCTCCCCGCCTCCGCTCGTCCCGTCGGCAATTGCGGCCTCAAATCCGTTCGGCCGGACCGGTCGACCGGCCGCCCATGCTTCGCCTCGTCCAGCCCAGGAGCGCAGAGGCCAGCGCCTCGATGCGAGTCAGGGTCTTCACCCTGAGCCAGACCAGAGTGCCGGTCTGGCGGCCAAGGCTCTGCTTGTAACGGCTGTCCCCGGCCATGAGATCATAATGGGACAGGCCTGCGGCCCGATAATGCTGCATGGCAAGAAAGTGCGACACCAGCCCGGGTTTCAGCCGATTATCGTCAGCGTAGACCAGACCGGACTGGTAATTGTGAACGATCGATCGGTTCCTGAAATTGCACAGCACGCCGATCGGGCGGTCGCCCGCAGCGATTTTCAGGAGATCGACCGCCGCCGAACCGTCCCGCGCCAGCCGGGTCAGAAACGACTCGAAATGCGGGTTGGCAAACGCGCCGGGCAGCCCGCGACGCTGCCAGGTGGCCTGATGGAGATCTTTCAATTCGGCAAGATACTGCCCGATCTGGTCGGGCGACCGGGCGACCGACAGCGAAATCGGACCGCTCTCGCGGTAAATCTTGAGCGACCGCCGGATCTGCTGGCGGGTATTCGCGCTGAAGGTTTGCAGGAGATCGTCCGATCCCTTTACCTCCGCATCCAGATCCATGCCATAGCAGGGAAGCTGCGACATGATCTGGACCTCGAGACCCAGTTCGTCCGCCAAGCCGGCCCAGGATTCATCCACGCCGCTCAGCAGGAGCTCATTCCACCGAAGCGCGCTGCCCTTCCCGAGCCGGCAGTGTCGGCCGGCGATGAAGGCGAGCGCCTGGGCATCGGCCGTCTCCGGCGCGTCCTCCGTACACAGGAACCCGTTGTATTCGATGAAAATGGCATCCTCGATCGGGCGGCCGGTCTGGTGCAGGGCCAGCGCCCTGACCGGGAGACCGAAACGGGAGCGCCGCGCCAGATGAAACAGGCCGAGCAGCTTGATGTCGCCGTCAAGCCGGCCTTGCAGCAGGCAGGGCTGCGATCCGGTTTCGTTCAGCCAGCACCTGATCCAGGGCCAGCTCAGGAAGAATGACGGCCGGCTGCGGGCCTCGACCCGCCGCCAGAGCGGCTCCAGTTGATCAGCCCCCGCGACACCGGTCAGTTCGAAATCCACGGCATCCTGCTTCCGGCGCTCCTCAGAGCGGCACGGTCAGACGGAGATTGCCCGCCGGCCGGTCTGCACGGCCTTGCGGACGGTCGACAGAACCGCCGTTTCGGCCCCCTCCGGCATTCCGCTCGCCCACCACAGAGCGAGCTGGCTGCCGATATGAACGATTGCCCCCGCGGCCATCACCGCCAGACCCTGGAGCAGCAAGGGTCCGAAACCCTGCTGCAACGGCCAGACGGCCCACAGCACGGAGACCGACGCGATCATGATCATCCCCGCGGTCACGCTACGCCAGGTTGTTGAGACAATGTCGGAAAACGGCAGTTCGATCAGCGGCATCATGAAGCGGTACCAGTAGAGCACGCTGACTATTGAAGTCATCAGCAGTCCGGCAGCCGCTCCCGAAGCACCATCATAATATGCACCGATCAGTATGGCAATCGTCCGTAAGGTGACCGAAACGGCAAACAGTCGGGCGAACAGCTTAGTCCGATGAACGGCAACAAAAACATTATGCGCCTGATAAACCAGCGCATCGACAAACAGGTACAGGGCGCAGAACTGCATGATCGTGCCGGCGCCCTCCCAGCCATCGCCCAGCGCGATCTCGGCAATCCAGTCGGCCATCAGGAATATCCCCATGGACAGGGGCAGAACGACGGCCAACGCAACCCCGATGCTGCCGAGAAAATGGCGCCGCAACGCGCCCAGATCGCTCTGGGTATTGACCATTCCGGCGAAGATCGGGTCCCGGATGGGTGCCGCGATATCCGATGCCGGCAGGCCGCCGATGGTCTGCGACACCTGGAACAGGCCGACCTGAACCGGCCCTCCGAACCGCCCGATCAACACCACCGGCGCGTAGCTGTCGATCACCCAAAGAATGTTCGACGCCATCATCCACTTCGTCATGCCGAGCAGTTCGCGCGCCGCCGCCAGCGACAGCCGCGGCCGATAGGGGTGATAGATGTAGCTCCAGATCATCGTCGCGACCTGCCCCGCGATCAGGCCCGCGATCAACGCCCAGTAATTCTGGAATATCAAGGCAAGGGGAATTTGGGTGCAAAAGGCCACGATCTTGCCGACGATCTGAAAATACAACAGCTTGTCGAAACGCATTTCACGCTGATAGCGCGCAAAACCGATATTGTTGAAGCCCTGGATCATGGTGACGACGGCCAGCGCGTAGATCAGCGTCTCGACACGCGGCTCCTTCATCAACCAGGCGACCGTACTCGCGCACGTCACGAGGATGACCGACAGCGTCAGGCCGCGAATGATCGACAGCGTCCAAGCCGAATCATAGTGCCGGCGCTGCGGCTCATCCAACTGAATGATCGGCAGGCTGAGCGCCATATTCGTCAAGGTCTGCAGGACCGAGATCGAAACATAGGCCATGCTGACCAGGCCAAAATCTTCCGGCATCAAAAGATTGACCAGGATCAGCATGCTGGCAACCCCGATCAACCGGGTGCTGAGACGCAACGCCACCATGAACGCGGAGCCGATGGCGACCTTTCGGGCAAGGCTGGCGGATTGCTCGACCATTGCAGTTCTCTCCATCCAGCGCCGCCCGCCAGACAAATCACCTTGGCGGCCTCACCGACGGCGCGGTGGCCGGTTCCGGCTACCGAATCGTCAAGATTGATGATTCAGGGTGTACAGGACGAAAATCGATGCATGGCGCCGGACCCCGAACGTGCACTCTCCGATCCGCTTTCTGCGCCTGAACCAGACCGATGCGGCATTCTTTTGCGAGAGTCCGGGACCGGGAAATGCCGCAGTTCCGGACCCCGACAGTGCGCGACCGGAGAGGGTGCCGTCGCAGAGGGCTCGCCCAGTCTGGACGGTCAATCGACCTCCGAATCTTCCAGATCCTCCGACCACGCCCTGCGAAAAGCGCGAATCGCCGGACGGCAACTGAGTCGTGACTAGCACAAACCGTTCGGCTCTTGTCAAGGGTGGCACCATTCGACTCAGGGCAATCGCTTCAGGTTAATGGGGTTGGGGATTCCCGAAGGTCGGCGGAT
>CAZTNV010000007.1:25462-32958 GCA_964615535.1 uncultured Mycobacteriaceae bacterium | reverse complement strand
GGTGATGTCGAGGGTCATGCGCCCGGCACTCAGGGACCGCACAGCGAGGTCAAGCAAGGCATTAAAAGCGGATCTCGGACCGGCGCCAAGCCACAGGCGGTTGATACCGTCAAGTCGAATGGAGTTTTCCCCACGGCGATGGCCGCCGCGCCGCGCTTCGCTCTAGGCGTTGCGGTCGAGCACCAGCATCCAGTCCTCGCCGGGCCGCTCGGTCAGCAGCGCTCCCTTTGCAACCGGCTTTACTCCTCCGCTGAAATCGACATGCCGGAAGGAGAATCCGGCGGCGGCAATCTCATCTAGGAAGTCGCCGGGAGCCTCATAGCGTGCCGCGTTGAATTCCAGCGTGATCACGATATCCCGGTTTCTTTCCAGGGTACGGCGCATGCCGCGCCAGATCATCCGTTCCGCCCCCTCGGCGTCGATTTTGACGAAATCGACCCGTGGCTCGGCGGCGAGCAGCCCGTCGAGCGATCGCGCTTCAATGGTCTCGATCCGATAGTCCGGGTGGTTCCGGTAGGGGCCGGAATCGTCGATGATCGTGGCGTTCTTGGGTTCCGATCGCGGAATCAGCAAATCCACCATTCCGTCATCGCGGTCCGACAGCGCGCAGCCATGGACGGTCGCCCGCGAGCCGAAGCCGTTTACCGCCAGCGACCGCTGCAGCAGAAGAGCGATTGCGGGATTCGGCTCGATCGCGATCAGCCGGCCGTCGGGTGCTGCCAAATCCGCCAGCAGCAACGCGTAATAGCCGAGATTGGCGCCGACATCGACCACCACCATGCCCGGCTTGACGGTCTCGGCGACGAATTCGGTAATCCACATCTCCCAGAAACCGTCGGTCAGGAGATGCGTCGACAGCCCGACATCCGTGGTGTCGACGAACATCTTGTAGCGGCCGAGCACCCAGGCGAGGGCTGTGTGGTCGCCCAGATAGGCCGTGCGGCAACGCAGACGTATCCGGTCCTGATTGACCGCTCGCCGCGCTCCGTCCCTCAGGTCCCCGATGTTGAACAGCGAGCCGTCCCACCCGCCGGCCCCCACCATGGCGGAACCGGACTGGGCCAATTGCCTGAACTTCGAAAAGAAGGACTGCATATGCTCGTCCGAGTTCAACGGGGTGCCGGAACGGCCCAAGACGACGAACACCTCGTTCGCGAACACCGGCGTCCAGGTGCTGGCGATGTGCACCAGCAGTGCAGGATCGACGCGATCAAGCTGGCCCTTGTGGAGCACTGCGACGCCGATCGAGGGCAGGTCGAGAAAACTGGCATGCTCGTAAGCCAGCCCCATATCAAGAATTTCCCGGAAATCGGCCGGTCCGAGCACGGTCAGCGCGTCCCCGCCCCTGCGACGCAGATACTCGGCGACCTCCGTCCAGTACTTGTCGTTTGCGACACTCATCCGTTATCGTCACTTTCCCGGTTGCCGACCCCGTCTACGCTGTCCGCAAGCATTGCGCAGCCCACTCTCCAGACGACCGGCGGCCCGCCGATGCCCACCGGCCAAGCCCGGAAGACCGGCCCGATCCCCGGATCTGCCCCCGGTGCCCTGCTCAGGCTCATTGGATGGGACGCGCATCGCCGCCATCACACCGGCGTTTCGGCCAGAGCGGCAAAGGTTACGCCACAAATCGGCACGTTGTGCCAGGGACCCATATGGGGTACGCCCTACGGGCAGATCCGGAAGGATTTGCAAGGCACCGGCCGACGCAACCGGCCGGGCCGGTTACCTTGCCGGATTCTGCCGAACGGCCAGACGGTTGCCGTCGGGATCGGCGAATTCGACGACACAGACACCCAGGCCCGGCCAGGTTTTCGGACCGATGCTGATGCCATGCGCCTCGAGCAGGAGGATCGCCGCCTCGATGTTCGATACCAGAAAGGTCGTGACCTGCCCCTTGCTGCCAAGATTGCCCGGATTGAGAAACAGGCCGAGATGAACCCCGTCGCGCCCCGGCAATGCGAGCTGCGCGAAATCATGGGTCTGGAACGACGGGTCCAGACAGCCCAGCACGCTGGTGTACCAGCGCACGCTGGCGCCGACATCGGATACGTCCATCTTGATGACGACACCGCAGCAGTCGATCGTACCATTGGCCGTCATGGTCATGATCCTCGTGAAGCATGGCAGCCGATCGGCCGCTCTTTGAGACAATCTTAACGCGATGTCGGGCCGGGCGCCATCTCCGGGCGCGCGGGCGTCCGGGGCGCGACTCCGCAGGCCGCCGGCAACCGGTTGCGGATCGGCCAAGCCTATTCCGCCAGGAATGCCTCCAGCGCGGCCAGAGTCTCCTCGGGCTTTTCCTCGGGCAGGAAATGGCCGCAGTCGATCGCCTGGCCGCGCAAATCCTCCGCCCTGTCGCGCCAGGTGGCCAGCACGTCGTAGAATTTGTGGACCAGCCCACGCTCGCCCCACAGCACCAGCAGCGGGCAGGCGATGCGCTTGTCGCGGTCGGCGCGGTCATCGACCAGATCGATGCTGGCCCCGGCGCGGTAATCCTCGCAACTGGCGTGGATGGTCGCCGGATCGCAGAAGCAGCGTAGATACTGCTCCATGGCCTCGTCGGTGAACGCGCCCGGCTCGGCGCCCCAGACCATCAGCTTGCGCCGCAGATAGAATTCCGGGTCGGAGCCGATCAGGTGCTCGGGAAAGCCATTGGGCTGGATCAGAAAGAACCAGTGATAATAGCCGGTGGCGACCTGCTGGTTGACGGTTTCGAAGACGGTCAGAGTCGGCACGATGTCGAGCAGGGCCAGCCGTTCGACCCGCTCGGGATGATCCAGCGCCAGACGATGACCGACCCGCGCGCCGCGGTCATGACCGACCAGCCGGAACCGGTCGAAGCCCAGCGCCTCCATCACCTCGACCTGATCCTGCGCCATGGCGCGCTTGGCGTAGATGGCGTGGTCGGGATCGCTGGGCGGCTTTTCCGAATCGCCGTAGCCGCGCAGGTCGGTACACACCACGGTATGGCGCTCGGCAAGGCGCGGCGCGATCTTGTGCCAGATCACGTGCGTCTGGGGATAGCCGTGCAGCAACAGCAGCGGCGGCCCCTCCCCGCCGATCACGGCATGGATGGTCGCCCCGCTGGTGCGGATGAATTCGCGCCGGAACCCTTGAAACATCGCCTACTCCCGCCGCTTTTGTGTTTCCCTATCACAAAGCCGGGGGCGATGCGACGGTGCAACAACCGTCCGGGTGGCCGTACCTTAAGGAGCCGCAAGTGCCGCGGCCTGCCGACCGGCTCATGCCGGGTCTTTCCGTTTCCAGGCCGGAAACGGATCGTTGAGCGCCGCCCAGGCGGCCAGGTTCATCGCCCGCGATCTGGACTCGCCGACCAGACAGGCATCGAGCCTGCGGCGAAGCGCGGCCTCGTCCATGTCCGTCCCGATGAACACGATTTCCTGCCGCCGGTCGCCGAACACAGGGTCCCAGATCCGGTCGATCTGCGCGCGCCATTCGGGATGATCCGGCCAGCGTTCGTCCGGCACGTTGACCCACCAGAAGCCGATCGCCTCGTGACGAACCAGCGCGCCGGCCTGGCTCAACTCGCCGACCCATTCGGGCCGTGTCGCCAGCCAGAAATACCCTTTGGCGCGAATCACGCCCGGCCAGGGCGATCGAATGAACTCATGAAACTTTTCGGGATGGAACGGCCGCCGGGCGCGATAGACGAAACTGCGGATGCCGTACTCCTCGGTTTCGGGCTTGTGGTCGGCGAAGCCATGGAGTTCCTTGAACCACAGCGGATGCTCCTGGGCCTTGTCATGGTCGAATCGGCCGGTATCCAGCACCTTTTCGAGCGGTACCCGCGACATGCTGGTCTCGATCAACTCAGCCTCGGGGTTCAGCGAGCGAATGATCTTGCGGGCGGTGGCGATCTGCTCGGGCGAAGCGGCGTCGATCTTGTTGAGCAGGATCACATCGGCGAACTCGATCTGTTCGACCAGAAGATCGACCAGTGCCCGGTCGTCCTGCTCGCCCGCCGCCTCGCCGCGATCCCGCAGAAAATCGGCCGAGGCGTAATCCCTGAGCAGATTGACCGCATCGACGACGGTAATCATGGTGTCGAGACGGGCGACATCGGACAGGCTGTCGCCCGCCTCCGTCCGAAACGCAAAGGTGGCGGCCACCGGCAGGGGTTCGGAAATGCCCGTCGATTCGATCAGGAGATAGTCGAACCGCCCCTCCTCCGCGAGCCGCCGGACCTCCTTCAACAAATCGTCGCGCAGGGTGCAGCAGATGCAGCCGTTGGTCATTTCGACCAGCTTTTCCTCGGTCCGCGACAGATCCGGCACGCCGTTGCGGATCAGACCGGCGTCGATGTTGACCTCGCTCATGTCGTTGACGATGACCGCGACCCGCCTGCCTTCGCGATTGTTCAGAACGTGATTGAGCAAGGTCGTCTTGCCGGCCCCCAGAAATCCCGACAGGACGGTCACGGGCAGCTTCTTCATTCCACGATCCCCGTTGCGTGATCGCCCCCATCGGGCGCCGATGTCCACCGCGCCTTGCCGATGGACGATGCAGATAGAAACGTTATGTTATTACGTACAGGACCGGCACAAGAGGTCGGCGCACGCAAGACACCGGAACCCGGCGGTACGCCGAACTCCGCTGCCTCCGGGACCCTCGGCGGGAACATCGGCGCATGCACGGAACTTGCATCATGGCATGCCGCATCGGGCCCGCACAGGATGGAGAGGCCGGCATGATGGTCCCGGTCAACGGCGGAGGTCTTGCCATGCCGCATTCCGAACCGATCGATCTGCGCGAGCTTGTCGGAGATCGCGCCGATGGAGAGTACACGCTCGATCTGCGTGGCGTGACCGCCGAGCATGCGCGGATCGCCATCGAACGGATGCTGGAACGGCGGCGCTTCGGCAGCCCGACGACGGTGAACATCCGCCTCGACCCGGCGACCCCGACCAGCGGCGAAACGCTGTTCCTGCCGGTGGGACGGCAGCTTCTGGAGGCCCGGCGGCGCGGGCTGGTGGCGCGCCTGAGTCCGCTGCCCGAGGCCGATGGCGGCGGCTTCTTCGTGCAACTCCCCGGCCACCCGTCGCACGCTGTCGACCCGGCCTGAGCCCAGGGCCGAGGGGCGGCGGTTCGGCAAAGCCGGTCCTGCGACGCATCCCCATGCCCGGGACCGGCCCGGTCGAAACAAGCTCTTCGGGGGAGAAGGCGCGATGCAGCCGACATCGCCTTTTCTCGGGATCGCTTCGCCGTCCAATCAGGACGAGAAGAGCGGCATATTGGCCGATTGGCCGAGGGCCGGTTTCAGGGTTGGCGGATCGCCGGGAATGCCGAACGCGCGCTCGGCTTGCTGCCGGTCTTGGTTGGCTTGAGGCGAAGCTTCTTTGCCACCACCGGCAGCGCCGGCGAGCTTCGGGACGCCCTGACCATCCGTTCCGCAAATTCCATTTCACGTTGAAAAATCCTTTGGAAGGTCTTGGCCGCCCTACTCCGACTCATTGCGTTGCTCTCCCTCCAACTCCCCCGACTGCCTGCCGACCTGGGTGAAAATAGCGGCCTCCGACGGTCGCATCAAGATCGATCCGAACAGGTCCGCGAGGCTCCGATGCGCCCCCTCCATCGGTTTCACGGTCCGAAACAGATCCTTGGCCTCTTCGTAGTCGATGACAAATCCGTGAGATGGGTAATCGTTGATCAGACGATCGAGGGTGTCGTCCTTCATCTGACGCTTCCCGTCGAGCCGCTCGCCGTAATGTTGCGCGATTGCGATCGCGCGCTGGACCTCCGCCAGACGGTTGGGATCGACCTTTTCGGCCAGCGGACGCACGATGCCGATCGCCAGGTTGCTGGCCATTTCGGCTGCGAGCTTGGTCGAGATCGACCCGCCCATACGCGTGATGATGTCGAAGAAATACTTGTCGAATGCCTCGAACGCCGAGTCGACGATGATGTTCAACGCCTGTACCACGTCGAGGCCCGACACGCCCTGCATTATTTCGTCCGGCTTGATCAATTGCATGTCCAGCGGCCCGAATTCGCCAGTCGGCGCCATGAGAATTTCATCTGCGCCAAGGGCAATCAACGTTCCCGCACTCTTGCATGGACCGACCACGCCCAGCGCCACTGCAGGATAGCAGGCCTTCAGAGCCCTCATCATGCGATAGGCCGCGTCCGGGTTGCCGCCCAACGTGGTCAGAAAGAGCAATGCCTTTTCACCCTTGGGATTCCTGGCGTGAACGGCATTGACCATCTGCCATGCAGACTGATCCACGATCGGGCCGCTGTAGAGAAACACGTCCGTTCCTGGAACCTGATTGAGCAAAGCGGCTGCGGCTTCGTTCAAATCCATGCCCACACCCAGCTCCGAATTGTGCTCCCGGCCAGCCTAGGATACCACCTTTGGCAATTATATCCAAACCTCTGATAGGTATCACGATCCGGGAAACTTCCGCAAAATGGCACATGGTGGATAGGGTGCACTGCTCGATCGGCCGGCTGGCAATGGCCAAGCCGGGCGCCCGGCGGGAGATCCGCCGGCACCCTGTTCGATCCCTTCCACCGCCGCTGTGCTGTTGCCTTCAATGCTCGGCGTTGCATGGCCGGGTCGATCCTCCTATCCGTTGAGCCTGATCGAGCCCGCCCCGTGAATCGCGGAGACCATCGCATGTCCGACCCCAAGACCGTCGTCAAACCCCAGCCGGTCAGCGGCTTTCCGGAGTGGCTGCCGGAGGAGAAGCTGGTCGAGGAGCGGCTGCTCAGGGTGATCCGCGCCGAGTTCGAGCGGTTCGGCTTCGCGCCGATCGAGACCCCGGCGATCGAGCGCAAGGAGGTGCTGGCGGCCAAGGGCGTGGTGGAGAAGGAGATTTATGCCCTGGCGCGGCTGGCCGCCGGGCCGGGCGAGGACCCCGCCACCGAGATGGCGCTGCATTTCGACCTCACCGTGCCGCTGGCCCGCTACGTCGCCCAGCATTTCGCCAAACTCGCCTTTCCGTTCCGCCGCTATCAGATCCAGAAGGTGTGGCGCGGCGAGCGGGCGCAGGCCGGGCGGTTCCGCGAATTCTACCAATGCGACATCGACGTGATCGGCAACGGATCGCTGAGCCTGCTGGCCGATGCCGAAATCCCCTGCGTAATCCAGGCGATCTTTTCGCAGATCGGCATCGGCCGGTTCGTCATCCGGATAAACAACCGGAAGATTCTGCTGGGACTCATGGAGCATCTGCGAATCAGTGGTCAAACTAGAACAAAAGTCATGCAGGCCATTGATGCCCTAGAGAAGGAAGGGCGTATGGTAATTCAACACCATCTTGATTTTGACCTAAAACTTGATGCCGATGATATTGAGTTTATGTTTAACATCATGGAGAAAACTGATATTGATGAAATCCGTAGCATGAATTTGAATGAAATTTTTAATCGTGGTGCGGATGAACTGAAAGAGGTAATCGACGGCCTTAAGGCGCTCGGTATGCCCGACGATGCCTGGCGCATCGATCTGTCGATCGCCCGCGGGCTCGACT
>CAZTNV010000007.1:5980-25452 GCA_964615535.1 uncultured Mycobacteriaceae bacterium | reverse complement strand
GCAGCATCTGCTCCGGCGGGCGCTACGACGATCTGGCCAGCACCTTCACCCGGCAGAAACTGCCCGGCGTCGGCATCTCGATCGGGCTGACCCGGCTGCTCTCCCGCCTGTTCGAGGCCGGATTGCTCAAGCCCGGCGCGGCGACCCCGGCCCAGGTGCTGGTGACGGTGATGGACCGCGCCCATCTGGCCGAGTATCTGGCCCTGGCCGCGACGCTGCGCGCGGCCGGCATCAACACCGAGCTGTTCACCGAGGGCAAGAAGCTGGGCGACCAGCTCAAATACGCCGACCGCAAGGGCTTCGCCGCCGCGGTGATCGCCGGCGACAGCGAACTGGCCGCCGGCACCGTCCTGCTCAAGGATCTGAAATCCGGCGCCCAGACCACCCATCCCCGCGAGGGGTTGGCGGACGCGGTACGGGGGATGGTCGGCGCGGCCGGGTAAGGCGCCGGCCGCGACGGTCATCGGCTCGCCCGTCCCCTCCCGAGCAACGGCGGACCGATCAGCACGCCCAGCAGCACCACCGGCCACAGCTCGCCGCGGGTGATGTCGTAGGCCGCCAGGAGGTCCGACATCGGCACGCCCAGGACCACGCCGAACACCACGAACTCGAAGGCGACTGCCAGCAGCATCCAGACCAGCCCAAGCGTCCACAGATCGGTGCGATCGAACGACGCCGGAACGAAGCGCAGAAAGGTGAAGATGATCGGATAGATCAGAAGAAAAAAGGTGACCACGGCCACGACACCGGCCACCGATGCCCCCAGCGCCGGAACCAGGACGAGCTCCCGGAACAGCCCGTTGGCCATCGCCGTCACCGGCATGATGGGCCAGATCGCGACACCGAACCCCAAGAATCTGGAATTGACGCTCATTCCGTCGATCCAACGCTCATCGATCATTCCGGCACGGCAAAACGCCGGGACGATGCCATCGCCCCGGCGTGCTTTCGTTCTACCATCATGGTCCGCCAACCGCATCCTCAACTTCGATGACCGGGCGGATCGGGGGGCGGTCTTTCGTGCCCCCGCCGCCGGCCGGCTGAAGCGGGATCAGCCGAACTTGTACAGGATGCCGTGGCCGCCGCGCGGGTAGTTCCAGGACAGATCCCCGGAGGCCGCACAGACCAGGCGGCAGGTGCCGCATTCCAGGCAGCCATCCAGCGTCGCCGAAATGGTGCCGTCCTCGTTCTCGGCCCAGCAACCGGCCGGGCACACGGTGACCAGGCTCTTGAGCGCCGGAGTCACCCGGCCGGGGTTGATCACCCGGACGTGCGGCTTGCCCTCATCGACCAGATAGCGATTCTGGTACAGCTTCTCTTCGACCTTGACTCTCATCGGATTGCCCTCGCCACTTTGACTGCATCGCTGATCAGGCCGATGACGGACCGGCCCTTCATGAAGTTCTGCACGATCCGGCGTTCCTTGGTCCGCTTGTCGACACCGTCGACCCGGAACCACAGATCCGCCGCCTTGCTCAACAATTCGGGGTAGGTGGTTACGAACTGCTTGTTGTGGTGCAGGATCTCGGGAAGTTCGCGGTACTTCTTGAGGTCCTTCATGACGTAGGTGCTGTTCAGGGACTTGCGGTATTGCGCCAGATTGCGCGCGTTCATCGGCTTGCCCGCCTTCTTCAGGGCAATCACCGTCTCCGCCGCGACCTTGCCGGTGGTCATTGCCATGTTCGAGCCCTCGCGGTGCAGCGAGTTGACGAACTGGCCGGCGTCGCCGACCACCATCCAGCCATCGCCGGACAGCCGCGGCATCGCCTTGTAGCCGCCCTCGGGGATCAGATGGGCGGCGTACTCCTTGACCTCGCTGCCTTCCAGCAGCGGCTTGATCGAGGGATGCTCCTTGAACCGCTCCAGCAGATCGTAGGGCGTGGTGCCGCTCTTCTGGAAATCCGAGACGATGCAGCCGAGGCCGACCGCCAGCGATTCCTTGTTGGTGTAGATGAAGCCGGTGCCCAGCATGCCCTCGGTGACGGTGCCGGCGATCTCGATCACCACGCCTTCGTCACCCTTGATGTTGAACCGCTGTTCGATCACCTCCTGCGGCAGGAAATGCATTTCCTTGACCGCCAGGGCGGCCTGATCCGGCGTCGGCGTATCGATCAGCCCGGAGGCGTTGCCGACCAGCGCGTTGACCCCGTCGGCCATGATCACGACATCGGCCAGAATGTCGCCATTGGCGCGATCGGTGCGCACGCCGACCACCTTGCGGCCTTCCATCAGCAGCTCGGTGACCGTGGTCTCGCAGATCACCAGCGCGCCGGCCTCGCGCACCTTTTGCGAAAACCACTTGTCGAACTGGGCGCGAATGATCGTGTAGCGGTTCGGCTTTTCCTCGTTGAAATTCTCGTTACGGTAATGGGTGCCGACATGGGAGGTATCGTCGAGCATCCAGATCCGCTGTTCGATGATGTGGCGCTCCAGCGGTGCGTCCTCGCGGAAATCCGGGATCACCTCTTCCAGGGCCTGGGCGTAGAGAATGGCGCCCTGGACGTTCTTCGACCCGGGATACTCGCCGCGCTCCAATTGGAGAACATTGACGCCGGCCTTGGCCAGCGTGTAGGCCGCCGAATTGCCGGCCGGCCCGGCCCCGACGACGATGACGTCGAATTTTTCGGTCATGACAGTCCTCAAACGGCAATGCGGTTCACCGCCAGACGGCGGCGGAAGGCCTGGGTGAGCGCCGGCAGAATCTTCAAGGCGTCGCCGATGATCCCGTAGGTCGCGAAGTCGAAGATCGGCGCCGTCGGATCGGAATTGATCGCCAGGATCAAGTCCGCCCCTTCCACCCCGACCCGGTGCTGAATGGCACCGGAGACGCCGGCGCAGATGTACAGCTTGGGCCGAATGGTCTTGCCGGTCTGGCCGATCTGGCGGTCGGCGGTGATCCAGCCGAGCTGGACCAGCGGGCGCGAGCCGCCGTATTCGGCGCCCAGCACCGCCGCCAGATCCTTGACGAGCTGGAAGTTTTCCGGCTTGCCCAGGCCGCGGCCGCCCGACACCACAATGTCGGCATAGGCGAGCTGGGCCTTGTTCTGCTCGCTGTCGGGCACGAAGGACAGCACCTTGGTGATGATGTCGGCCTCGGCCAGCCCGACCGGGTGCTCGACGATCCCGCCGGTCCGGCCGTCCTGCCGCTCCGGCATGGCCATCACGCGCGGGCGTATCGTGGCCATCTGGGGCCGGACGTTCTGCGTGTAGATGGTGCACAGCAGCGTGCCGCCGAAGGTCGGGCGGGTCGAGGCGAGATGGCGGCCGTCGAGATCGATCGCCAGCCCGGTACAGTCGGCGGTCAGGCCGGTCGCCAGCGTGGTGGCGACGGTGCCGGCCAGATCGCGGCCCAGCGTGGTCGCGCCCAGCAGCAGGATTTCCGGCTTGTAGGTGTTGACCAGGTCGGTCACCGCGGTGGAATAGGGCACTGTGCGGTATTCGCGCAGCAGCTCGTCCTCGATCACGTAGACGACATCGGCACCATAGGCGAACGCCTCTTGCGCGCCGGCCCGGACCGAGCCGTCGGGCGGCCCGAGCACCACGGCGCCCAGTTCGACGCCCAGCGCGCGGGCCAGTTCGCCGCCCTTGCCGAGCAGTTCCCAGGCCACGGTATGGCAGTGGCCGCGTTCCATCTCGACGAACACCCAGACGCCCTTGTAGGGCTTGAAGTGCTCGGGCAATCCCTTGCCGGCGGGCTTCGCGCCGGCTGCGGCGCGGGGGGGTGCGGTTTCGGTCATGAGTCCTTCCCTTCCGGCTCAGCGCCCGGCCGCGTGCTGGGCCATCTCGGCGGCCAGCTTGGCGTCGGCGGCGAACAGGGTGTCGATCGCCGCATCGGCGAGTTGCTCCGGCGTCATGCCGGCGCCGCCGATCATCTCGGCCTTGCGTTCGCGCGGCTTGGGCGCGAACACCTTTTTCACCACGGTGGGCGAGCCGCGCAGGCCGCATTTCGAGACGTCTTCGACCCCGGCCGCGGCGGCGCTCCAGGTATCGATGGTCGCGCGGGCGGCGCGGAACATGTCGTCCATGCTGGCGAAGCGGATGTGGTTGGTCCCTTCCAGCATCGTGATCAGGCAGGGCATCGCGGTCTTGAGCACCTGCACGCCGCCTTCCGCGCGCCGCTCCACCACGATCTCGCGCGCCGCCAGATCGAGCGATTTGATCGCCGCGACATAGGTGAGCTGTTGCAGGCCCATCCGGGTCGCGATGCCGGGGCCGACCTGGGCGGTGTCGCCGTCGATGGTCTGCTTGCCGGTGAAGACGATGTCGAACGGATCGGTCTCGTCGATTTTCTGGATCGCGCTGGTCAGGGCGAAGGAGGTGGCCAAAGTGTCGGCCCCCGCGAACACGCGGTCGGTCAGCAGGATCGCCCGGTCGCATCCGAAGGCCAGAGCCTTGCGCAGCGAGGTCTCGGCCATTGGCGGGCCCATGGTCAGCACGGTGACCTTGCCGCCGAACTTGTCCTTGAGACGCAACGCTTCTTCCAGCGCGAACAGGTCGTAGGGGTTGATGATGGTCGGGACGCCCTGGCGCATGATCGTGTTGGTCACGGGATGAACCCGGATCTGCGCGCTGTCGGGCACCTGTTTGATACAAACGACGATATGCATGGCGACCTCTTCGGCTCGTGCTGCCTAACCCCGACAGCAAGCGTCATGCCAGACGACGGAGTCCTTGAGCATTCTGGCGAAAGCGCCGCCGCCGCCGGGCGGTGTTGCGACAAAGCCGACACCGGAGCCGATGCTTTGTATTGAACATGACAGCCCCCGGCGGGCGGCGGGGCCGCTCCGGCGCCCGGCCGGTTGGGAAACCGCCGGGGACGGTGTAGATTATGACCATGAAGAGTGGAGGCCGAAATCATGGCTGATCCTGCGCGCACACTGATGTCCCTGGCCGATTTTCTCGACTGGGACGATGGCACCGATCGGCGCTACGAGCTGGTCGCCGGCGAGATCGTGGCCATGGCGCCAGCGGTGGAGGCGCACGGCACGATCGTGATGAACATCGGCCGGCAGATCGGCAACGGTCTCTCGCCGCCTTGCCGGGTCGTGGCCGAGGCCGGTATCGTGGTGCCGAATCGTGCAGATGCCTGTTACCAGGCCGATCTGGCGGTCACCTGCACGCCGCCGCAGCCCGGCACCCGCGCCCTGGTCGACCCGGTGCTGATCGTCGAAGTGCTGTCGCCCTCGACGGTTCGGCATGACCGCGGCATCAAATTGGCCGATTACCGGCAAATCCCCTCGGTGCGCGAAATCCTGCTGGTCTCCGGCGAAGAGCGGCGGGCCGAGCTGTGGCGGCGGGTGGACGGCCAATGGCTGGTCCGGGATCTGATCGGCGAGGCCACGATCCGGTTGGAGACCTGCGGCCTCGACCTGGCGATGGCGGCGATCTACGATCAGGTGGCGTTGGCATAAAGGCGAGACCCGGAACCATGGCCGATCCCGCACGCAAGCTGATGACCGTGGCCGAATTCCTCGACTGGGACGACGGCACCGACCGGCACCACGAGCTGGTCGTCGGCGAGATCTTGGCCATGGCCTTTCCCTCGGAGGCGCATGGCGTAATCGCCGCCAGCATTGTCGCTGAAATCCGCGGGGTTTTGCGCCCGCCGTGCCGGGTCGTGATCCAGGCCGGGGTCGTTCTGCCGGATCGCGCGGATTGCTTCTACCAGGCTGATCTGGCGGTCACCTGCACGCCGCCGCGACCCGGCACCCGGGCCGTCGTCGACCCGGTGCTGATCGTCGAGGTGCTGTCGCCGTCGACGGCGGACCGGGATCGCGGCGTCAAACTGGTCGATTATCGGCAGATCCCCTCGGTACACGAGATCCTGCTGGTGTCGAGCGAAGAGCGGCGGGCCGAGCTGTGGCGGCGGGTGGACGGCCAATGGCTGGTCCGGGATCTGATCGGCGAGGCCACGATCCGGCTGGAGACCTGCGGCCTCGATTTGGCGATGGCGGCGATCTACGATCAGGTGGCGTTGCCGTGACGATGAGGCTCGGACCCGTGGCTGATTCTGCGCGCAAGCTGATGTCCCTGGCCGCGTTCCTGGACTGGGACGACGGTTCCGACCGGCGCTACGAGCTGGTCGTCGGCGAGATCCGGGCCATGGCGCCGCCGACAAGGGCTCATGGCACGATGGTCGGGAACATCGTCCGGCAGATCGGCAATGCCCTACGGCCGCCCTGCGTCGTGATCGGCGAGGCCGGGATCGTGCTGCCTGATCGCGCAGATGCCTATTACCAGGCCGATCTGGCGGTCACCTGCACGCCCGCCCAACCCGGCGAG
This sequence comes from uncultured Mycobacteriaceae bacterium, assembly GCA_964615535.1. Lineage (GTDB taxonomy): Bacteria > Pseudomonadota > Alphaproteobacteria > DSM-16000 > Inquilinaceae > CAZTNV01. The sequence goes on along the minus strand of CAZTNV010000007.1, from coordinate 19,170 downwards.
CGGGCGGTTGCCGATCCGGTGCTGATCGTCGAGGTGCTGTCGCCCTCCACGGCGGATCGCGATCGCGGGGTCAAGCTGGTCGATTACCGGCAGATCCCCTCGGTGCACGAGATCCTGCTGGTGTCGAGCGAAGAGCGGCGGGCCGAGCTGTGGCGCCGGATGGACGGGCAATGGCTGGTCCAGGATCTGATCGGCGAGGCCACGATCCGGCTGGAGAGCTGCGGCCTCGATCTGGCAATGGCGGCGATCTACGATCAGGTCGCAGTCTAGGCGGCAGCGCGATTCAGCAAGAACCGGTGCGCCGGGTCCGCGACCATCACCGCGCGGCGCTTCCCATCGCCTATCCCGAGTACCCGGAAGTCTTACGACAAATGCAGTCGTCAGACCTCTTCGTCTTCCGCACGGCATAGCGGTATGATAAAAGAAGTGATGAACTTTTTAAATAGCAGGTGACAACCATGTCAAAACGCCTTTTCGCCGAATGCCTGGGCACGTTCTGGTTGGTATTCGGCGGGTGCGGCAGCGCCGTGCTTGCGGCCAAATTCCCCGAAGTCGGGATCGGCCTTCTGGGGGTGTCTTTGGCATTCGGGCTGACGGTACTGACCATGGCCTACGCCGTGGGCCACATCTCCGGTGCCCATTTCAATCCGGCCGTGACCATCGGCCTGTTCACGGCCGGCCGTTTCCCGGCGGCCCAGGTCGCGCCCTATATCATTGTGCAAGTGATCGGTGCCGTCATCGCCGCCGGCCTGCTCTACGTGATCGCCAGCGGCGCGCCGGGTTATGAAGGCGGACTGGCCGCGAACGGCTATGGCGCGCATTCGCCGGGCGGCTATTCGATGACCTCGGCCCTGATCATCGAAATCCTGCTGACCTTCATGTTCCTGGCCATCATCCTGGGTGCGATCGATCCGCGCGCTCCGGCGGGCATGGCGCCGATCGCCATCGGTCTGGCCCTGACGCTGATCCACCTGATCAGCATACCGGTGACCAACACTTCGGTGAACCCGGCGCGCAGCACCGGTCCGGCACTGATCGAAGGCGGCTGGGCGCTGGCGCAACTCTGGCTGTTCTGGGTGGCGCCGGTCGGCGGAGCGATCCTGGCCGGGCTGACCTATCGCTGGCTGGGCGCCGTGACGGAACAGCCGCCGCCGACCCTGGCGCATCCCGAAGGCCCGCTCGACGACCGGGTCGGGACCGGAGCGGCGGCGCGGCTGCGCTGACGGCCGGGCGGCGGGGCGGACCGGAACGACCACGCCGCTCCGCCGCGCGGCCCGCCCCGGATCAGAGCATTTCGAGCGGCCCGGCCGATTTCGGTGGCGGAAAGGCGCGATCGAGGTCGGCCAGATCCTGCTCCGTCAGGCGAAGATCGTGCGCCGCACGGTTCTGGCGGACATGGTCCGGGTCGACCGCCTTCGGTATGGCGATGACGCCCTGCTGGTGCAGCACCCAGGCCAGCGCAACCTGGAATGGCGTCACGCCGTGCCGCCGGGCCACGGCGGTCAGGCTGGCCTCCGCCCGCAACCCGCCCTGGTCGAGCGACGAATACGCCATCACCGGCACGCCCCGCGCGCGGCACCACGGCAGCAGCGCCGCCTCGATGCCGCGCCGGGTCAGGCCGTAAAGCACCTGATCCGTGGCAGTATCGGCGCCGCCGGGCAGGCGCCAAAGCTGTTCCATGTCGGCGACATCGAAATTGCTGACGCCGAAATGGCGGATCTTGCCGGCACGGACGAGATCGAGTCCCGCCTCGACAAACTCCTCGATGTGCGCCGAACCGCGCCAGTGCAGCAGAAACAGGTCCAGGCGATCGGTGCCGAGCCGGCCGAGGCTCCGCTCGCAGGCCGCGATGGTGCCTTGCCGCGTCGCGTGATGCGGATAGACCTTCGACACGATGAACACCTGATCGCGGCGGCCGGCGACGGCCTCCCCGACCACCTCCTCGGCCCCGCCCTCGCCGTACATTTCGGCGGTGTCGATCAGGGTCATGCCAAGATCGAGTCCGAGCCGGAGCGCCGCGACCTCCGCCCTGCGCCGGCCCCGGTTCTCGCCCATCCGCCAAGTCCCCTGGCCCAGTGCGGGGACCGCTTCGCCGGAAGGCAGGGTCACGGTTCTCATCATCGTCTCCGGGGTCCTGCCGATCGGGCCCCGCTCCTGCCCGCGAACCCATTCGATATCGGAAGAATTATCCAACCGGCCCGCCTGTCAAGCGGCCGTCGCGATTCGCGCCGGCGCCGACCCGGCAGATTGCTGACCGTCCCGGCAGCGTCGCCGCTGCCGGGGTCGGAAAGCCGGGATCGGGAAGATTCTACGGGCTTACGACTTCTTTTGGCCGCCCTTGGCCTGGGTCTCTTCGACATGGACGTCGGTCTTGCGGACCTTGTCCTTGATCGTCTCTTCCTGCTCCTGAGCCGATTTGTTGATGGCGACTTCGCCGGTCACATGGGCTTCCTTGCCAGCCACCGCTTCTTCGCTGGTCGCGGTGAACTCGCGGGACTTCTCCTGGAAGGCCTTGTCCGCCTCTTCCGGGCTCAGCTTGCGGTCGGCATCCTTGTGCTCGACGTCGATCGATTCCTTGCGCAGCGTGACGCTTTCCTCAACCGGCTGCTCGGTCACCTCGGTGGTCACCTTGGCGCCGCTCTGGGTCTGGCGCTTGCCGACGTTGAGTTTCTCCTCGACCTCGGAGATCGTCTCGCTGCTCTGCTTTTCGCCTTTCTGTTGGCCCTGCTGCTGGCCGGCGCTCTGCAGTTCGCCTTCGACATCCTCGGCGGTCCGGGCGCCGTGCTCCCGCATGATTTCGGCCGCCTTGTCGGCCAGATCGTCCGGTGCGTCGGCCGCCAGCAGCGCGCGGCCCTGCTGGATGGCCTGGGCGCAGATTTCCGCCTGATGCTGACTGAAGCCGCGCTGGGTCAGATGCTGCATGAGCTGGTCGCCGCTCGGGCCCTGGCCATCATGCGCGAACTGGATCTTGCTCTCTTCGCAGCCGGCCTGCTTCAGGGCATTCATGGCCTGCTGCGCCTTGCTGGCGTCGTCGTACAACGCGATCACGCTGATCGTCATGACATTGCTCCACTCTGTTGCGAATTGAAGGCAGGATTCAGGTCTGGCTGCCGGGATCTCCGGGCGGTATGTCGAGGCGTTCCACGATCGGTTCTTCGCGCCTGACCGTGATGCGTTCGGTTGCTTGCCGGGTGCTCCGCCGCCGGGTCACGCGCACTTCCTCGACCAGCTTGAGGCGTTTCTGCACGACGATTTCCTCGCACAGTACCGGGATGATCGTGGTGTCGCCCTCCTCGCGCACCGGAACCGGTCCATCGACGATCCGGCCAACCGGCACGCGCTCGACCTCGATCTCCTCGACCGTCAAGGGCTCGTCGATTGCGACTTCGTCCTCTCGAACCGCCGTGCGGACGCGAACCCGCTCGGTGACCCGGTCCCGTTTCTCGACAACCACCCGCTCTTCGGCGACCGGGATCGTTTCGCGCTCGTGTTCAGGTTCTTGCTGCACCATGTGAGTCCAGATCGGGTTGCGACCGACATGCCGGAACGGCAAAGCCGGCCGGCAAAAAAATCCCTGGATGGCAACATCGGTGCCACCGCAGCCAACTGCGAAATGCATTCGGACCTCCAAGACTTTTGTGCAGTGCCGAACACACCAAGACAAACCCGCCCAGGCGGGCGAGGTTCCGTTTGTTGTGCGAAATCTGTCCAACCCCTGATTTGGCTGCCACAGCTTCATCACGGATTTGTCAAGGTTAATGAAATACTATTCTGGTTGGCTTCGGCCGATTTTCAGTGCAGTCATTGCGATTGGGGTTGGACCAGGGGAGGTTGACTTCGGGAACGCAGATGGCTGCGTCAGCTCGATGGCACATGCGCTCATTGCTCTTGGCGCTGCCGGGGTGCCGATCGCATTGCAGCCCGGCGGCGGCGTTACCGGAGCGCAGACCTATCCCTTACAAAATGTCAGGGTTTGTTGCCTTGACACGACGGAGCCGCGCCGCTAGCGTTTCATTCCGTTTACGTAAACGGCAGCCTGGGAACCGGAGTCGTGACCATCGGCCAGAGCCAGACCGCGACGCCGCCCGAGCGGCGGTGCCCCGAGCGCTACGGCATCGGCGAGCTCGCCACCGAATTCGGCATTACGCCGCGCACCATCCGGTTCTACGAAGCCGGCGGGCTTCTCGCCCCCGAACGCGAAGGCCAGAGCCGGGTTTACGACCATCGCGACCGCGCGCGGCTGATCCTGATCTGCCGCGCCAAGCGGCTCGGCTTCTCATTGGCCGAGATCAAGGAGTTCCTCGACCTTTACGACGTCGACGAGAATCAGATCGGTCAGATGACCTATGGCCTGAAGCTGGCGCGCGAGCGCATTCGGGTGCTGGAGCGCCAGTTGCGCGATCTGGAGCAGACCCTGGACGAGCTGCGCGGCCTGGATGCCAGCTTCGCCGAGCAATTGCGCCGCGCCGGGGTCGATCCCGACGCCATCGGCTGACCGCCGGCCGTTGGCCGGCGGCTCGGATGCCCGGCGGGTCGATTTCAGCCCGTTCGGGCATACCTGATTTCGGTGGGTGACGCCGCCGTCCGGCCGCGGAACCCGTGGAGCGGTGTCGCCATGCCCATGCGCAGGAATGTCGTGATCGCCGGCTATGCCCGGTCGCCCCACACCATTGCGACCAGGGGCGCGTTGCGCCGCGTGCGGCCCGACGATCTGGCCGCCGAGGTGATCCGCAGCCTGATCGGTCGCACCGGCATCGATCCCGGCGACATCGAGGATCTGATCCTCGGCTGCGCCTTTCCGGAAGGCGAGCAGGGGCTGAATCTGGCGCGGCTGGTGGTGTTCCTGGCCGGGCTGCCGGAGACGGTGGGCGGCGTCACGGTCAACCGGTTCTGCGGCTCGTCCATGGAGGCGATCCACCGCGCCGCCGGGGCCATTCAGATGAACGCCGGCGAGGCCTTCGTCTGCGCCGGGGTCGAAAGCATGAGCCGGGTGCCGGTGATGGGATTCAACCCGCTGCCCAACCCGAAGCTGCACGGGGCCCTGCCCGGCGCCTATCTGGCCATGGGCCTGACCGCGGAAAATCTGGCCCGCAAGTACCAGATCACCCGGCCGGCGCAGGAGGAGTTGGCGGCGCTGTCGCACCGCCGCGCCGCCGAGGCCGAGACCCGGGGACGGTTCAAGGACGAGATCGTGCCGATCCCGGCGAATGGCGAGGGCATGGTCGAGCGCGACGGCACCATCCGCCCGGACACCAGCCTTGAGGCTTTGGCCCAGCTCTCCCGGGCGTTCGACGCCGAGGGCACGGTGACCGCCGGCACCTCCTCGCCCCTGACCGACGGCGCCTCGGCCACGCTGGTGGTGTCGGAGGATTATGCCCGCGCCCACGGCCTGCCGGTGCTGGCGCGGCTGCGCGCCGTGGCGGTGGCCGGCTGCGCGCCCGACCTCATGGGCATCGGCCCGGTGCCGGCGACGCGCAAGGTGCTGGCCCGCGCCGGGCTGGCGCTGTCCGATATCGACATCATAGAGCTGAACGAGGCGTTCGCGGCCCAGGCGCTGGCGGTGGACCGCGAACTCGGGCTGGACTGGGACCGCACCAATCTCGACGGCGGGGCCATCGCGCTGGGCCACCCGCTCGGCGCCTCGGGCGCCCGGATCACCGGCAAGGCGGCCAGCCTGCTCAAGCGCGAGGGCAAGCAGTTCGCGCTCGCCACCATGTGCATCGGCGGCGGCCAGGGCATCGCCACGGTGCTGGAAGCGGTCTGAGGATTGGGACCAGGAGCATCGCCCCAGGAGCATCGCCATGGAGATCGGCAAGGCCGCGGTGATCGGCGCCGGCGTGATGGGCGGCGGGATCGCGGCGCATCTGGCCAATGCCGGGGTTCCGGTGCTGCTGCTCGACATCGTGCCGGCCGGGGCCGCCCATCGCAATGCGCTGGCCGAGGGTGCGCTGGAACGCCTGTCGAAAACCGATCCGGCGGCCTTCATGTCAAGGGCCGCCGCCCGGCTGGTGACCCCCGGCAATCTCGAGGACGATCTCGGGCGGCTGGCCGGGGTCGACTGGATCGTCGAAGCGGTGATCGAGGATCTTGCGGTCAAGCGCGATCTCTACGCGCGGATCGCGGCGGCGAAGCGACCGGGCGCCGCGGTGTCCTCGAACACCTCGACCATGCCGCTGCACGCCCTCACCGCCGGCCGGTCGGGAGATTTCCGGGCCGATTTTCTGATCACCCATTTCTTCAACCCGCCGCGCTACATGCGCCTGCTGGAGATCGTCGCCGGCCCGGCGACCCGGCCGGAGACGGTGGCGGCGATCCGCGATTTCGCCGATCTCCGGCTGGGCAAGGGCGTGGTCGAGGCGAAGGACACGCCGGGCTTCATCGCCAACCGGATCGGCGCGATGTGGCTGCAATCCGCGGTCAACGCCGCCTTCGATCTCGGCCTGACGGTGGCGGAGGCCGACGCGGCGATGGGCCGGCCGCTCGGCATTCCCAAAACCGGCGTGTTCGGCCTGCTCGATCTGGTCGGCATCGACCTGATGCCGCATGTCGCGCGCAGCCTGATCGGCGCCCTGCCGCCCGGCGATCCCTATTGCGCGGTCTGGCGCGAGCATCCGCTGATCGCGAAGATGATCGCGGACGGTTTCACCGGGCGCAAGGGCAAGGGCGGATTCTACCGCCTCGCCAAGGCCGACGGCGCACGGTTGAAGGAGTCGATCGATCTGGCGACCGGCGCCTATGCCCGGTCGGAGAAGCCGCGGCTCGACGCGATCGAGGCGGCGCGCCGGGGCGGGCCGCGCGCCCTGGCCGAGTTCGACGACCGGATCGGCCGGTTCGCCTGGCGGGTGCTGGCCGATACGCTGGGCTATGCCGCGAGCCTGGTGCCGGAGATCTGCGACACCGTGCCGGGGGTCGATCAGGCGATGCGGCTCGGCTACAACTGGCAATACGGCCCGTTCGAGCTGATCGACCGGCTGGGCGCCGGCTGGTTCGCCGACCGGCTGGCCGCCGAGGGACGGCCGGTGCCGCCGCTGCTGGACCGTGCCCGCGACCGCGGCTTCTACCGCGTCGAGGACGGCCGGCGGCAATACCTCACCCCGTACGGCGCCTTTGCCCCGGTGGCGCGGCCGGAGGGGGTGCTGCTGCTGGCCGATGTCAAGCTGCGGTCCCGGCCGCTGCTGAAGAACGCCTCGGCCGCGCTGTGGGACATTGGCGACGGCGTCACCTGCTTCGAGTTCACCTCGCGGATGAACGCGCTGGACGACCAGACCCTTGCCCTGCTGACCAAATCCGTCGCCCTCACGACCAGACAGTACAAGGCGATGGTGATCCATAATGAGGGCGAGAATTTCTCGGTCGGCGCCAATCTGGGTCTCGCCCTGTTCGCGCTCAACATTGCGCTGTGGGGCCAGATCGAGATGCTGGTCAAAGCCGGCCAGGATGCCTGCCGCGCCCTGAAATTCGCCCCCTTCCCGGTGGTCGGCGCGCCGTCGGGTCTGGCGCTGGGCGGCGGTTGCGAGATCCTGCTGCACTGCGCGGCGATCCAGGCTCATGCCGAGAGCTATATCGGGCTGGTCGAGGCCGGGGTCGGGCTGGTGCCGGCCTGGGGCGGCTGCAAGGAGATGCTGCTGCGCTGCCGGGCCGATCCCGCCCGGCCGCACGGCCCGATGCCGCCGGTGGCCGGCGCGTTCGAGACCATCGGCCTGGCCAGGGTCGCCCGCTCCGCCGCCGAGGCCCGCGAACTGGGCTTCCTCCGCCCGACCGACGGCATCACCATGAACCGCGACCGCCTGCTGGCCGAGGCCAAGGCGCGGGCGCTGGCCATGGTTGCCGAAGGCTACCGGCCGCCGGAGCCGGCGAAGGACATCCACCTGCCCGGCCCGGCCGGAAAGCTGGCGCTGGACCTGATGGTCGACGGGCTGGCGCGGCAGGGCAAGGCTGCGCCGCACGACCGGGTGGTGGCGGGCGCGCTGGCCGGCGTGCTGTCCGGCGGCGACACCGACCCGACCGAGCCGCTGGCCGAGGACGCGATCTCCGCGCTGGAGCGCCAGGCGTTCATGGCGCTGATCCGCACCCCCGGTTCGATCGCCCGCATCGAGCACATGCTGGACACGGGCAAGCCGCTGCGGAATTAGAGGACCGCGCCCATGCCGATCTATCAGGCCCCGCTCGACGACATCCGGTTCGTGCTGCACGAGCTGCTTGACATCGGCCGGCTGAGCACGCTGCCCGGCCATGCCGAGGCCACGCCCGAGCTGATCGACGCGGTGCTGGAGCAGGGTGCCCGGTTCGCCGAGAACGAGCTGTTCCCGCTTAACCAGACCGCCGATGCCGAGGGTTGCACCTACGAGAACGGCGTGGTGCGGACGCCGCCGGGCTTCCGCGAGGCCTATGCCCGCTATGCCGCCGATGGCTGGATCGGCCTGTCCGCCGATCCGGCGCATGGCGGCCAGGGCCTGCCGCATCTGGTCCATTTCGTGATGGAGGAGGTGATCAACGCCGCCGGCATCGCCTTTGCCAACTACCCGCTGCTGACCACCGCAGCGTACAATTGCGTGGCGCGGTTCGGCGACGACGAACTGAAATCGCTTTTTCTGCCGAAGCTGGCCAATGGCGAATGGGCCGGCACCATGTGCCTGTCGGAGGCCGGCAGCGGCACCGATCTGGGCCTCGTCCGCACCCGCGCCGAGCCGGCCGGCGACGGCAGCTACCGGCTGAGCGGCACCAAGATCTTCATCTCCGCCGGCGAGCACGACCTGACCCCCAATATCGTCCACATGGTGCTGGCGCGGCTGCCCGGCGCCCCCGCCGGCACGCGCGGCATCAGCCTGTTCCTGGTGCCCAAATTCCTGCCGCGCGCGGACGATGGCCGGGTGGTGCCGGGCATGCGCAACGGCATCGCCTGCACCCGGATCGAGGACAAGATGGGGCTGAACGGCTCGGCGACCTGCGAGCTGGTGCTGGACGGCGCGACCGGCTGGCTGGTCGGCGGCCCGCACCGGGGCATGCGCGCGATGTTCGTGATGATGAACGCGGCGCGGCTGGGCGTCGGCCTGCAGGGGCTGGGCATCGCCGAGGTCGCCTACCAGAATGCCCGCGCCTATGCCCGCGAACGGCTCCAGGGCCGCGCCGTGACCGGCGCCCGCGCGCCCGACCGCCCGGCCGATCCGATCATCGTGCATCCCGACGTGCGCCGCATGCTGCTGACCATGAAGGCGTTCACCGAGGGCGCGCGGGCGCTGGCCTATTGGGTCGGCTGTTCGATCGATGTGATGGAGCGCCACCCCGACCCCGCGCTGCGCCGGGAGGCCGAGGATCTGGTGGCGCTGATGACCCCGGTGGTGAAGGCCTATTTCACCGATATGGGCACCGATTGCGCCAATCTCGGGCTCCAGGTCTATGGCGGCCACGGCTACATCCGCGCCAACGGCATGGAGCAGCATGTCCGCGACGTGCGGATCGCGCAGATCTACGAGGGCGCCAACGGCATCCAGGCGCTCGATCTGGTCGGCCGCAAGCTCGGGCAGAACACCGGACGGCTGCTGCGCCGGTTCTTCCACCCGGTCGACGACTTCCTGCGCGCGCACGGCACCGACCCGGCGCTGGCCGATTTCGTGCCGCCGCTGGCCAAGGCCTTCGCCAAGCTTCAGCAGGTCACCGCCCAGCTCGCCCGGCAGGGCCTGAACGACCCGGAGGAGGCCGCGGCGGCGGCGACCGAGTACCTGCGGCTGTTCGCGCTGGTCGCGCTCGGCTACATGTGGGCGCGGATGGCCGCGCTGGCGGCGGCCCGCGCGCCCGGGGCCGATGGCCGCGCCGGGTTCTACGCCGCCAAGCTGCACACCGCCCGCTTCTTCATGGCCCGCATGCTCCCCGAAACCACCGCCCTGGCCGCCGCCATCCTGTCCGGCAAGAACCCGATCATGGGACTGGCGGAGGAGGCGTTCTGAGCGAACGTGGTGCGGGGTTCGGCGGCGCCGGCGACAACCGGCTTGACGGCGGTGGCGATCGTGCACCAGTTTTGGGGCCGCCGACCGGAGTCCGATCATGGGCCATGTTTCCGATAACGAGCTTTCCCGGAATCTCGCGAAATACCTGGATGAGGTGGGCGAGAGCCGGGCGCCGCTGGTGGTGACCCGTCAGAATGCCCGGCCGGTGGTGATGCTGTCGCTGGACGCGTGGGAGAGCATCGCGGAGGCGCTGCACGGGCGCCATCACCCCGCCCGCCTGCCCGAGTCGATCCGCAAGGCGGAGGAGACGGTCGAGCGACCGGAGCGGCACCCCATCCCGGCCCCGGCATCCCCCCGCGCCGCCCATGCCCGCCTGATGGACATGCTGACCGAAGGCCTGCCCCTCGGCGGCGACCGGTTCGAGCGCGACACCCTTTACGACCGCTGAGATGCGGTTCGCGCTCGACACCAATATTCTGGTTTATGCTGCCGATTCGGAGGCCGGGGACCGGCACCGGATCGCGCTCGACATCGTCCGCCGTGCGGATGGGCGCGATTGCGTTCTGGCCTTGCAGGCGCTGGCCGAACTGTTTCGCACCCTCACCGCGAAGCGGCGGGTCGACGCGAACCGCGCGGCCCTGCTGGTCCATGGCTGGCGCGACGCTTTCGAGGTCCGGCCGGCCGACGAGCAGTGCCTGGCCGCCGCCATCGATGCAGTGGCGCTTCATCACCTGTCGTTCTGGGACGCCATGATGTGGGCCACGGTCCGCCGGGCCGGCTGCCGCATGCTGATCACCGAGGATGGCCAGAATGGCCGCATCCTGGGGGGCGTCACCTTCGTCGATCCGTTCGCCGACGGCTCGTCCGCCCTGATCGAGGAGATCCTGGCGGGGCCGTAACTCAGCGGCGCTCGGGCCGGCCGAGGTGGTTCACGCGACAGCTCTTGCGGTTACGGCACCTGCTTTGTCGATAAACTCGGATTTCCGACACCGATTTGCGTGTCCTTGCCTCATCAGCTATGCTCGTTTCGCTGGCAAGAGGCGGGAGGTCGGTTTGGGCTGGGCGGGGGTGGTACTGGCGGTCGCGGCGGCGTGTTTCGCGGCGGTCCTGGTCCGTGGCGGGCGCAATGTTTCCGCACGCAGTTTCCAGGGCAATCTGAACCAGGGCAATGCCGGGCGCGACATCACCCAGAGCTACACGGCCGCCGCGCCGCCGGCCGAGCCGAAGCGGCGGCCGTTCATGGACCGCGTGAACCTCGTCCTGGCCGCGATCGCCGCCGCGGCGGCGGTCGTCAGCGCGGTTGTCGCCTATGTTTCGGACATACTGGGGGCACCCTGAATGGCCGGCTTGGGGTTCATGGGCCGGCGCGGGCTCGATGCGCGCGAGATCGTCGGCAACGTCAATCTCGGCGATGCCGGGCGCGACATCGTGCAGAACTTCTTTGCCGGCGCGCCGCCGACCGAGCCCACCCTGCCCTGGTACGATCTGTCGCCGGAGCAGGGCCCGTTCGACTGGCTGCGCTGGCCCGCCCGGCTGACCGATCTGGTCGGCCGCGACGACCAGATGGCGCGGCTGCTGGACTGGGCGCGCAGGCCGGACGCGATCCGGGCCCGCTTCCTCAGCGGCGAGGGTGGCGTGGGCAAGAGCCGGCTGGCCGCGGAGCTGGCCGACCGCCTGCGGCGGGAGGGCTGGACCGCCGGTCTGGTCCGGCTCGACCGGCCGGCGATCCTGCCGGTGCGCCAGAGCGGCGCCCTGTTCATCCTGGACTACCCGGAGGAGAACCGCGAGGCGGTGCGCGCGCTGCTGCGCGATCTGGGCGCGGCCGAGGCGCCGGCCGGGCACCGGCTGCGCCTGCTGCTGCTCAGCCGCCGCGGCCGCGAGGTGTGGGACCAGGACATCCAGGATGCCGGGGCCGGCGGCCGGTTCGATTCGCTCGAACTCGGGCTGGCGCCGCTGGGCGATCCGGACGAGGCGTTCCGGGTGTTCCGCACGGCCTGGGCGCGCGTGCCGCGATCCGGTCCACCGGCGGCCGCAGACTGCCCGCCGGTCCGGCCCGGCCTCCTGCGCCGGCTGCTGCGGGCCATGCTGCCGATGCCGTCGCTGCGGCGACCGCCCGATGATGGCGGCGCGCCCGATCGCCTCCCCACCGCCGTCCCGATCGATCGGGCCAGGTTCGACCGCTGGTTTGCCGAACACCCGACCAACCGGCTGCCGCTGTTCATCGCCGCCGCGGCGATCCACGGTGTCCTGAACCCCGACATCCCGGCGGTCTCGCTGGCCGGTGCCGAGGTGATCGAGGCCCTGGTCCACCGCGAACGCCGCCGCATGCGCCAGGAGAGCGAGCGCAACGGGCTGCACCGGTGCCTGCTCGAACGGCTGTCGGCCGTCGCGGCGATCCGCGGGCCGCTGGACGAGGGCGATCTGCGGCGGCTGGCCCGGCCCGATCTGGATCTCGGCCTGCCGGCGGACTCGATCCTCGATCGGCTGCGCCCGACCGGGCGGATCGAGAACGGCACCTTTCCGGCCCCCGGCCCGGACCTGCCGGCCGCCGCGCTGGTCGTGCAGGTGCTGGCCGAGCGGCCCGTCCTGGCCCCGGACTGGCTGTGGGCGGCGATCGGGGACCGGCCCGAGACCGCGCTGGGCCGGCTCGCCCGCCTCACCTACGACTCGGAAATCGTGCTCGGCCTCCGCCCGCACCGCCTCGGCGCCTGGCTGGCCGCCATGGTCGAGGGCCGGCCGGACCGTTGCGCGAGTCTGGCGGAATTCGGTTCCACATTACCATCGGTTGGCCTGGCCGCCTTCACCGCCGCGATCTGCCGCGGGCTGGCCGATGGCGGCGGTACCGATGAAGATCGTGCGCGACATTTGACCAACCTGTCGAATGCCTTGAGCGAGGCCGGGGACGGCGCGGCGGCGCTGGCGGCGGTGCGCGAGGCGGTGGACATTTATCGCCCGCTGGCCGCGGCCAACCCGGCGCGGTTCGCGCCCGACCTGGCAAGGAGCCTGACCAACCTGTCCAACCGGTTGAGCGACGCCGGGGACGGCGCGGCGGGGCTGGCGGCGGTGCGCGAGGCGGTGGAGATGTACCGCCCGCTGGCCGCGGCCAACCCGGCGCGGTTCGCGCCCGACCTGGCAAGGAGCCTGACCAACCTGTCCAACCGGTTGAGCGACGCCGGGGACGGCGCGGCGGGGCTGGCGGCGGTGCGCGAGGCGGTGGAGATGTACCGCCCGCTGGCCGCGGCCAAC
>CAZTNV010000007.1:0-5880 GCA_964615535.1 uncultured Mycobacteriaceae bacterium | reverse complement strand
AGATGTACCGCCCGCTGGCCGCGGCCAACCCGGCGCGGTTCGCGCCCGACCTGGCCGGCAGTCTGGGGAACCTGTCCCGAATCCTCGCCGACGCCGGCGACCGGCAAGGGGCGCTGGCGGCGATCCGCGAGGCGATCCGGCTGATCGAGCCGCGCGCCGCCGCCTATCCGAACAGCCAGGCCGGCCGCTGGCTGGTCATAATGCGGGAAGATTTGGCGATCCTGGAGGGGCCGGAGGATCGGGCGGCAGGGTGACGGGCGCGCCGCGCGGGACGGCATGGCATCCGCGCCGGGCGGGGTTGATGTGGGTCAATCGGCCCCGCCCGGCCCTCTGGTACAGTCGATCCCTGGCAAGTTGCCGGAGGCCCGGAAACAAGGTTCGGAAACAACCGGGCCGGCCGTTTGGGGGAAGCGCCATGGCCGATGTGCTGGATGCGGGGGCGCCGCGGCGCCTGCCGCGGGTGGTGAAGGTCGATCTCGATCAGCCCTGGCTGTGGCTGAAGGCCGGGTGGGACGATCTGCTGGCGGCGCCGCTGGCCAGCCTGCCCTATGGCCTGGTCTATGCCGCGCTGGGCTTTGCCCTGACCACCTGGCTGTGGCTGGACGGGGTGCTGTATTTCAGCCTGCCGATCGCCGCCATGTTCACCTTCGTCGGGCCGCTCGCCGCGGTCGGGCTGTACCGGATCAGCCGCGATCTGGAACAGGGCCGGCGGGTGAGCTTCATCGACTCGACCACGGCGTGGCAGGCCAATCCGGGCCAGATCGCGCTGATGGGGCTGGCGCTGCTGCTGTTCGCGCTGGCCTGGATGCGCTTTGCCTTTCTGCTGTTCATGCTGTTTTTCGGGCTGTCGCCGGTGGCGCCCGACGCGCTGACCATGCTCGACCGGTTCCTGGCGCCGGACAATCTCGGCTTTCTGGTGATCGGCACGCTGTCCGGCGCGGTGCTGGCGGCGGTCGCCTTCGCGATCAGCGTGGTGTCGCTGCCGCTGCTGCTCGACCACCGCGAGGCCAATGTGTTCGAGGCGATCATCACCAGCGTGCGGGCCGTCGCCGCCAATTTCTGGGTGATGGCGCTGTGGGCCTGGCTGATCGCGCTGTTCATCGCCGCCGGCATCGCCACGCTCTATCTCGGCCTGATCATCACCCTGCCCCTGATCGGCCATGCGAGCTGGCACGCCTACAAGGACCTGGTGGCGTGGGACGAGGAGGGCGGCACGGGCGATTGAAGCCGCGGGCGGCCGGTGCTAGAGAGTGGGGGCAGTTCGGGTCCGGCCCTCCAGGAGTGACGGCGATGCAGAGCAGCGGAAAATGGATACTCGGTGGATTGATCGGCCTGCTCGGCCTGATCGGGCTGTTCATGGCCAGCCGGGCGCATGATTCGACCATCTATTACGTCGGTCTGGCATTCTTCGTTTTTGCGGTGCTGTTCAATTTCGGCCTGATCGGCCGCTACACCGGCAACGGCAAGGCGCACTGATCCGATCGGCGTCGGATCGTCGCGGAGTCCCTCGGGCCCGATCCGGCCGGAACCGGACCGGGCAATGCGCGTTACAAATAGATAAATCCGGGGACGCGCGGATTTGGCGCAAATGCCAGTATTTCGAGACAATGACACCGGCCGGGGAGAAAATAATTGATGATTTCAGCGCCCTGAGACGCTACACTATATTCGGTACATGGAGCTGTTCGGGATCACTACGCTTTGACCTCGAATGTCGACGATTCACCACTTGAGACCCCTGGGTCCCGACCGGCCGAACGGCACCGGGTCGCCATGGCATTGGACACCAACGCCTCCCTTCGCGGAGGCGTTTTTCGTTTCCGCACCGCCTCGTTCCCCCATCCTGCCCTCCCCTCATCGCCAGCATGGAGACACCGACATGGCCAAGCGCCCCGTCCGAGCCGCCCCTGTCCCGCCGGCCGAGGATGACCGGGTCCAACAGCTCTATCCGGCACCGGGTCTTCACACCGGCTGGAACCCGATCGACGGCCAGCGCGAGCAGAGCTATGTCCGGCGGGTCCGGCCCTATAACGAGAATCAGCGCCGGCTGATGGCGGCGATCGACGAATATGCGCTGACCATCGCGCTCGGCCCGGCCGGCACCGGCAAGACCTATCTGGCGATCGCCGCGGCGGTCGAGGCGCTGGAGGCCGGCACGGTCAGCCGCATCCTGCTGTCGCGCCCCGCGGTCGAGGCCGGCGAGAGCCTGGGCTATCTGCCCGGCAGCCTGGAGGACAAGCTGTCGCCCTATCTCCGGCCGCTCTACGACGCGCTGAGCGACCGGCTGGGCGGCAAGCGGCTGCGCGGCCTGCTGACCGACGGCTCGATCGAGATCGCGCCGATCGCCTATATGCGCGGCCGCACGCTCAACAGTTCCTTCGTGGTGATCGACGAGGCGCAGAACTGCACCTATGGCCAGATCAAGATGCTGCTGACCCGGCTCGGCTGGCATTCGACCATGGTGATCACCGGCGACCCGGACCAGAGCGACCTGCTACCCGGCCTGTCGGGCCTGTCCGACATCGCCGACCGGCTGGAGCCGCTGACCGGCATCGCGGTGGTCCGCCTGACCGACCGCGACGTCGTCCGCCACCCGCTGGTCGCCAACATGCTGTCGGTGCTTTAGCGCCGGGAGCCGGGCCTTGAGGGCGAAGCAGGCCGCCGTCCGGATCGGACGGCGGCCGCTCGCCCGGCCCGCGCGCCGGATCAGAGGAAGCGCAGGTACATATAGCCCGTGCCGATCACGATGCCGAGCAGCATGACCGGGAAGGCGATCGTCATGTAGCGGACGAAGCCGATATGGATGCCGGCCCGCTCGGCCAGGCCGGCCACGGTCAGGTTGGCCGAGGCGCCGACCAGCGTGCCGTTGCCGCCCAGACAGGCGCCCAGCGACAGGGCCCACCACAGCGGCATCAGCCCGTCGGGTCCGCCGAAGGCCGGCGCCATTGCCTTGATCATCGGGATCATGGTGGCGACGAACGGGATGTTGTCGACGATCGAGGACAGGATCGCCGAGGCCCAGAGCACGGCGTACCCGGTGGCGGCCAGGTTGCCGCCGGTCGCCGCCACCAGCTCGTCGGCCATCAGCCGCAGCAGCCCGGCATGTTCGACGCCGGTCACCACGACGAACAGCCCGACGAAGAAGAAGATCGTGATCCACTCGACCTCGTTGAACGTCTGGGTGACCTCGCGCGCCTGCTCCTCCGCCGGCAGGCCAATGCATTGCAGCAGCATCAGCACCGCCGCCCCGACCAGGCCGATCGTGCCCGGTTCCAGCCCGATCGAGCGGGCGGAGACGAAGGCCAGGATCACCCCGGTCAGCACGATCAGGGATTTCACCAGCAGCACCGGGTCCTGGATCGCCTGCCGCTCGTTGAACCGCATCACCCGCGCCCGCGCCCGCGTCGTGGCCTTCAGCCGGCGTCCCCAGATCAAATGAAAGCACAGCATGGTCGCCAGCAGCACCACCGCCACCGCCGGCCCCAGATTGATCACGAAGGCGTTGAACGGGATGCCGACCAGGGAGCCGATCAGGATGTTGGGCGGATCGCCGATCAGCGTCGCGGTGCCGCCGATGTTGGATGCGAAGATCTGCGACACCAGGAAGGGATAGGGATCGACCTTCAGCTCCTCGGTGATCACCAGCGTCACCGGCACCACCAGCAGGACCGTGGTGACGTTGTCGAGCAGGGCCGAGACCACGGCGGTGACGATCTGCAGCATGATCATGATGCCGGCCGGGTCGGCGCGGACCTTCTTGGCCGACCAGATCGCCAGGTACTGGAACACGCCGGTGCGCTTGGTGATCGAGACGATCACCATCATGCCGATCAGCAGGCCGATGGTGTTGAAATCGACGCCGCGGATCGCGGCCTCCTGGTTCAGGACGCCCAGCACGATCATCAGGCCGGCGCCGAGCAGGGCGACGATGGCACGGTTGATCTTCTCCAGCATGATCACGGCGTAGGTCGCGACCAGCAGGATCGTCGCGACCCACAGCGGGTCCCAGCCGAGGATCGCGGTCGCCGGATGCGTGGCGTCCATCACGCGCCCTCCCGCAGCCTGGCGATGGTGTCCCAGGTCGAGACGACGCCCAGCAGCCGGCCGGAGTCGGGATCGACCACCGGCACGAAGTTGCGGGTGCGGAACAGCAGCAGCACCGCGGCCATCATCGGCGACTCCGGGTGCAGCACCGGCACCGTCCGGTCGGCATAGGGGCCGACCGCGTTGCCGGCGATGTCGCGCAGGCGTTCCTGCATCTGGCCGAGATCGTCGGACAGGAAGGACAGGTCGGGGAGCTGCGCCATTTTGGGCAGCATCTGCTCGATCGCCACCACCGTGGGCAGCAGCAGGCTGAACAGCCGGCTCTTGGCGAAGGTGCCCTGGTATCGTTCGGCGTCGTCGATCACCGGCAGGGCGAGAACCCGGTGCTGCAACAGCAGGTCGACCGCCCGGCCCACCGTGTCGGTGGTGCGCAGGGCGGGCGGATCGGTCACCATTATCTCTCGGCAGGTCATGGCAGGCCTTCATGGAAATCGGAACGCGGGACCCGCGCGGTCGCGGACGCAGCCTTGCGCCCGCCGGGCGGGCGCGCCGCGTCACGCTTGCGGGTGGCGGTCGGTTCAGGCGGAGAAGGCGTTGCGGCGGGCGCGATCGGCCACGACCGGGCCGGTCCCGCCGAACTCCACGCACCGGGCTCGGGGTGGACCGGTCGGGCAGCGGCCGCTGGCCGCGAGCGGCCGGCCGGGATGGAACGGTCCGGTCGGCGGCACGACCGGCCGGTCATGCGCGGCGACCGGTCCCGGCGCCGGCGAACGTCCCGCGATGCAAGGCGGCAGCCACGGCGGCCCGCCCGAAGGCGAGCCGAACGGGCAGGATGGCGACAGGCGGGGGACGATCCGCTCGGTGACGGGAACGTCGCGCGGGATCGCCGCCGGAACGCCCGGCGGCGGATCGTTCCAGGACGGGTCGGCATAGACTGCGCCGGCCGGCGTCCCGAACGACCCGGCCGGCAGATCGGCGCCGGCCGGTCCGGCCAGGACGCACAGGCCGTGGACGGCCAGAACGATCCGGATCAGCCGCAGCCGCAACCAGACGGCCCGCCGCGCGTCGTTGGAATCGGACACCGGACCGTGCCTCAGAAGATGCGCCGCAGAGCTCGGCGATCGCTTTGATATCTCATGCTACGCCGGCGCAGCGTCGGGCACAAGCGGGCAGCCGGATCGGCGGGACGGTGCGCGACGCCAGAGGGCGGCCGATACCGGTGCCCGATCCGCCGGCGGCGGACCCAACGCCCGATTCCCAGGCGCTTCGGACGGGCCTATAGTGCCTGTTGAAAGAAAATGAATTCGGGGATGGGGTGTCGCCATGCAGCAGAGCGATCCGCGGCTGTTCCGCCAGCAATGCTATATCGACGGCCGCTGGGTCGAGGCCGAGACCCGCGCGACCATCGACGTCATCAATCCTGCCGATCAGGCCCGGCTGGGCACCGTGCCCCGCTGCGGCGCCGCGGAGACCCGGCGGGCGATCGCGGCGGCCGAGCGCGCCTGGCCGTCCTGGCGCGCCCGCACCGCCAAGGACCGTGCCCGCATCCTGCGTGCCTGGTACGATCTGATCATGGTCAACCAGGAGGATCTGGCGCGGCTGATGACCGCCGAGCAGGGCAAGCCGCTGGCCGAGTCCCGCGGCGAGATCGCCTATGCCGCCAGCTTCATCGAATGGTTCGCGGAGGAGGCCAAACGGGTCTATGGCGACACCATCCCGTCGCCGATGCCCGATCGCCGGATCGTCGTGGTCAAGGAGCCGGTCGGGGTATGCGCCGCGATCACGCCGTGGAACTTCCCGGCCGCGATGATCACCCGCAAGGCCGGCCCGGCGCTG
>CAZTNV010000006.1:0-37321 GCA_964615535.1 uncultured Mycobacteriaceae bacterium | reverse complement strand
CCCGATCCAGATCAGCATCTCGGTGCCGGCATAGCCGCGCGCCAGCGCATAGACCGCCAGCTTGGTGGTGAAGGCCGACAGGTACACCGTCCCGGTCACCGTCGCCTCCGGATAGGCGTCCTGCAGCCAGTTGTGCAGCAGCGGAAAGGCGCATTTGATCCCGAAGCCGAGAAAGATCAGCACGGTTCCCGGCCCGCCCAGCCCGAGCGCGTCGAACGCGATCGAGCCGGTGTCGTTGACATGCAGGATCACCCCGGCCAGCAGCAGCACCCCCGATCCGACCTGGACGATCAGATAGCGCATCCCGGCGCCATAGGCCCGGCGGGTCCCGGCGGCCCAGATCAGGAACACCGAGGAGATCGCGGTCAGTTCCCAAAAGACGAACAGCGTCACCAGATCGCCCGCGAACAGCGCGCCGATCGCGCTGCCGGCATAGATCGTCGCGGCGGCCTGCTGCAGCCGGTCATCGAGATGAAAGGCATAGAGCGCACCGAGAAACGCAGCGATCATGAAGATGATGCCGAACAGCCGGCTGAGCCGGTCGACCCGCAGCAGCGTCAGGGTCTGGTCGAGGAACCCGACCGGCAGAAAGCTGCCCTCCGGCAGCAACAGCACATGGACCAGCCCGAGCACCGGCAGCGCCAGCAGCCAGACCCGGCGTGCCGTGGGCGGCAGCAGCGGCACGATCAGACCACCGAGAATCAGGATCGCCGCGGGCGGCAGGTCAGTCGCGATCATAGTAGTCCTCGGGGCGGATCAGCAGCCGGCGCAGCAGCTTGGCCGCCAGCACCAGGCCGACGCAGGCGACGAACCCGTAGAGGCCGTAGAACCCCGGCACGTCCTCGATGGCGAAGCTGCCGTGCCGGTGAACGAAGAAATCGGCCGCGAGCACCAGCACGCAGGCCAGGTAGAGGGCGTAGACGATCTTGTCCACGTTCTCCTTGCGATCGAGCCAGTAGGGGCGATTCGTGGTCATGGCCGGCTCCGGGCACTCAGCAGGTCCGCCGGCAGGGCCGAGGCCACCAGCGTCTCGACCTGCTCGGCGAAGAAGAACAGCACCAGGCAGCCGGTCGCGGTGAGGCACAGCGCGATCAGGCAGGCCAGCGGCGCCTCCCTGATGCCCGGCGCGGTGTGGCCGCCCGCGCCGGCGCCAGGCGGCAGAAAGAAGCCGCGCGCCACGATCGGCAGCAGGTAGCCCAGGCTGAGCAGCGAGCTCAGCATCAGCACGCCCATCACCACCAGTTGCCCGGTTTCGGCCGCGCCCAGCATCAGGTACCATTTGCTCCAGGCGCCGCCGAACGGCGGCAGGCCGACGATGCTCAGCGCGCCGATCAGGAAGGCGGCCATGGTGATCGGCATGGTCCGGCCGATCCCCGCCATGTCACTGATTTCGGTCTTGTGGGCGGCGACATAGATCGCGCCCGCGCAGAAGAACAGCGTGATCTTGCCGAAGGCGTGCATGGCGATCTGCATGCCGCCGCCGACCACGCTGTGCGCGGTGGCGAGCGAGGCACCGAGCACGACATAGGCGAGCTGGCTGACCGTGGAATAGGCCAGCCGCGCCTTCAGATTGTCCTTCGACAGGGCGATCAGCGAGGCGATCACCACCGAGGCGGCGGCGACGTAGACGATCCACTGGCTGGCCCCAGTGCTGGTCAGCAGATCCAGACCGAAGACGTAGACGGTGATCTTGAGCACCGCGAACACGCCGGCCTTGACCACCGCGACGGCGTGCAGCAGGGCGCTGACCGGGGTCGGCGCAACCATCGCGGCGGGCAGCCAGCGATGGATCGGCATCAGCGCCGCCTTGCCGATGCCGAAGGCGAACAGCCCGACCAGGACGCCCACGGTCAGCGGATCGGCATGGCCCGCCAGGATGCCGCCCGGCCGGAAGTCCAGCGTCCCGGCCAGGGTCCAGGTGATCGCGATGGCGGTCAGGAACAGCATCACCGAGGTGCCGATCAGGATGATCAGATAGACCCGGCCGGCGCGGATCGACTTCTGGTCGCCGTGATGGGTGACCAGCGGATAGGTCGACAGCGTCAGCGCCTCGTAGAACAGGAACAGGGTGAACAGGTTGCCGGCGAAGGCCACGCCCATCGTGCTGGCCAGGGCGATCGCGAAGCAGATGTAGAACCGGGTCTGGTTGGGCTCGTGATGGGCGCGCATATAGCCGAAGGAGTAGATCGAGTTGACGATCCACAGGCCCGAGGCGATCAGCGCGAACAGCATGCCGAGCGGCTCCACCATGAAGCCCAGCGTCAGGCCGGGGATCACCGTCCACACCGTCGCCGCCGGCCGCTCGCCCGCCATCACCCCCGGCACCAGCGACAGCACCAGCAGGAACAGCAGCCCGGCCGTGATCAGGGTCACGGTCTCGCGCAGATTGGGGCTGCGCCCGGTCAGCCCGATCAGCACCGCACCGGCCAAGGGCACCAGGATCGCCGCGAGGATGGTCTGTTCCGGCGTCATGGTGCGGCTCCCGACATCAGCGCCGCGGCGGCGCGGCCGGCGATGCCGGCGGTCAGTTCGGTATCCAGGCCGAACCAGACGCAGGCCAGCACCAGCACCCAGGACGCCGCCAGCATCAAAGGCGGCGCCTCGGCGATTGCCGGCCCGCCCGCCGGCGGCTCGCGGAAATAGGCGGTCTCGATCACCCGGCCGAGATAGAGCAGCACCAGCAGCGAGCTCAGCATGATCAGCACGACCAGCCACCACCAGCCGCGCTCCAGCGCCGCCAGCACCAGGTACCATTTGCTGACGAAGCCGACCGTGCCGGGCACGCCCAGCATGCTCATGCCGCAGATCGCCAGCCCGGCCATGGTCCACGGCATGCGCCGACCGATCCCGGCCAGCGCTTCCAGGCTGACCGTGCCGGCCCGGAGCGCCACGCCGCCCATCAGCAGGAACAGCCCGCCCTTCATCAGACCGTGATTGAAGAGGTGGACGATGCTGCCGGTCAGCCCGGACTGCGAGCCCAGGCTGATGCCGAGCGTGATGTAGCCGATCTGCCCGACGCTGGAATAGGCCAGCATGCGCTTGACGTCGTCCTGGTAGATCGCCGAGATCGACCCGGCGAACATCGCCGCCACCGACAGCACCAGCAGCACCTGCGCGATCGGCACGAATTCCGCGGTGAACTCAATGCCGAACACGGTGAAGGCGAAGCGCATCAGCAGGTAGATCGACACCTTGGTCGCGGTGGCGGCGAGGAAGGCCGTGCTCACCGAGGGCGCATAGGCATAGGCGTTGGGCAGCCAGAGATGCAGCGGGAACAGCGCCAGCTTGAGCGAGAGGCCGACGGTGAGAAAGGCCATCGCCGCCAGCACCGGCGGCGTGCCGGTCGCCGGCCCGAGCCGCGCCGCCAGATCGACCATGTTGAGCGTGCCGGTCATGATGTAGAGCATGCCGACCCCGATGATGTAGAAGGTCGCCCCGATCGTGCCCATGATCAGGTACTGGTAGGCCGCCACCAGGGATCGCCGGTCGCGCCCCATGGCGATCAGCACGTAGCTCGACAGCGACGAAATCTCCAGGAACACGAAGGCATTGAAGGCGTCGCCGGTGACCGTGATGCCGAGCAGCCCGGTGAGGCACAGCAGAAACATGGTGTAGTACCAGCCCTGCTGTCCTTCGGGGATCTCCGCGGCGACGCTGTCGCGGGCGTAGAGCATGACCACCGCGGCGATCGCGGTGATCAGCACCAGAACCAGGCCGCTCAGGAGGTCGATACGGTACTCGATGCCGTAAGGCGGTTCCCAGCTTCCCAGGTGGTAGGAGATCGGCCCGTCGGCCAGCACCTGCAGCAGCAGGGTCACGGCGATGCCCAGCAGCGCCCAGCTCACCAGCAGGGCCACCGCCCAGGCCAGCGGGCCGCGGCGCAGCAGGGCGCAGACCGGGGCGGCGAGCAGCGGCACCACCACCTGCAGCGCCGGCAAATGATCGGCGATCACTGATCCTGCTCCCGGCGGTGGATCTCGTCTTCCTCGATCGAGCCGTAGGCCTCGTTGATCCGCACCACCAGGGCCAGGCCCAGCGCCAGGGTGGCCACGCCGACCACGATGGCGGTGAGGATCAGCACGTGCGGCAGCGGGTTGGAGTAGATCCGGAATCCTTCGGCGATGATCGGCGCCGTGCCGCCGATGATCTTGCCCGGCGAAATGTAGAGCAGATAGACCGAGGTCTGGAAGATGCCGAGCCCGACCAGTTTCTTGATCATGTTGCCGCGGGCCGTGACGATATAGAGCCCGGCGATCATCAGCAGCACGGTGATCCAGTGATTGAAATGCGCCAGAATTTCCATGGGACCCGCCCGATGCTGCCGTCAGCGTCCACGACCTGCGAAGGCGTAGAAGATCGCCAGCATGGTCGAGGACACGGTAATGAGCACGCCGATCTCGACCAGGAAGATGCCGAGTTCCTGGCCGTGCGCCGGCTCGTGCGCCAGCACGAAATAGTCCAGATAGTTGCCGCCCAGCAGCAGCCCGACCATGCCGGTTCCGGCAAAGACCAGGATGCCCAGCGGGATCATCAGCTCGACGATGGCCGGCGGCACCGCCGCCCGCGCCGCCGGCAGGCCGAAGATCAGACCGTAGAAGATCACCGCGGCGGCGGTGATGACTCCCGCCTGGAATCCGCCGCCCGGCCCGTAATCGCCGTGGAACTGGACGTAGAGCGCGAACAGCCAGATGAACGGCAGCAGCAGCTTGGTGGTGACGCGCAGGATCGACTGGCGCTTCATGTCAATCGCCTTCGCCTTCGCCCGCCGCCACGGGCGGTTCCGAACTGCGGCGGCGGCGGCCGATCAGCAGCAGCACGCCGATCCCCGCGGTGAAGACCACCGTCGTCTCGCCCAGCGTGTCGTAGCCGCGATAGCTGGCCAGCACCGAGGTCACGACGTTGGGCACACCGGTTTCCTCGATACTCTCGGCCAGATAACGGGGCGCAACATGCTGGTGTATCGGCCCGGCGGGATCGCCGAAGCGGGGCAGATCGAAGGTGCCGTAGACCAGCGCCGCCCCGGTGACCAGCGCCACGATCGCCGGCAGAATGGTCCGGCGCTGCGGCACGCTCTCCTCGGTCTTGGTCAGGTGCAGCGCACCCAGCATCAGCACCGTGGAGATGCCGGCGCCGACCGAGGCCTCGGTCATCGCCACGTCGACCGCATCCAGCGCGACCATCAGGGTCGCCATCAAAAAGCTGTATACTCCGCCCAGGACCACAACCGAGAACAGGTTGCGGATTTTGAGGATTGCCAGGGTGACGGCGACCATGAAGCACAGCAGGGCGGTATCGATCAGATATTCGATGGCGCACCCCCCTCCTTTTGCAGCCCGTGCGCCGATTGCAGCCCGTGCGCCGATCCGGGCGGCAGGACCGGCGGCGAGGCCGGCGACAGCACCGGTTCGAGCTTGCGGTGCCACGCCGCGCGGGCCAGCGCATGGGTCGCCACCGGGCTGGTGAACAGCAGCAGCAGCAGGATCATCGCCAGCCGCGCGGTGACCAGCGACAGCCCGGCCTGGAGCATCATGCCGGTCAGCAGGAACCCCGCGCCGGCGGTGTCGATGATTCCGGCGGCGTGCATGCGGGTGTACAGATCGGGCAGGCGCAGCATGCCGATCGCGCCGGTCAGGCAGAACCCGCATCCGGTCAGGATCAGCACCCAGCTCAAGACATCGAGGGCGGAATCGACGACCGGGTCCATCACGCCTCCGGCCGTTCCGGATCGCCGCTGTGGCCGAGATCGCCGTAGCGGAAAAATTTCAGCACCGCCACCGTCCCGATCACATTGAGCAGCGCATAGGTGATCGACAGGTCGAGGAAGTCCGGCCGGCCGGTCAGAAAGCCGATCACCGCCAGCATCAGCACCGCCAGCGTACCGACCGTGTTGGCCGCCATCACCCGGTCGAACACGGTCGGCCCTGCGATTACCCGCACCAGGACCAGACCGAGGCTGACCAGCACGGCCAGCGCCGCCGCCGTGAACATCACCGCTCTCCCTCGAATGCGGTGACCCGTCGGTCCATGCCGCCCTCGGCCAGGCCGTCGGCCGCCGCGCGGGTCAGGGCGTGAACCAGGATCACGTCGCCCTCCACCTCGACCGAGACGGTACCCGGCGTCAGGGTGATGGAATTGGCATAGACCACCTGGCCGACGGTGGTTTTCTGGCCGGTCCTGATCCGGATCATCACGGGATCGATCGGCAGCCGGGGGTTCAGCACGATCCTGGTGACGTCCCAGGCCGATTTGACGATTTCCCAGATCAGCCAGGGCAGGAAGGTGACCGCCCGGCCGAGCAGGTGGACCGGCTGCCCCTCGCGGTCGATCAGCCCGAGCCGCGCCGCGAAGACCGCGATCAGCACCGCCGTCGCCAGGCCGGCCACCGTGAGGAAGCGGGTATAATGGCCCGACAGCAGCAGCCAGACTGCGAACAGGCTGACCACGGCGCTGAGCCAGAGGACGGCCGCCGGCAGCCGGCCCGCCCTGTCGCGGGAGCCGGCCGTATCCCGGTCAAAAAGCCGAGCGCGCGATCGCAGCATCAGCGTCCCTGCGGCGGCGAAATGTTTCTGCTGAAGGTCCGGCCGGGCCGGAAGGCGCTTTCGTCCGAGGGCGCCGGATCGTCCGGTCCTTGAGCCCCCTCTGCTTGGAGGGGCTGACGATAACCGGTTGGTTTGGTCCTGTAAAGGTTCATTCTTGAAGTGATTTGCGGCGGTCCCGGAGCAGCGCAGGCGTGCGCGGTGTCCGGAGGGCGTCGCGACTCGCTGCGGTGCCAAGCGCCGGACGAGACGAACCGCCGCCTTGCACAGACTCATCCACAAACTTATCGGCCGTCCGGTGGATGTTCCTGTCAACCGGTTTTCGGCGCAACCATCAGGACGGCAATGGTCAGCAGCGCAACCGTCGACGACGCCCTCAGGCGGCCGGCAAACCCGTTGCCTGCCCCTCTCCGTCTGTGCCGTCCTCGGCCGCCAGATCGATCACCGGGCCGCCGAGCTGGTCGTCGATGCGCCTGAGCTCCTCGGCCAGTCTGGTCTGCTGGACGAGGATCTGTTCGCGCCGCTTCAGCAGGGCGATGCGGTGCTCTTCGACCGGGGTGCGCATCTCGCGCTTGAACGAGACGATCTCATGCCGCCGCAGATCCGGGCGGATCAGGCCGCGCTTGCGGGCGGTGCTGAGCTCGGTATCGGATAGCGTCACGACCTCGTAGATGACCGAGTAGCTGCGCGGCAGCTCGGTCTCGGCGACCCGGCCGCGATCGATCGATTCAGCGACTTCGCGCATGCGGTAGGCATTGTTCCGATTGAACGGCAGATCGCGTTCGATCATGTCGAGATAGTCGCCGTGATCGAGCTTCTGCTTGGCCTGGAGCAGATAGCGTCCGATCAGCAGATAGCGCTTCTCGATGCCCTGCCAGGCCGCGGCGATCGCCTGGGAGAACTCTCCGCGCGTCGATAATTGCTGCTCGGTGGTTTCCAGGACCTCGATCCGGCCGTCGGTTCGGGCCATCTCCCGTGCCTGGCGCTGGGAAATGATCTGCTGGATCGCCATCGCCCCTACCCCTTGATGCCGAGTTCGCGCCGGGTGAATTCCCAGACGCCGTTGACCTCGTCGGCCCCGAAGCCGCCCCGGATTTCCAGGACGCCGATGCCCAGCTTGCTCGACCGCTTGATGTCCTCCGAGGCCGGGATATCGACCGGGCACAGATAGCCCGCCCGGTTCAGCTCGAGCTTGGCCTCCTTGTTGGAGACGGTGTTCTTGGCGGCGCGGTTCAGCACGAAGGCGGCGGACTTGCCGAACTGGCGGACGAACTCCATCCAGGGAATCACCGACTCGGTCTCCTCGTTGGACGGCCCGCACGGGATCAGGATGAAATCAGCGGCTGCAATCAGCCGCTTGACGTCTTCCGGATAGGCCTCGATGCCGGGCGGCGTATCCACGATCAGCAGGTCGAAGCCCTCGATCGTCTTGAGCAGTTCCGCGGTGTCGGTCATTTCGGCGGCCCAGAACGCGATCGGGGTGGCACCCTCGGGCCGCCGGCTGAACCACTTCATCAGGGTCTTCTGGGCATCCAGATCGGCCACGCCGACCTTCAGGCCGCTCATGGCGGCCGCCACGGCCATGTTGCGCGCGAGGCTGGTCTTGCCGATCCCGCCCTTGGGTCCCAGCACCGCGAGCACGCGCTGTCGGCCGGTCGCGACCGCCGGCAGGGCCACCGCCTCGACGGCCGTCAGCGACGGCTCGATCGGGGCGGCCGGTTCCTCGGCCTTCCGCCTGGTCCGGCGGCGCGGCTTCGCCTTGACATCGGCGCTGTCCATTGATCCTTCCAAGGTCCTTGATAGCCCGTCTGCCTTGTACCGGAAGCCGCCGCCATGCGGAAGTCGGCCGATCGACGACCCCGCAGATCGCGCGAAAACGGCCGCTCCGGCGGCATTCCGGCCGGTGTGTCGGGCGGCATCGCGCCGGGTGGGGGCCCACGGAGAGCGATCGAGGCAAACGCATCGGTCCCGGAGTCGGAATCGGAGTCGGCGACTCCGGCCGCCAACCGGGCCGAATTGATGCACCGGTGCATCATTCGGACCGGGCCATCCCGATCGGGATGGCCCGGTCCGTGATCGCGGCTCACCTGCGCTCGAACGGCAGCAGCTTTTCAAACCAGGCAAGCACCGCTGCGACCGCGGCCGCGCCCGGCAACGCGGCCACCGGACCGGCCAGCAGAGTGCCGATCGCGGCGGCCGCCAGAACGGCATTGACGCCGAACACGACGGCGCAGACGCGGTCGGGGCGCAGGCCGCCACGCACCGCCCGTTGATAGAAATGCGCGCGGTGCGCCTGCCAGACCCGGTCGCCCCGCAGCAGACGGCGGACCAGGGTCAGCGACGCATCGGCCAGATAGTAGAGCGGCAGCAGCAGGGCCGGCAGCCACGCACCCTGGGCGGCCATCGTCAGCAGCAGCCAGCCGATCAGATAGCCCAGCGCGATACTCCCGACATCGCCGCTGAAGATCCGGGCCGGGTGCCAGTTCCATACCAGGAAACCCAGGGCGGCTGCCGCTATCACCAGCCCCACCGCACCATGCCAGGCCAGCGCCGGCAGCAGGGCCGCAAGTGCGGCGATGCCGGTTCCGATCGAGACCGTCTCCGTCCCGGTGATGCCGTCGATTCCGTCCATGAAATTGTACAGATTGACGAACCAGACCCAGATCACCGCCGCCACTGCGCGGTCGACCGGCAGCGGCAGCCATCCCTGGAACACCAGATGCTCCGGCTGAAGGACTGCCAGGCCGGCAGCGGCAGCGGCGAACTGCACCGCGAGCCGAAGCCGCACCGAGACGGTGCGGACATCGTCGAGCCAAGACACTGCGACCAGCACCGCCAGCCCGATGGCAAGCCCGACCTGGCCCGGCGGCCCGCCCCAGGCTGCGGCAAGAAACGCCCAGCCGGCGACGATCGCCGCGAGCGGTCCCCACCCGCCGCCGCGCGGCGTCGGCACGGCGTGGCTGGACCGTTCGTTGGGATGATCCAACACGCGATAATGGCGAAGCACCCGAAGCACAATGCCGGTCGCGAGCGCCGACCCGGCCAGCACGCCGGCAAGCAGGATCGCAATGGGCATCGACAGCAGGCCGGGCATCTCGGACACGGAGAACATCGGAAACCGCGCAGGATGCGCCGGCCGGCTCTACCTTTACGCCGCTCCGGCCAGCCTGTCAACGCCGCCCGCATGCGTCTGTATGCACCATCCCGGTTTGCCTTCGGCCCCGGTCACTGCCCGGTCACTGCCCGGCCGCGGCGGCGGCCGGCGGCGTGTAGCCGTGGTCGCGCAGCCACGCCTCGGCCGCCGAGAACCGGGTCCAGCCGGGCACCGGCGCGGTCAGGTTGACCTCGCGCCATTTCCGGTGGCGCGGCGGCTGCTGGAATTGGTCGAAGCGGCTGAAGAAGGCGTCGACGAACCGCGCCGTGCTGTCGTAGCGCTCGCTGCCGGGCCGCCAGTTGTACACCGCCATGACGGCGCTGACCGCAACCGTCTCGATCCGCGTGCCGTCAGGGATGAGCTGCGGATACTCCTCCGCTCCGAGCCAGGACGGCAGATAGGTTTCCAGCAGCTCGGCGGTCTGCGGCACCGCCAGGAAATGCAGCCGGTCTTCGGCGGTGATGGTCCGGAAGAGCTGGGTCGGCTTGCCCGCCACATAGGCCATGGCGGCGATCTCGCCGCGCCGCAACATCTCAAGGGCCAGCGCGTTGTCGACGCTGACCGGCTCGACCGCGATGCCCAGCGCGTCGAACACCAGCGAAGCCGTCACGAAGGTGCCACTGCCCCGGACGTCGATATTCACCCGCCGCCCGGCCAGATCCGCGATGTCGTCGATGTCCTCCGCCGCCAGCAGGTGGAACTCCTCATTGTACAGGCGGGTGATGTAGCCAATCAGGTTCTGCAGCCCCGGCTCCATGTTCTCGCGACGCATATAGGCGAGCACGTCGGATTGCACGATGCCGATATCGATGCCCCGGAGATACATCAGGTCGATGATGTTCTGCACCGAGCCGCGGCCGGCGATCGGCAGGATGCGCAGGGTCTCGCGGTCGTCCAGCACGGCGGCCAGATCGGTGGCGATGCGGATATAGGTCCCGTCGACCCCGCCGGAAATCACGCCGATGATGCCGCGATTGACCTGGGCCCTGCGGCTCTCGGTGCTCTGGGCCTCGGCCGGGGCGATCCACGAAACCGCGGCGATCGCCGCGCACATAAGGGCGATCAGTCGCCGCATCATCACGTTGTCTCCTCGGGTGATTTCTTCCAGGTCGTCATCGCAGGTTCGCCGTCATCGGATCACGGCCGCCGGCGCCAGGCATCCAGCGCCGCCAGTCGCTCCGCGGCTTCCTGATCGCCGGCCGCAGCGGCCCGGCGGTACCACTCGGCCGCCCGGTCCGGATCGGGCGCCAATCCGCGGAGTCCGGCCTCTGCGAAGTGAACCGGGTCGTAGCTGCGCCCGACGGCGGTCATCGACCGGAGGCTGCCCCGCCCGGCCGCCATCTCGAAGAACAGCCGGGCCGAGACGATGTCCCCGCTGGACAGCAGGGCATCGCCGCGCGCCTCCAGCCAGTCGAGATCGGGCGCTCCAGGCCACACCGCGCCAGCCGCGTCCGACGCGGTTTCCGCGGCCGATGGCGCGGGATCGTCGGGGACCGGTACTGCCGCCATGGCCTCCGGCGTCGCGGCCTCCGCTGCTACGGCCTCCGGGGCCCCGGCTTCCGAGACCGGGGCCGCCGAAACTGGCGCTTCCGGGAGTGGGGCCCCGGGGAGCGGGGTTGGCGGAGCAAGGTCGGCAACCGGCGACAAGTCCGGCTCGGCCGGCGCCGCCGCGGCGTCGGCCCGATCTCCCGACGCATCATCCCCCGATGCCTGATCCCCCGAGACCGGAACCGCAACAACGGGAGTCGCGGCAGCCGGGTCACCAGTCTCCGCCGGCGCCGCGGCAGCCGGAGCGACCGGCTCGGCAGACGCTACGCCATCGCCATCGAGCACGCCTTCGGCCGCCACCGCAGCCTCGGTCGCCGGACCGGACACATTGTCGGCCTCCGGCCCCGACACCCTGTCGGCTTCCTGGTCGCGAGCCGGCCCGGTGGCCGCCACAGCCGGGGCCGCGACGGTCCCGGTCACCGCACCGTCGCCCGATTCGGCACTCCGGTCGCCAGCCGCATCGCCAGCCGGGGCTGCAACCGCTTCGCCCGCTTCGGCCCCCGGCGCTTCGGCCCCCGGCGCTTCGGCAGGCTTCGGTGCGGGCGGCTCCGGAACGATCTCGGTGCGCAGGGTGGCTCTGGCGATGTCCGCGTCCGGCGCGCCCTCCCGCATGGCCGCCTCCACCGTCAGATCGAGCGTCCCGGTGAAGCCGGGTGGGGGGATCAGGGTCAGGCCGGCGAGATCCCTGCGCGTCATGATCCAGCGCCCGCCGCCGCGATCCCGTCCCGCCGACAGCCGGGCACCGTCGGGCAGGCCGGTCACGGCAATGGCCAGGCCGGCCGATTCCTGCCCGGCAGGCGGAATCGCGACGATCCGCAGGGGCAGGGGGCGGCCCTGCGGCCCCCGGCTCTCGCCGACGACCAGGATCGGCTGCCGATCCGGCAACGCTTCGCCGGCCGGGGACGCCTCTTCCGAATAGGCGGCCCGGCCGGCGATCGCGGTCGGGGCATCGACCCATTCCAGGACCGCCTCGGGCAGCAGGGCCTCGATCGCGACCCGGTCCGGCATCCAGATCAGATATCCGGCCAGACCGGCCAGACCGACCGCACCCGCCCGGGCCGCCCATATCCACCCCGAACGCCGGCGCCCAGCCCCCTCCCGCCCGGTGGCCGAGCGCGGTTCCGCCGCCGCACCATCCCGGTCCGACTGGATGTCCGGCGGACCCCCAATCTCCACCCCGCCAACCTCCACCAGGGCGGCCGGTTTCGCGATCGCCGGCGGCGCAGCGGTCGCGGCAGGCCGGCCGAGCGGTGGCGTGCGACGATGTTCGGTGCCGCTTGTCCCGGCCACGGCGGGCCCGGTGCCCGTCGCATCGAGCTGAAGGGCACAGGCGCGCGCCGCCTCGGCAACGGTTTCGCTGGTGATGACGTGCTGTTGATCATAGGTCATGCCGACCAGCGCTGTGCTGCACAGCACATTGATCAGGCGGGGAACGCCCTGCGTGCAGGTGGCGACCAGATCGACCGCCTTGGGCGTGAACAGATCGCCGCCCCCGCGATACCCGGCGACCCGCAGCCGGTGGGCGATATAGCTGCCGACCTCGGCCGCGGTCAGCCGCTCCAGTTCGACCCGGAAGGGTCCGCCCTGCATCTGCGACAGGCCCGCCGCGGCGAACCGCGCCTCGATGCCCGGCTGGCCGACCACCACGCATTGCAGCAGCCAGCCGTCGGCGGATTGCAGATCCGCCAGAAGATGAAGATGCCGCACGACGTCCTCGGTCAGATCCTCGGCCTCGTCGAGCAGCAGCGCCGCAGCGCCGCCCGCCGCCGCCTGCCCGCCGAGCAGCTCGCCCAACCGGCGCAGCCGCTCCGCGCGTTTGTGCAGCGTGTCCGGCAGCCGGGCCTGCCGGCACAGCGATTCGAGCAGATCGTCGAACGCCATCCACGGCTGGGGACTCGAAAACACCAGGCAATTGCTGTCCTGCAATTTCTGCTTGAGCTGCCGCAGCAGCATGGTCTTGCCGATGCCGGGCTCGCCGACCAGAAATGCCAGCCCGTCCCGGCCGATAATCCTCAAGAAAAGCGCGGTCAGCTTGGCACCAAGGCTGCCGTTCATGACCAGGAACTTCTCGTCCGGGGTGATCCTGAACGGATCGTCCTGAAGTCCAAGTTCGTCGTTTCGCATCACGAGAACCTCCGCGCAGCGGCAGGCCGCGACCGGCCGGGATCATACGACTTTCGGTCTCTCGCATTCCGAGTGGAGGAAGCCCGATCAAGGCCGAATGGAGATCCGGCCAGGCAGCATTTCAATCGATCCAATCGTACCGGCGGCAAGTGAATTCCTTGTCATATGCATCCACCTTAATAAAAGCTTCTCGATCCGGCTTTGGCAAGTCCTGCCGCGGACATCTTGCTCCGGACGCCGCAGCACTCTGCCCCGAACGACCGACAAGCAAACCGCCCCGCAGCAAGGAAGCCCCCGACCTCCGCCGATCCCAGCTTCGCGACGAACCCCGTGCAATTCTTCGCTGCCGGACCGGCCGCGCCGTCGACCGGCCCGTCTTGAGCCGTGACAAGCCCGGCGGTCATCGGGCACAATCAATCGCGGCGGGATCTCTCCGCCGCCTGCCCTCAACCCTGATCCCGGTTCGGCGCCGTCCGGGGACGTCCGCCCCCGCCCGTTCCTCGCCGGTTCGGTCAGCGACCCCGCCGGAGGCGGATCGACATGAGGCTGTATTACTACAAGACCGCCACGCTGAATTTCGGCGACGACTTGAACGAACATCTCTGGCCTCGGCTGTTGCCCGGGCTTCTGACCGGACACTACATCAACGTCGCGCCGCCCCCGCCCGGTACCACCGACCGGTCGCCGCTGTTCATCGGTATCGGAACACTGCTGAACGAGTTAGTTCCCGAAGAGCCGCAGAAAATCGTTTTCGGCGCCGGTTTCGGGTACGGTACCAGACCGCGACTCGATGAAAAGTGGCATTTCTATTGCGTGCGCGGCCCGCTCACCGCGCAGACGCTGGGGCTCGACCCGGCGCTGGCGATCACCGATCCCGCCGTGCTGGTCAGAACGCTCGATCTGCCACGCCCCGACAAGGCGTACCGCTTCGCCTTCATGCCCCATCATTCGATTCACGCCCAGACCGGCCGGTCCGGCTTCATCGCCGAGGTGTGCGGCGAGATCGGCGTGGCCTACATCGATCCCGGCTGGGACGTCGACCGGGTGCTGCAGGAGCTGCTCAAGACCGAAATCCTGATCTGCGAGGCCATGCACGGCGCGATCGTTGCCGATGCGCTCCGGGTGCCCTGGATCGCGGTCTCAATGGACCCGTCCTTCTTCCCGCTCAAATGGCAGGACTGGACGCGATCGCTGAACATTCCCCTGAAGACCCGGCGTCTACCGGTCCTCTGGAAACCCCGGACGCGGCTCAACAGGGTCTCGATGCTTTTCAAGAAGCTTGCCTTTCAGGCCAGGCTCCAGACCATCATGCGGATGGCGGCCCCCACCCTCAGCCGGGATTCGGAAATCGAGACCGCGACGGATCGGCTGCTCGAGCGCCTGGACTGCTTCAAGACCGAATGGGCCGCGACCACGGCATGACCTCGACGACCGTCACGCGATCCTGCCGCCCAGAGCCTTGGAAAGATAGCGCAGCGAAAACCACAGGGACTTCGGCACCCCGGGCGGATGCTGAGAATAGAAACTGCGGATCGCCGGCCAGTCCGGCGATTTCCGGTTGGCCAGACTGTGAATGAGGTTGAAAGTCATTTCCTTGGTCAGCTCGTCCGCCGTCCGGCCCAGGGTCCGCCGCTGCGAGGCGGTCAGCGAAAAGCCCCGCCGGACCGCGTTCTGAAACCGCATCTCGTCCGACAGCCGGGCGAAGATCTGCCGCGTGCCCCATTGCGCATTCGAGAAAATGTTGACGCCTCTGCCGTATTCGGCCTCGCAGCAGGTCGAGAACGCAACTCTGTCCGTCTTCCTGGCCAGATCCATCCAGAAATAGCGGTCTTCACCGGCATAGCGCATGGTCGCGGGCATTCTGACACCGCCGAACGCCGTGACCCGGTAGACAACGGTGGAGGTGCCGATCGGCGGATCGGCGATCAGGGCATCGAACAGATCGCCGCGATAGCGGAACAGCCCGGCCCCGGCACCGAGCGGCGCATGACCGCTGCCGTCCAGCCCGGTTTCCTGGAACCGGGTCCGGCACTTTCCGACATAGAGGAAATCCGCGAAGTAGAGATCGTGGCCGAGATCCAGCGCGGCAACACCATTGGCCAGGTGATCGCCGCTCCACACATCGTCCGAATCCAGGAACGCGACATACTCGGTGTCGACCCGGTCCAGACCGGCATTCCGGGCGATGGCCGGACCGGCATTGGTCTGCCGGATCACGGTGATGCGATGCGACGGCGACGGCGCCAGGCCGGCCAGTTCGGCATCTGCGGGAACCGGCGATTCATCGTCCACGATCACGATTCCGATCGGCTCGGCGATCGACTGCGACAGGATCGATCGCACGGCACGTCCCAGAATGCCGGGCTCCCTCTGGAAATAGGGAATGATCACCGAGAGCCTTGGCGTCGTTATCCGGGGCATCGTCGTCCGGGCTGTTCGGGATGAGGGCGTTTCGCGGTCGGGGTTGCGGCGTCCGGATCTCTCCGGGCAGGCGAGTGGACGCGGACGCCTCCTTCTCGAACGGTTTTAGCCGCGGACGAAGACCGCGGCAAGATCTCGTGCCGGCAGGATTTCCGGACCGGACTCAATGCATCGGCGATACCGGCAGAGTTCGGCCGACCGGACTTCCGGCCCGGCCCCGTCCGGTGCTCTCGACATGCTTTCCGATCTTAGGGTAATCACTCTGCCGGTATCCGGGGCATTGTCACCCGCCCACTCGCTCTTCCTCCGCCCATCCCGTTCGAGCATTGGCATCAGATTATCGCCAGATCATCAGAGGAGTCCGCCATGGCGGCGTTTTCCCGCTTTCTCGACATCGAGCTGCCGGCCGGTCTGACCTGCGAGGCCACGGGCAAGAACCCGGCTTTCGAGATCACCATCGGCGCCGATGGCGACATTCCGTTCCCCCAGATCATCCTCCACGCCCAGGGCCGCCAGCACCTGATCAAGGGCGACGCCATCCGCCCGGCCGCGGCCGGCGGCGAAGCCGGGCGGACCACCTATGTCGCCGCGGTGCCGGCCGGGCTGCTCGGACCGGGCGAGGTCACCGTTCAGGTCGAGGGCTGCCGCAAGGCCGACATCACCCAGGCCGGCGGCGGCGACTGGGTCAAGGAGTTCCGGACGCTGCGGCTGGCCGCCGGCGCCCGTCCGGCGCCGCGGACCGCGGTGGCCGGGGACTCGCCGGTCAAGGTCTATTTCGGCATCCACAAGCACATGCATCAGCCCTACTATAACACCACCGACCGGCATTACTGGGACGGGGAAAAGGACGGCATCTTCGGCTCGCGCGGTGGTGCCTATACCGATTTCATCCCGGCCGCGGTGTGGCAGTACGTCGAAGGCGGCCTGCCCCATGCCGGGCTGTCCACGAGCTGGAGCGGCTCGCTGATCGAGCAGCTCGACCGCTGCGCTGCCAACGGCTTCTGCGGCGGCCGGTTCAACGGCTGGAACGGCCCGTTGCGCGCCGTCGCACAGGAAAAGACCGCGCTGGGCAATCCGCGAGTCGATTTCGTCGCCTTCGGCTTTTTCCACCCGCTGATGTCGCTGATCCCGCCGCGCGACATCGTCAAGCAGATCGAATGGCACCGCACCGCGATCCGCAACGCCTTCGGGGTCGAGGCGTCCAACGTCATGTTCCCGCCTGAGACCGCGTTCCATGTCCGGATGATCCCGGCGCTCAAACAGGCCGGGGTCGAAGCGATCATTTACGATTCGATCCACCGCTTCCGGGCCTGCAAGGACTATCCCTATGCCGGGATGAACGAGGGCATGCTGCCGCCCAACCCGGCCGAACAGGCCAATCCGCCGGTCGATGACTGGCTGCAACTGCAGAACATCTGGGCCGGCTCGAAGATCTCGCCCCGCCTGCTCAAGCCGGAATACGTCGAATACGTCGATCCCGACGGCAACAGCCACAAGATGATTGCGGTACCGGCCGAACGGTACATCGGCAACGAGGACGCCCGCGGCGGGTTCGGCGCGCTGCAATACCCCAGCGTGCTGGGCCAGGTCTACGACCAGATCGTGGCCACCGGCAGCTTCGACCCCAGGCACCCGCCGTTTTTCCTGCTGCATTCCGACGGCGACAATCACGGCGGCGGCGCCGACAGCTATTACCGGCACAACACCGGCGCGCTGGTCGCCTGGCTGCGCGAGGACCCGCGGTTCGAGCTGACCACGGTACGCGACTATCTCGACCGCTTCCCGCCCGACCCCTCTCAGGCGGTGCATATCGAGCCGGGCTCGTGGAGCGGCGCCGACAACGGCGATCCGCAATTCATGAAATGGTTCAGCCGCTACGACCAGCCCTACTCGCCGGACCTGAATTCCTGGGCGGTGCTGACCGCGTTCCAGAACGTCGTCCATACTCTGGAGGACACCGAGCCGGGCCATCCGGCCCTGGAGGAGGCCAACTGGCTGCTGCTCTGCGCCGAGACGAGCTGCTACTGGTACTGGACCGGCCAGCATGTCTGGGACCAGCAGGTGACCAACGCGGCCAATCTGGCCTGGAGCCGCCTGAAGCCGGCGGTCGAAGGACTGCTGGCTTCGGGGCGCGACGGCAGCGGCCCGACCATCTTCGCCCCCTGGGTCATCCCGGAAAACCCCGGCGGCAAGAAATGGGGCAACAACTGCCTGCTCGATGCCCCGCGCGAGGGCATGGTGCATACCTTCGTCTACGACATCTCGGGGCTGAAGCGGGTCGATCTGGTCCTGCGTACCGGTGCCGGCGATTCCCGGCTGGCGATGCAGGATCGCGGGCCCTATCCGTCCGAGACCGGCGCGGCGATCACCGGCAGGTATTTCACCGCCGCCCTGCCGGTCGGCGCGGGCGACGTGCGCTATTTCATCGAGGCCGAGGATAGCCGCGGCAACGTGACCCGCAGCGCGCTGGAACGGGTCTATCTGGCGTAGGCCGATCAGGGTCCGGGGGCCTTATGGCCCCCGGCCGCCCGAGCTCCGGGCCCGCCGGCGTTCCGCCGCCAGACCGAACAGGCTGGCCAAAGGATTGAGCTGGTCCGGCGGCTTGCGCAGCATGCCGGCCAGCAGCGCGGCACGGCTTGTCCGGATGCGATGATGCGGCTGCTCGGCCGCGGCCAGCGCCGCCAGCGCCACGACCATCCCGCCATGTCGCAGAATGGCCTGCTGAAGCGCCGGCACCGACAGGCCCAGCCCGGTCGCGACCTGCCGGCCGATGATCTCGATGTCGTCGGCGGTCGCAGTCTCGGCGGTTTTCAGGCGATGGCTTTCCAAACGCCGCTCGAACAGCGGTGACAGCGTTGCCAGTCTTTGCACCGTGATCCTGGGCGACTGGCGGGCAGTCTCCTGAGACAGCGGAACATAGTCCGCATCCCTGGGACCGTCGTCCGAAACCGGCGCTACTTTCTTTTGGTTAGCCTTACTTTTTTTGGTATTGATAGGATTTTCGGTTGTAGAGTCATCATCAGCGGACTCGTTAAGCCCGCTTAACGAGTCCGCAATCCCCTTCATCGGGAACAGATCAGCAGCGAGAGCGAAAGCCCGGCTCCCGGCTGTCGCGGCCTCGGCCGCCAGCGTCAGCAGGCGCCGGTCGTGTTCGGCCTGCCCGGCATCGCCGGTCTGGTGATCCCTGGCCTGGAGCGTTCGGACCTCCAGCCGCAGCGCCTCGGTTCGGCCGGCCAGGACGGCCAGTTCCGACAGCCGGGCGGGTCCGGCCGCGGCCTCGGGCGCTCGCGCGGCATCCAGGTGCTGGCGGCAATCCTGCGCGGTTTCGGTGATGCGCGCCACGATCCGGCGGATCGAGGCGCGGCGCTGGGCCTGGGCCTGGGCGACCGGTCGTAGCGCCTGGGCCAGGGCCGCGAGCGGCCGCAGATCGATGCCGTATTTTTCGACGACGGTGCCGCGGGCGTCGAACACGGGATGCCGGCGGTTGCCCGGACCGTAGCGCACATCGATCGCACCGCCGGCCCGCAGCCGGGCCAGCCGCCGCGACACGTCGTTGGGATGGCGTCCGGTCCGGCCGGCCAGCTCGTCGTTGCTGGGCCAGACCATCGGCTCGCCGCCCGCGATCCAGTCGGCCGGGCTGGTGAAATCGACCAGCACGGCAAGTACATCCAGATCCTCGCGCGGGAAGGGCAGCCGGGCGCCGGCCGCGCGCAGGGGTTCGAGCAGTTGCTTGGGATGGGTGAACTCCGGCGGCAGGCCGGCGAAGTCCCGCGCGATCTGGCGGGCGGCATAATCGCCCGCCCGCCGGCGCGCAAAACCGGTCCGTGGCCGCCCCTCGGGGGCGGCGCTGGGGTCGTCCATGGCTGTCCTTTCCGGCCAGCCGGCAGGGGGACGATCAGGCAACGCGGCAGCGTGGCGTGAAATTTCACGCTTGCCATCCGGGCCAAGTCTGGTAGGATTTCACTGCCAGGTAAAATCTATCAGACTCAGCGAGTTGCTGATCGGCCCGCCCTCACCGGCGGGCCAACTCGTTCATGGGATCTGGATGAGCCGTTCTCCGTAAAGACCGACCGGCACCGCGTGCGTCGTGGCACGGCGGGGACCGAGTCGGGATCGATCGCAATTTCCGGTACTCGCAGGCCCCGCCCCAGCGGACCGGGCAGTTGACGCCGGATGCTCGGTACCGGCGGTCATTTGCGTCTTGCACCGCCGCGGCGGTTGCCGCCGTTCAGGGTGATGAACGCCTTGCGCAGAACGGCGGGATCGGAATAGCGCAGCCGCAGCCCCTCTTCGACCAAGGCGACATTCGCCTCGGGATAGGCGGCCAGCGCGTTCTCGATGCTTTTCTTGAAGGTTTCACGGAATTTCGAGGGCGCTTCGTGATTGCCGAACTGGGCGATCAGGTTGCGCCAGGATACCAGATCCTCGTCTCCCGGCTGGATCAGCGGCAGCGTATAGCACAGAAACACGAAGATATCGATTGCCATTGCCGAATTCGCGATCTTTGCGAGGCGCGCGGTCGGCACCGGGACCGAGTATTTCAGAAACCGGTCATAGGCCGCCTCGGTGAGCTGGACGCCCTGCGGCCATTTCATCTTGCGGACCTGGCCGCGAGCGTACATTTCGAGCTGGCCCTCGTCGAAAATGCCGCTTTCGATCAGTTGCTGGCGCTTGAACAGATGCTTGTCGTCCTCGTTCTTCATGACCATCGTGAACTGGGCGAAGGCGAGGCGGACGAGTTGGTCCTTGGTGACCTCGATCGAGCCCTGCTTGCCGGCGGTGGTGCCGTAGGGGCTGATCCCGATGCTGCGCAACCATTCGGTGATGGCGCCGATCTCGATCCAGCGGTCGCCGGTCCGCCGATGCGGACTCTTGACCTCGGTCGCCAGCCACATCGCGAGCAGCCGCGCCTTGGGACCGTAAGGTACGCCGATTTCCACCACCTGGCCGTCCGGCAGCACCATCGAATGGGGGTTGACGGTATATGCGAACCGCCCGTCATGCCGGCTGAACGCCTGCATGGTGTCCTTCGGGCGGCGCAACGGCAGGCCGGCAATACAGAAGCTGCGGTGCAGAAAGGAAACGTCCATTCTGCCGTCGACGCGGCCCCCGTCTTCCAGGAGCATCAACTGCTCATGCCGGTTCGGCTGCACGACTGCCGTCATATCAAACTTCCCGCATCTGACCTGCATCACTATAAGAACGAGCCGATTTCACGGGAAAGACCGTCGACTTCCGAAAACCCACATGACCCGCGAATAAAATTCCGAAACCCCATTTATGCCTTTCGAAAACCCATATGCCGGCCCGCCGACCGGGCCGGCCAGCCATCCGAAAACCCACAATTTCCGGTCCAGCAACCGGTCCAGCCGGCCGGTAATCCCGAATCGCTCGCGGCAGTTTCCGAAAACCCATATTCGAACGCTCTATTGGCAGCCATCATTCCATCCATAAACACGACATAATCAATAGATGCGAGCTCCGATGCCCGTTTCGGTGCTGACGCCCGCATGACTTGCCGCACAGCCGTATAGGTTTTCGGAAGGCATAGATCAGCGAGCTGACTATTGACGGCGCCGACTCCGTGGCCTTCCCTCGAACGAGTCCGAAATCGCGATTCGAATCGATGTCGCAGGTGCCGCATGGCGTGAAAATCCGGACCAGGCTGCCGGCCGCGGTCTGCCGGCGGCAGTCTTCCGAAAACCCACATGCCGGGCCCGAGCGCCGATCCGTCCGGCGACCGGCCTTGTTCGCCGGGCTTTTCGCGCCCGGAGCTTCGCCCCGATGGCGGGCGCCGCGGATCGGCGGTATAAGCCGCACCGCCATCCGGCGCGCACCCGGCCCGCGCCGCCCACCCGCCTGCGCCCGACCGACTGGTTCCCGATCAGCCTCCGGAAGTCCCGCCGATGACCGTGCCCGCCCCCGACCAGACCGCCGCACCCCATCCGATCCCGTTCATCGACCTGCAGGCCCAGCGCCGGCGGATCGGCCCGCGCATCGAGGCGGCGATCGCCCGGGTGCTCGGGCACGGTGCCTACGTCATGGGTCCGGAGGTCGCGGAACTGGAGGCCGCGCTGGCGGCATTCTGCGGCGCCCGCCATTGCATCGGCTGCGCCAACGGCACCGATGCGCTGGCGCTGGCGCTGATGGCCGAGGGGATCGGTCCGGGCGATGCGGTGCTGGTGCCGGCCTTCACCTTCGTCGCCACCGCCGAAGTGGTCGCCTGGCTGGGCGCGACCCCGATCTTCGTCGATATCCTGGAGGACGGCTTCAATCTCGATCCGGCCGGGCTGGAGCCGGCGGTGGCGGAGGCGGTCCGGCTGGGGCTCCGGCCGCGCGCGGTGATCCCGGTCGACCTGTTCGGCCAGCCCGCCGACTATCCCGCGATCGAGCCGGTCGCGGCGCGCCACGGCCTGTTCGTGCTGGCCGATGCGGCGCAGAGTTTCGGGGCGGCGCTGGACGGGCGGCGG
Organism: uncultured Mycobacteriaceae bacterium; assembly: GCA_964615535.1. Classification (GTDB taxonomy): domain Bacteria; phylum Pseudomonadota; class Alphaproteobacteria; order DSM-16000; family Inquilinaceae; genus CAZTNV01. The sequence continues at coordinate 15,068 of CAZTNV010000006.1, read as the reverse complement.
GTCGGCACCTTCGGCCGGGTCACCGCGACCAGCTTCTTTCCGGCCAAGCCGCTGGGCTGCTACGGCGACGGCGGCGCGGTGTTCACCGACGACGACCGGCTGGCCGGGCTGATGCGGTCGCTGCGCGTCCACGGCCAGGGCGCCGACCGCTACGACAATGTCCGGATCGGCCTGAACGCCCGGCTCGACACCCTCCAGGCCGCCATCCTGCTGGCCAAGCTCGAGGTGTTTCCCGAGGAGATCGAGGCCCGCGACCGGATCGCCCGGCGCTACGGCCAGGCGCTGGCCGGCGCCGCCCTGCGCGCGCCGCGGCCGGCGCCAGACATGCGCCCGGTCTGGGCGCAGTACACGCTGGTGGTCGAGGATCGCGAGCGGGTCGCCGCCGCCTGCCGCGCCGCCGGAGTACCGACCGCGGTGTACTACCCGATCCCGCTGTCGCGCCAGACCGGCTACCGGCATTTCCCGGTGGCGCCGGGCGGGGTGCCGGTGTCCGACCGGCTGTCGCGCCACGTCATCAGCCTGCCGATGCACCCCTATCTCGACCCCGCGACCCAGGACCGGGTGATCGCGGCGGTGCTGGCCGGTCTCGCCTGACGCCTGCCCCGCGCCGGCGGCGGGCAGGGCGGATCACGCCCCGACCACCCTGGTCGAGGCGATGCCGTGGCGGCGGCAGGCATTGCGGGTATCGACCACCAGCCGCGCCGCCTCGACCAGGGCGCGGTAATCGATTTCGTCATGATCGGTGCAGATCACCACCGCGTCGAACGCCGCCAGCCCGGCCGCGTCCGCCGGCACCGAACATTGCCCGGCGAACTGCGGATACTCGCGGGTGACCGGCAGTTCGGCCACATGCGGATCGTGATACTCGACCGCCGCGCCGCGCTCGGTCAGCAGTTTCATGATCCTCAGCGCCGGGCTTTCGCGGACGTCGTCGACATTCTTCTTGTAGGCGACCCCGACGATCAGAATCCGCGCCCCGGTCAGGCCGCGCCCGGCGGTCCGGTCGAGCGCGCGGGCCAGCCGGTCGACCACATAGCCCGGCATGGCGGTGTTGACCTCGCCGGCCAGCTCGATGAACCGGGTCCACAGATCGTGCTCCCGCGCCTTCCAGGTGAGATAGAACGGATCGATCGGGATGCAGTGGCCGCCCAGCCCCGGCCCCGGATAGAACGGCATGAAGCCGAACGGCTTGGATTTGGCCGCCTCGATCACCTCCCAGACGTCGATGCCCATGGCGTCGAACACGATCTTCAGCTCGTTGACCAGGGCGATGTTGACCGCGCGAAAGATGTTCTCGGTCAGCTTGACCGCCTCGGCGGTGTCGGTCGAGGACACCGGCACGGTGCGCGGGACGACCTGGTCGTACAGCGCCGCCGCCAGGGCCAGGGCGCGCGGCCCGTCGCCGCCGACCACCTTGGGGATGCCGGCGGTGGCGAAGTCGCGATTGCCCGGGTCCTCGCGTTCGGGGGAATAGGCCAGGAAGAAATCGGTCTCCGAGCGCAGGCCGGTCGCCTCCAGGATCGGCTTCATCACCTCGCGCGTGGTGCCGGGATAGGTGGTCGATTCCAGCACCACGAGCTGGCCCGGGCGCAAATGCCGGGCGATCGTCCGGGTGGTCTGCTCGACGAAGCCCAGATCGGGGTCGCGATGCCGGGTCAGCGGGGTCGGCACGCAGATCAGCACCGCATCGACCTCGGCCAGAAGCGCGAAATCCGCGGTCGGCCGGAACCGGCCGCACTCGATCAGCGGCCTCAGGATTTCGGGGGGAATGTGCCGGATATAGGACTGGCCGGCATTCAGCCGGTCGATCTTCGCCTGGTCGACATCGAAGCCGATGACGGCGAAGTCCCGGCCGCCGATCGCCTGCACCAGAGGCAGCCCGACATAGCCGAGCCCGATGATCCCGATCACCGCCCGGCGGTCGAGGATGCGCGACCGCAGGCGGTCGGCAACGGCCTGGCCGGGATCGTCGCCCGCCGGCGGGCGATCGGCCGAAGGGGCGGCAGCGTGGCTCGGGTCCATGGCGGGGCTTTCGTCAGCGGAAACGGGGAGGGGAAGGGGAAGGGGAAGGCAGGGGAATGCCGCCCCGATCACGGGCGGATAATTGCATCCGATACAATCTAGGCGATGTTTTTGCACAATGGCCGGTGATTTTTGCATAACCGGCCCGGCCCCGGCCCGGAATACCGCCGCCGCCGCGCCGCCGCCGCCCGCCCGGCCGGGACCGGCGGATCTATGCTTAACCCCCCGGTAAGGATCGGCTGGGCAAACCTTGGCATCGGGTGGACCGGGCTCGGGGCGAAGTCGTGCGGGGCAGATTGGAGCAAGGCGAGGCACGGGCCGCCGGGCGGCGTGCCGCTCCGCCGACCGGCATGACCGGAGCGGGCGGCCGCGCCGTCGGGCCGCCTCGGCGGTCCGGCCGAATGCCGCGGCCGAGCCCGTCCCCGGCGGCGGTTCCACGAGGGCATGTTCGCAAGGGCCCGCCATGATCCGGACCCGGCGCATGCGGGCCAGACTTCTTGCCCTGGCGATGGCCGCTCTGGTCCTGGTCGCGGCCCGGCCCTGTCCGGCCCAGATGACCGGCAGGGACGTGCAGGTCGCCGTGCGAACGCTCGGATTCATCGCCAGCCCGCCCAGCGGCGCGGTCGGGCTGGCCATCGTGTTCGACCCGGCGGCGCCGGCTTCAGTGGCCGAATCCCTGGTCGCGCAGACCGTCCTCGGGACCGGGCTGCGGGTTGGCCCGGCCACCGTGTCCGCCGTGCGCGTCCCGGTCGACGATCTGGCGCGGCTGTCGGGACTGCGGTTCGCGCTGCTGACCAACGGGCTGCGCCCCCATTTCGACCGGATTTTCGAAGCCACCCGGCGGCACGGCATTCTCAGCATCTCGCCGGATTTCACCTGCGTGCGCGCCGGCCGCTGCGTCATGGCCGTGGCCAGCGAACCGCGCGTCCAGATCCTTGTCAACCGCGAAGCCGCCCGCGCCTCCGCCGTCGAGTTCGACGCGGCTTTCCGCATGATGATCAATGAGATGTGAGGCAGCCATGGCCGACTCGCCCATGCCGGATTCGCGGCCTCGACGAGTGGGGGGAGTGATCCTCCTCCTGATGCTGTTCGCCGGTCCGGTCCAGGCGCAGGGCATCGATTACGGCTCGCTGGAGGCGCTGTTCGGCGAGCCGGTCACGGTCAGCGCCACCGGCCGGCCGCAGCGCGCCTCCGAGGTGCCGGCGACCATGGAGATCATTACCGCCGAGCAGATCCGCCGTTCCGGGGCCACCGACATTCCCGGCATTCTTCGCATGGTGGCGGGCATCGACACCTGGCGCCCCTCGTTCAACGGGCCGGAGGCCAGCGTGCGCGGCTACAATCAGGGGCTCGGCCGGCGCCTGCTGGTGCTGGTCAACGGCCGACAGGTCTATGTCAGCTATTTCGGCCAGGTGTTCTGGGACGCGATCCCGGTCGAACTCGACGAGATTCGCCAGATCGAGGTGATCAAGGGGCCGCAGAGCGCGCTCTACGGCTTCAACGCCTCGAGCGGCGTGGTCAACATCGTCACCTACAATCCGCTCTACGATGACGTCAACAGCCTGAGGGTGCGCGTCGGCACGCAGCGGTACCGTGAGCTGTCCGGCGTCGCCACCCTGCGGCCGTCGCCGGATCTCGGCATCCGCATCTCCGCCGGCGGCTCGGCCGCCCAGGACCGCGGCATCGCCAACCCGCGAATCGAAAGCACGGCCGTCGATCCGCGCCGCGCCTCGGCCAGCCTTGATGCCCAGGTCGCGGTCAGCGAGACGGTGCATCTGGGGTTCGAGGGAACCTATGTCGCGGGCGAGACGCGCCTGCTGTCGCCGGCCGTCACGCCGGTGCGGGCCGACCTCGAATCCGCCTCGATCCGCGCCAGCCTGAGCGCGACCACGCCGATCGGACTGATCACCGCCCAGGCGTATCACAATCTTTTCCATGCCGATGCCGAGCTGTTCGGCTACCCGGTCGGGCCGATCGACAACCACACCACGGTGGTCGGCGTGCAGAACGTATTCCGGATCGGAACCGGCGACAGCTTCCGGCTCTCGGCCGAATACCGCCGCGATCAGGGCAACACGATCAACAGCGGGCAGGGCACGCTGAGCTATCAGGTGCTGTCGGCCGGCGGCATGTGGGAGCATGCCTTCTCCGACGAGCTGTCGCTGATGAACGCCGTGCGGTTCGATCATCTGGAGCTGAGCCGCGAGGGTCCGATCGATCCCCGGGTGCCCCTGACCGACCGGGATTTCGACCGCACCCTGGATGCCTTCAGCTTCAACAGCGCGCTGATCTGGCGGCCGTCGCCGCTGGACACGCTGCGCTTCACCATCGGCCGCGGGCTGCAACTGCCGAGCGTGGGCGATTTCGGTGCCATCCAGCTCTTCCCCGAACCGGGATCGACGTTCCCCGCCGCGTTCGGCAACCCGCACATCGAGCCGACCGAGGTGATCAACTACGAGCTGTCCTACGACCGGCGCATCCCGTCGCTGACCGCCACCCTCCGGGCATCGCTGTTCTACCAGGAGAACCGCAACCTGATCTCGCCCACCGGGGTGCCGCTCCGGATCGGCCTCGACCCCCGGACCGGGCGGCCATTCGCCTTCGGCTTCATCGACAATGTCGGCGATTCGCGGACCGCCGGCCTGGAACTGGGCGCCAGCGGCCGGATCGACCCGAACTGGAGCTGGGCGCTCAACTATGCCTGGCAGAACATCTGGGACGACCTCAACCAGAATCCCGGCGCCGCGCTGTTCCCCCCGCCTGTGAACTTCGCCGCGGGGTCGCCGCGCCACATGGCGAATGTGCGGATCGGCTACGCCGACGGCCCCTGGGAGCTCGATCTCCAGGCGCATTACCGCTCGTCCTATTCGATGACCGACGTGCTGCGGCCAGGCTCGCCGCGGCAGACCTTCGGCAATGCCGTGCTGCTGGTGCCGCGGATCGGCTACCGGCTGACCGAGACCGTCACCGCCGAGCTGTCCGCGGAGGGATTGTGGAGCCGGCAGGAGACGACCCAGGCCGAACTCGAGTCGCGCGTGCTGTTCTCGGTGGTCGGTCGCTGGTGAGGAGGCGGGAGGCAGGGATGGCGGATGGCGAACGGATCGCCGGGGATTGGATGGCGGGCGGCGGGCCGGCCGCGCGCTGGCCGCTGCTCAAGATGACGCTGCTGCCGCTGGGCGTGATCGCGCTGTTCGGCATGCTGATCTGGCTCAGCAGCAGCGCACTCGACCAGGTGATCTCCGAGACCAACCGGATCGTCCGCCGCAACCTGGACGGCAGCGCCATGATCGCCGACATCGCGCTCCGCCTCCAGACGGTCAATACCTCGCTGTACCGCGTTATGACCTTCCAGGCGGCCGATCTCAACCGCGGCGAAGGCCCGGCGCAACTGGCCGGCCTGGCGGCCGATCTGGCGGCGCTGCGCGGCGCCCTGGCCGAGTACCGCGACCGCTTTGCCACCGCCGACCAGATCGCAACCCTCGACGAAACGCTGGGCCAGATCGATCATTATCAGCGCGGCATGGACTGGGTCGGCTCCATGCTGGAAATCGATTTCGCCAGCGCGGTCGCCTTCATCGGCCCGTTCAATGCCATCTCCGACCGGCTGGTCTCGCAGGTCAACGAGATTGCGGCAGCGGTCGTGCTCGACGCCCGCGAGCGCTCGGCCCAGGCCGCCGCCTCGGCGGCGCGCACCGTCGAGCTGTTCATCGCGGTCACCGTGGCCGCGGTGCTGACCTCGGTGCTGCTGGCCTGGAGCATCGGGCGCTACCAGCAGCGCCTCAGGGTCAGCGCCGAGCACCTCGAGACCAAGGTTGCCGAGCGCACCCGCGAGCTGGCCCAGCGCTCGGCCGATCTGCAGGCCTCGCTGGACCAGATCGCGCGGCAGGCCGACCATCTGACGACACTGGCCCAGCAGCTCGAGAGCGAAAAGAGTCTTGCCAACGAGGCGCGACTGGCCGCCGAACAGGCCAACCAGGCCAAATCGGCCTTCCTGGCGACCATGAGCCACGAGATCCGCACGCCGATGAACGGCGTCATCGGCATGACCGGGCTGCTGCTCGACACCGGGCTCGACGCCGATCAGCGCCATATGGCCGAGACCATCCGAAATTCGGGCGAGGCGCTGCTGGCCATCATCAACGACATCCTCGACTTCTCCAAGATCGAGGCCGGGCGGGTGGTGCTGGAGGAGACCGAGTTCGACGTCGTGCCGCTGGCCGAAGGCATCGCCGAAATCCTGGCACCGAAGGCCCACGACAAGGGCGTCGAGCTGATCACCTATGTCTCGCCGGCGGTACCCCGACGGCTGTACGGCGACAGCAACCGGCTCGGCCAAATCCTGATGAACCTGGTCGGCAACGGCATCAAGTTCACCGATGCCGGAGGCGTCCTGCTCGCCGTCTCGGCCAGGACCGGCCTGGGGCCGGATGTGATCCTGCGGTTCGAGGTGATCGACAGCGGCATCGGCATCCCGCCGGACCGGCAGGGCCAGCTCTTCAAGGAGTTCTCGCAGGTCGACGCCTCGGCGGTGCGGCGGTTCAGCGGCACCGGCCTCGGCCTGGCGATCTGCAAGCGGCTGTGCCGGCTGATGGGCGGCGAAATCGGCGTGCACAGCGCGGTCGGCACCGGCAGCACCTTCTGGTTCGAGCTGCCTTTCGCGGTGGCGGCCGGCGCGGCCGCCACCGAGATTCCCGCCACCGGCCCGGTGCTCGGCCCGGCTCTGGGGCGATCCGTCCGGGTGCTGGCCGCCGATCCGTCGGTTGCCCTGGTCGGCGCCCTGGTCCGCAGCCTGTCGGACTGGGGCGTGACCGCCCTGGCGGCGAGCGGCGCCGCCCATGTCCAGGCGGCGCTCTGCGACCAGCCGTTCGACATCGTGCTCATCGCCGAGCCGCTGCTGCGCGAGAAGAGCGTGCGGCAGACCGTGGAGGCGCTGACGCCGCGTCCCAGGATCGCGCTGCTGCTGCCGTTCAAGAGCGCCGCCGCCGCCGCCGATCTCGCCCACGACGCCGTCCTGCACAAGCCGGTGCGGCTGTCGCCGCTGTTCGACCTGCTGTCGACCCTGCTCGGCGCGGAGGCGCAGATCACGCCCCCGGCGGCGCAGCAGAACCGCTCCCCGGCGGCACCGGGCAGCGCCGGGGCCGGACGTCCCCTGCGCATCCTCGTCGCCGAGGACAATCCGGTCAACCAGGACGTCGCGCGGCGCCTGCTGCAGACCCAGGGGCACCGCATCGACGTGGTCGGCAACGGTGCCGAGGCGGTCAGGGCGGTCCAGGCCTTCCCCTACGATCTGGTGCTGATGGACGTGCAGATGCCCGAAATGGACGGCCTCACCGCGACCCGGACCATCCGGGCCCTGGCCGCGCCCTGCGCCCGGGTGCCGATCGTCGCGATGACCGCCAATGTCGTCTCCGGCTTCGATGCCGAGTGCCGCGCGGCCGGAATGGACGATTACGTGACCAAGCCGGTCAACCGGAAAGAACTGTTCCGCGTGCTGGACCGGCAGTCGGCCCGCAGCCGGCCGCCGGTCCCGGCCGCCGAAGCGGCCGGCCCGACAACGGCGGGCGACCCGATCGAGGCGGACGACCTGATCAACGAGGCGCAGATCACGGACTTCATCGACATGCTGGGCGCCGAGACGTTCGGGGAGATGATCGCCGGTTTCGAAGGCGACGCGCTTGTCCGGCTGTCCGAAATCGAGCGGCTGGCCGCCGCCGGCGATGCCGCGGCGCTGGGCGGCGCCGCCCATTCCTTCAAATCGGCGGCGGGCACCCTGGGCTTCGCCGCCGTCCACGCCCTGACCGCAGAGATCGAGCGGGCGGCCAGGCAAGAGCGGCTGGCCGAGGCGCGATCCTGCACGCACCGCCTTCGCGGCCTGCTCGATCGGTGTCTGGCGATCGTCAAGGCCCGCCACCTGGCGGCGCAGCCCGTTGCAGCGGCCGCGGCTCAGGATGCGCCGCCCGCACCGGCCGGAATTGTCCCGTGAGGCACCTGGTCGAGACGGGACGGGACGGGACAAGAGGGGACGGGCAGGGACAAAAAGGCATGAACAGGGACAAAAGGGCAGGAGAAACCTTTTCCCACGCGATGGTTCGCCATATAGGCGACGTGTTGCCAACGGGGCACGCCGCTTGCGGGCGGCGGTATAAGCGGTATGACAGGAGGCGGCACGATGGCGCCGCGTTGGATGGTCGTCGGGCAATTGCCAAGAGTTAAGAATGAACCATTTTGCGACAGATCGCGGGCTCTGCTAGACTGAGTTTCTGCTTAAAACTATTGTTGTTTGATGACACTCTCGGTTTCAGGCGAGAATGACACAAACTCTATAATGAAACGGAAGGAAAGACCGGTGAAATCACATGCAGATACCGGTATCCCCGAAAATAAGGCAAAGATGTCCGAGTCCCAACCTCCTTCGGTCCTTGTCATCGATGACGACAACCTGATGAGGGACGTGATCACGCGCTGTCTTCAAAAACCGGGATATGTCGTCAGCGCCGCCATCAATGGCGCGGATGGCCTGTCGCAGCTCTCCCGGCAGCAGGCCGATCTGGTCATAACCGATATCCTCATGCCGGATTCCGACGGGCTCGAAGTCATCGTGCAGATCCGCAGACTGTATCCGGCGACCCGGATTCTGGCCATTTCCGGCGGTGGCGGATCAGCCGGTTTGGATTACCTGAAAATCGCGGCGAAATTCGGTGCCGACAGCGTCCTTAACAAACCTTTTGCGCCCTCGCAGTTGTTGGCGATGGTCAACGACCTGCTGAAGACACCTGCTTGACGTGAACCGGCCTGCAGAAACTTGGATTGCGGCAGGCACCTCCCGGCTCGGCCGGCTGCCCAGACGGCACCGGCGCTTTCTTGGCCTGAAGCGTTGGCGAGCTTTCCCCGACAGGTGCCGCTTCGTCGAATCCTGACCTGGCGCGGCATGCCGCCGGTGTTGGGCCCGGCTGGTGCATTGCGATATCGGGCAGCACCGCTTATGGCAGAATCGTTCTTATCAAATAGTCCCGTTTCATTAGAAAAATGAATCATACTTTCGATGAAATTGCCGATAATAACCGATAAAAATATGTTGGAAAGTCGTAGCGGGACAGCAAAACAGCCTAGTCTGAGTTTGGCTCATCCCTTTGCATCAGTCCGTCCTGCTCTGTCAGATCGGACAATCTAAAAGGTTGGGAGTACCACGGATGTATACCAGAACTGTAGAGTATCCGGAGATCGAAGAACAAATTCTTGAACTGGCGCAAACTCTTCGGAACAGAGCGGCGACGACGCGCTCACAGTGGATCGCCAATCATGCCAGAACTCTTGAGGAAATCGCTGTGCAACTGAGAAAGATCAGGATGCGGGATGGCTGCCCGGTGGCACCGTCGTCCTGAAATCGGGCAAATCCTTGTTCGGGCAGGGCAAAGTTTATCATGCACTGCAGAGGCTTGCTGAACAGCCGACGACAAAGCGGCCCGATCCCTTGTTTGACGTTTGTTCCGATTTTCACTCACCGGACCGGTCGGAGCGACGAGGGTCACGCCGCCAGCGGGGCGACGAACCTCAGGCCGATGCGGCGCCCGGCAACCCTGACCACCGAAGCCGGCGACGGACCCCGGTTTGGCACATCGAGGTGAACGGTCTCGCCCGGCATCAGCCGGGTCGGCGCCTCGACCAGCGCCCCGCCCGGCGACAGGTCGAGCAGGCTGCAGGCGACGGTGCGGCTGCCGGCGGTCAGGGTGGTCGGCCGATTGACCTGGCGCCGATGGGCCCGGCGGCGCTCCGGCGGCGAGGGCTGGCAGGGCTCGCTGCCGGGTTTCGCTCCGGGATGCGCAACCAACCATCTCTCGGCGGCCCACCGGTGCCGCTCATGCGCGGAATTGGCATAGATGTAGGCCTGAGCGGCACAGGTGATCCGGCCCTCGCCCCACCGCTCGATCAGTCCGGCGGTGAACAGCATCGAGACGTTGGCATACAGGCTGAAGATCGGGATATCGATCCTTATCTGACCGTGAATGTCGCTCAGCAGGGCCAGCCTTTCGGACCAGACTTTGGAATAGAGCCGGGGAGACCAGAAATTGACCAGATCATCGGCAAGTATTTCGGGAATCGAGGTCAGGGTGGTATACATCCGGCGGCGGTCCAGCCGTTGAGTCCTGATCGACCGTTCCATCGCCCGTCTTGACTGGTCACGGGTGACGGACATGGCCGGGCCTGCATTCAGCGGCGCCGGCCGGGACTGCCGGGCCTGCAATCCGGTCTTCGGGCCGGTCTTCGGAGCCGCCACCAGCCCTGCAATCCGGCCGGCCCGACGACCTGCTCCGCCTGAGAGCCTCTGTCTCCCGCCGAGTGCCGGGCACGGTGAACCTCCGCTGCTGCCGTCCCGTCAGACCGGAAACCGGGCGTGAAACCGGGCCATGAGAGAACGGTTCGAATTGACATGAGTCAAATACGCCAAGCTCCGCAGAGCTGCCGACTCCGCATCGGACTTAAATAGTTCATGGTATGGACGGCTGGCCATGCCGGCTTGTGGGATGCCGGGTTTCAATACTGGCGGCATCATCCGTTCGTCGTGACCCAATAGAAAGGATGAGTTGCTTTTGGCGAACCGGCATCGTTGCGCCACTCCGACCGGGATTTTACAGGCTTCGACATGCGGGCGCGAGGACCGGCACCGCCGTCCGGCACGGCATGCCCCCCGATGCTGGTCCCGGCCCCCGATCCCGGCCCCGATTCCGGTCCTAGAACGTGACGCTGTCGCCGTTGCCGAGAAAGGCATGGCTGCCTCTGGCCTGCGCCGAGCGTTTCGGATAGCCGAGATAGGCATCGGTCCCCTTGACGATCGGAACGCCGTGCGTCGCCGCCTTTTCCGCCCACATCCAGCCGGTGCAGTGATTGCATCCCATCTTCTCGATGCCGAGCCGCCTGATCTCCTCGATGATGCCGTCGAATTCCGGCTTCCAGGTATCGAAAATGCTCAGATGCAGCCCGCCATAGCAGCCGTGGAGGCCGGGCGCGGCCAGGGTGTCTTCGGCGAAGCGGAGCAGCGTCATGATGCCCGGATGGCCGCAGCCGGTGACGGTGACGATCCCCTTGCCGGCGACGTTGACGTAGAGGACGTTTTCGCCCCTGACCTGCAACAGCATCGCGGCATCGAACATGTGCAGCGCCACGCCCGGCAGCAGCCGGTAGAGGCCGCTGCCGTCCTCGCCGGTGGGCCCGGTGAGGATGAGGTCGCCCTCATGGGCAACCTCGTTCCCGCAGATGGAGACCGGCCGGCCGCTGCGATCGTCCACCCGGAAATGCGCCTTCTCCTTCAGCAGGGCCCGGTCCTCCGCGCGCCAGGTGGCCGGGGCGTAGATCCTGAGCCGCGGGTTGTGCCTGAGCGTCGATTGGATTCCCCAGAAGTGATCGAGATGCCAGTGCGACAGCACCAGGCAGTCGATCTCGCCCCGCGCCAGCATCGCATCGACCCCGTGCCGGGCGAAGACGTAATCCATCCAGCCAGTGTTCCAGCCGGTATCGAGCAGGATCTTTCGCTGGTCGCCGTCCGGCAGGGTCACGGTCAGCAGGGCGGCATAGCCGCCGGCATTCTCCGCATCCCAGGCGACCTGGTATTGCGTCTGCTCGGGGCCGCCATGGGCGGCCATGTCCTGCTTGAAGCGCGCATCGTCGAACCAGCCGGTCTCGGTCAGCACGTCGATCCTGAGGCTGCCGACCGCGCCGATGTCCAGCCTGTCACTCATTGCTCTTCTCCCCTTCCGGCAGTTCGACGTCGAGAGCAAGGCGAGCCCGATGCCGCCCCGCGGCTGCGGCGCCATGGGCGTGCCGATGGCCCTGCCCGTGCTGGTGCCCGTGTTCGTGGCCGTCCACGCAGCCGCAGGGCGCCGCGGCAGGCGCTTCGGCCCCGGTTCGCCGGCGTTCCAGATAGTCCGTCACGGCGTCCACGGGGTCGGTCATCGCCGTTGCGGCGGCAATGATGCCGCGCTCGGCCATGCGCTGGGCAAATCCCTCGCCGAAGCCCTCCGAGAGGATCACATCGACGCCGTCGATCGGGTGCGGCCCGGCATGGTGGAACTCGTGCATCGCCTGCTCCTTCGGCAGGTCCAGCCGTCCGGCCTCGACGGGCTCGGCGCCCGCCCGGACATCATAGATCAGGAACCGCCGCGCGCGGCCGGCATGCCCGGTCACCGTGCGGAAGTTCTGACTGGTCACCGCAATTTTCATGATCCTGCGTCCCCCATGCATGCCCCCCGGCAGGCACCGTCGAGGCATTCGTTTCGTTGTCAAAATCGGCGTTGACAGAGACAGGTATGGCTGATACCTGTTTTTTTAAACAGGTACACCATTTACCGGTTTTTGGCAAGGGAGAGACCGGCCGGTGCGGATGACGCAGTTTTCCAACTTCGCGATCCGGGTCCTGATGTACACCGCATTGCGCGGACAGCGCCTCAGCACCGTGCCGGAGATGGCCAGGGCCTACGGCGTCTCCTACGATCATCTCAAAAAGGCGGCGGCCGAACTCTGCCGGCTCGGCTATCTGCAAACCGTGCGCGGCCGCAGCGGCGGTTTCCGGCTGGCGAAACCGCCGGACCACATCCGCATCGGCCAGGTCATCCGCCAGACGGAAGGCGAGGTGATCCTGGTCGAATGCTTCGATCCGCCGACCAGCACCTGCCCTCTGACGACCGGGTGCCGGTTGCGGATCGCCTTGCAGGAGGCGCTGGCGGCCTTCTTCGAGGTGCTCGACCGCTACACCCTGGCCGATCTGATCCGCTGTCCCGAGCAGCTCTCACCCCTGCTCGGCCTCGAAGACCATGAGGCGGCGAGAGCGGAGGCGTGTTCGTGAGCCCGAATGCCGGAGAATGCCTCACGGCCTTCGACCGCGTCCCCGGCACGAAGCAGGCGGGCCGGAGCCCACCTGTCCGAACGCCGGCGGCGATGGCCGCCTCATTCCCGACGCCGACTCATCCCTGACGCTGCCAGTACGGGGACACGCCGAAATTCTCGTAGAGTTGCTGGATCGGTTCCGCACCCACCTGGGTCGGCTGGCCGCCCTGCGGAATGCCCTGCATCTGGCGCAACTGCTCGGGCTGTCCAGCAAAGGTGAAGCCTGCGCCGGTCGGCGACCATTGCAGCGATTGCAGCGGCACCGGCATGAACCGGTCGGCTTGTCCACGCGCCTGCTGACCCGATTCGGCCGGCATCAGCAGGACATAGGCGACCTGACCGCGATCGGTATCGATCATCACCCGGCTGATGCGGCCGATCATCTCCTCGCCGGCCTGGACCTCGGTGCCGCGGATCTCGTTCGGGAAAATCAGGGTCGGCGGTGACAGCACGGTGACGATTTCACGCCCCAGCAGCAGGTGAGGCTGATCTTGCTGCGCCTGCTGCTGGCCCATCCGGCCCTGCTGCCGGCCTTGTCCCGTCGGCAGTCAAGGCGCCGATGAATGTGGTTGCTTTCCAGTGGCCAAAGGGCGACGCCCCGATCAGACGCTGGCCACGCAAGCAACAGCCCCGCAACGGCGTCATATTTATTTTGGCCCAGGCCTCGTCGAGGAAGACGAGTTGGCTGGCGTCGAGGCTGGGCTGCTCGTTCAGACAGTCTTGGGGCTTTGCGGCGACATCGGGACGCTCTTGCTCTCTGGCCTCGAGTGTCTTTCTCTATATGTCAGTCCTTCGGCACGAAGAAACCGGTCGAGCCCGCCCCGGCCGAGGGTGATGCCCTTTTCGGCAAGCATGGTCATGTGCTGGGCCAAGGGCGCGGCAGGATGAGCGCGCACCTGCGCGATCACGGTCTCGCCGTGGGGCGCGAGCTTGAAGCCCCCGCGACACCCGATCCGGCGCGGCGCGAGGCCGTCGGTCTCGGCCTTGAGCTTGCAAAGCCGCTGGACGGTGGCAACCCCCACGCGAAAGTGGCGGGCGGCGGCGCGCTCGCTCATCTGGCCGGATTCGAGGGCGTCGATGATGCGGATCCGTCGGTCCTTGGAAAGTGGGCCTGGCATGATGGCCGGCCTCCTTTCCGCCAGCCTCAAGCTTGAATCACATTCCGCCCCGGATGGGACTCCCCTTTTCCCGACTCCGCTTTGCCGGGCAACGCTCTAGGGCCGGGCCGCGGGTGCCCACCGCGTCCGGTTACGGCGGGGAGCCGGGGCGGCGGATGGCGCGGCGGGCGGTGACCGGGTGGGCGTAGCCCAGCGCCTGCTGCACCGCGGACAGCTCGGCGCCCTCGCTGCGGAGCCTTTCCATCAGGCCCTGCCGCAGCGCCGCCGGGGTCGTCGCCGCCGGCAGCCCGAGCAGGCCGCGCAGGCGGCGCATCTGCCGCTGGACCACGCCGGGATTCAGCCGCCGGCCGCGGCTGCCGACGAACAGCGGCGCGTCCCGATCCAGGCCGGCCCGCTGCTCGCCAGACTGGTGAAACGGGCAGGCGGCCAGATAATGGGCAACCGCGGCGGCGACCGGCGGCGGCACGATCACCTCGCGGCGGCGGCCGCCGCGACCGGTCACCGTCATGCGGCCGTCGCACGGCGCCTGCTCGCGGGTCAGTGCCAGCGCTTCGCCCAGCCGCAGCCCGGCACCGAACAGGAGCCCGAACAGCGCCGCATCGCGCCGCGCCAGCCAAGGCTCGTCGCTCAACCGCGAGGCGGCGGCCACGGCACGCTCGACCACCGCCGGACCCGGGCGCGCCGCCGGCGGCACCGGCGCCGGCGCCGTGAACCGCCCGCGGGCCGGAACGCTGCCCAGACCGGCCGCCTCGACGAACCGGAAGAAGCTGCGCAGGCTCGACGCCGCCCGCGCGACCGAGGCCGCCGCCCGGCCTGAAGCGGCCAGCGCGGTCAGATGTGCGTCGATCAACCCGCGGTCGAGCCGCGCCAGATCGCGCAGCTCCGCCTCGCGCCCCCACTGCCCGGCCAGAAAGGCCAGGAATCCGGCCAGATCGCGGCGGTAGCCGTCGAGCGTCCGATCGGTCAGCCGCCGCTCTCCGGCCAGCCAGGAGCACCACTCGCCGGCCAGCGCGGCCAGCGGCATCGCCGGGTCCGGGTCGCCGGAGGTTG
>CAZTNV010000005.1:0-50268 GCA_964615535.1 uncultured Mycobacteriaceae bacterium | reverse complement strand
CGATCGGCCAAGACAGAACTTTTGCAGAACCTGCCTTGCCTGGATAGGGAAACGTCACAGGCTTGCGCAGGTGGGCCCGACCAAGGCGCGGCAGGGATCAGGGGCGCCGCGGCATGGCGGCAAGGCCGTTTCGAACGACGGTTTCCGCTTGGTGGCGGGCCCAGTCGCAGATCGTGGCGGTCAGTACTGTCATGTGACTGCGCACCAGGTCGAAATGCGGCCCCTTCTCCAGCGTATGCTCGTCCATGTAGAGCCGCCGGTTGACCTCGATCTGCAGACTGTGGCGTCCCTCCGCCGGGCGACCGTGGCACCGGACCAGCTCGACCCCTTTATAAGGGTCATTGATCCGCACGACATAGCCGAGGCGGCGCAGGGTGGCTTCAACCACTCGCAGGAACTCGACCCCGCAGGTCGTGCCATCCCGGTCGCCCAGCACGAAATCGGCTCGCTGATTGCTTACGTCCGACGATCGTCCACTGGCCAATGACGGCATGGAATGGCAATCCATCAGATAGGCGATCCCGAACCGGGAATGGGCGTGGTCGAGCATGGACTGGAGCTGTGAATGGTAGGGACGGTAGTAGCGATCGATCCGAGTCCGGACCTCGGCAACGCTTAATCTTTGATTGTACATCGGCTGGTCCGCCTTGTTCAGCCGGCGGATCAGCCCAATGCCGAGGCGGGTCTTCTCGCTCGGCACCACTAGGCCCGGCCAGGGCGCATCGATCAGGCTTTCGTCGAGGTCCTCTGGCGCCCGGTTGGGATCGATATAGCTGCGCGGAAACAGGGCGCACAGCAACCCGGCGCCATAGAGCGGGGCGGCCCCGAACAGCTCGTCGACATGGCTGTCTTCAGCCTCGCGGATCTCCTGGAGATCGCCCGCAAAGCGGAAATCCGATGGATAGACGGTCCCGCTGTGAGGGGAGTCGAACACCACCGGCACAGCCGGGCCAATCGGGTCGTGGCGCACCAGCACGCCATCGATCTTGAGGCTCACCACGGATATCCCAACCGCATTTCGAAGCCGACTGCTAGGTTGACGTGAACGAGACAAGTTCGGTTGAAGTCCCAGCCCGTTTGCGTGCCCGATGGGCCGTGCGACACGAACTCGCTGGATGCTGGGTCCGCATCAATCGCTGTGCGAGAAAAGCTTGCGTAGATCAGTACTGCTCCATAGCTTGGCACGTCGTTGAACAGGGCTTCGAATGTATCCGGTCCCGAGACCGAGCCGACGTTACCCCGGACGTCATCCGTCATCTCGTATACAAGCGGCGGCGGGTCGTCGCCGGCAGAAACGGCCTCTAGTATTCCGGGAGAGATCAAAGGGCCGATCGTCATCCAGGGCGATTGGCTCACTGGACGCTTCTCCGGTTGTGCGATCCGGGATGACGGGACGTCAATCGCCAAACCGTCGGTGCTCCAGGTACGAAAGGCGCCATAATCATTGGGTTTTCTACCTGCCCGTCGCGGCTTCGCCGCGGTTTGCCGCCGGATGTGAACAACAGATTGGCCGTCCCTGAGTCGGCATTCAACCACACTTAAATCAAGGACAAGTTCATAAAGCACATTGTCGGCGCGCGCCTCGGTCGTTGGTACCGCTGCACAGGCGGATCGTACTGTTCAAGGTATACAGAGTGCCCATGCCGTGGAACCATGCCACCAGCAGCAGGCCATTCGGCTTCGTCGATACTGTCGCATACCGTCGCTTCGATCCGGCGCAGCCGGCTGACTCACGTCAGGTGGATGTGGATTCGAACCGGTTTCAAGACCCGCGGCCATGCTGGAGGGCGGACCGTGCTCGGTGGAATTCGACTGGGCGCAGGAAGCAAGGCTGCTGATCGACTGGGTAGACATTCTGCTCGAAATCCGTTATACAAAGTAGTTATTGACGCCGCTGATGCTGGCCGGTACAGCCAGGAAGGGGCTCGACCTCTCTCTGGCACAGGGCCTTTGCGAGCGTCTCGTCTGCGACGCCGGGCATCTGGTCGGCCTGCGCCTGTGCGACTACGGCGATTTCGGATCGTCGGCCGGCTTGCGCACTGCGTTGCTGATCGAATGCGGCCAGCTTTGGGAACAGCGTGCGGCCACCCTGGCGGTCGCAGCAGCGCTGCGATTACTAAATATTTTTCGCATGTTCCATTCGGATTTGGCTGCGTCGCACCGTTTATGGTCGCCCGCAATTCGGTATATCGCCGGGTGGCACCGAATCAGTTACAGTGAGAACGGAAATTTTTGCTTCTGTCCATCCGTTTGTCGGTCTGGAGATTTTGGCGGACGCGAGTACGCCAAACGGCTGGGAGGTGAGAGATTCCTTGCTGCATCGTATGACCATTGAATGCTGGCCATGCCGGCGTGAACTCTGAGCAAAGGGCAAGACGGCGTATAGACTGGAGAGCTCGACCATGCATTGATATGCCCATGAGAGAAAAACATCAATTTGAGTAAGTGAGTAGAGTGATCCCGATGTGTGGGCCGGCCCTGCGGCGGTATTTTGACCGAACGTTTCCAGGTTAAAGTGAGGTCCTTGAATTCGGGAATATTGAGTTGTTCTTATTTAAAAAGTTGGGCTATGACGGATCTTGATGTCTTTGGAGCAAATTTGGGTCTCGTCGGCAGCCGTGGCTTGCTGACATTGATCTTACGCGAAGCCACTGAAGCAATTGTGCTCTGCGATGCGGGAGGCCGAATTCGACTGGTCAGCGCAGCGGCTCGCCGGATGGCGCTCCGGGAGCCTGAGGGGGCAAGCATTGAGCATGTCGCCGAACTCTGGGGTACCGCCTGGCACAAGGGCCGAGAGCTGGCGATCGAGGAATGGCCCTTGGCGCGCGCGTTGCGCGGCGAGACGGTTCCGAAGATGCAGCTTAGAATGGTCCAGCGGAATGGCCATATACACAACGTCGTCGTCAATGCGAGCGCGATCCGCGACGACACCGGGAAGATTGTCGCTGCGGCGGCCGTCCTCTCCAACCTGGCCGAGCGCAGGCGTACCGAAGCTGTGCTGACTCGGGCGTGTCACGATGCCGAGCAGGCGAGTTTGGCGAAAACCCGCGTTCTCGCTGCCGCCAGTCACGATCTGCGTCAGCCCTTGCAGGCCGGCATGCTGCTGCAGCGAGTTCTTGCCCAACGCAACCGGGATCCGGATCTGAATGACATAATTCGGCAATTGGGCCAGTCTTTGGATGCCCAACAGGAGATGCTGGATACTCTGCTTGATATTTCAAAGCTTGATGCCGGCATTATGACGGTCAAGCTTGGTCATTTTTCCATCCGGGACTTGCTCGATCGGCTCGCGATGGAGTTTTTGCCGCAGTTCGAGAGTTGCGGGCTTAGGTTCTGCATGGTCAAGTCATCGGTTTGGGTGGCCAGTGACCAACGATTGCTGGGACGAATCCTGCGGAATTTGCTGTCGAATGCGATGAAGTACACGAGGCGGGGACGAGTCCTGATGGGCTGTCGGGTCTCCGGAACGACGGTACGGATCCAGGTGTGGGATACCGGAATCGGCATGACGCCGCAGCAGCTTACTGTGATTTTTGAGGAGTTTCGTCAGCTCGAGGGTGAGCCGCTCAGCCAACGCAAAGGGCTTGGGCTCGGTTTGGCCATCGTCGATCGGCTGGCCAGGTTGCTCGGGCATACAATCAGTGTGCATTCGGAGCCGGGCAGGGGATCGATGTTCGAAATCCTGGTGCCGCTCGCCAGAATGGCTGCCGAACCCGCCAACGCTCCGAGAGTGGCCGTGCCGCGCGGCCGGGTCATCGCGCTGCTCGACGATGACCCGGATGTGCTCGAGGCCCTGCGGTTGACGATCGAGTGTGCCGGGTATCGCGCCATCGCAGCCGCCGAGGTCAGCGAGATCGAGGCGCTGTTGCGGCGACAGGGGCGGGCGCCGGATTTGATCCTGGCCGATTACCGCCTGCACGGTGACCGCACCGGGGTCGATGCTATCCTTGCTCTCCGGCAAGCCTTCGACGCGCCGATTCCCGGCATTCTGCTGACCGGCGATACCTCGGCCGAACGTCTGAAGGAAGCGCGCACCGGTTCCTTTCAACTCCTGCACAAGCCGGTGAAGCCGGACGAACTGATCCGGGCGATCGGTCAATGGCTGTGATACCGGGGCCATGAAAGCGGGGCGCTTGCTGACCTGGATGTCTGGGCTTCGGCGGCTCGGCCGGTTCGAATTCGGCATGCTGATCGTGGTTCTGCTGGCGGCAGCGGCGCTCTGGAGCTTTTTTGAGCTGGCCGACGAGGTGCTGGAGGGCGAGACGCATGCCTTTGATGCCGCCGTGCTGCTTATGCTGCGCAACCCGGCGGATCTGAATGATCCAATCGGGCCGCCCTGGGCGGAGGAAATAGGACGCGACATTACCGCTTTGGGCGGAGCCACGGTGCTGACGTTGCTGAGTCTGATCGTCGCCGGCTTCCTCGTGCTACAAAGAATGCACAAAGCCACGATGCTGCTGCTGGTATCGGTCGGCGGCGGCGTTCTGCTCAGCACGTTGCTGAAAATCGGCTTTGATCGGCCGCGTCCAAACCTCGTGCCGCACGGATCGATCGTGTATTCGGCCAGCTTTCCGAGCGGACATGCAATGATGGCTGCAATCGTCTATCTGACCCTGGGCGCGCTGCTGGCGCGGATCCAGCCCGAACCATGGTTCAAGATCTATTTATTGGTCCTTGCGGTTCTATTGACCGTGCTGGTCGGCATCAGCCGGGTTTATCTGGGTGTGCACTGGCCGACCGATGTGCTTGCCGGATGGACGGTCGGTGCTGCCTGGGCGCTGGCCTGCTGGCTGGTCGCTCGCTGGTTGCAGCGGTGCGGCGCGGTCGAAAGCGGTGACGAGCCACCGGATTCCGAAGGTGGTTCCGCACCGCCCGGCCGGCCACACTGAGTCCTTTGGATGTCTTGAGACGTTGAGAGGCGGCAGCTTTCGACAAGTCTGCTGGGCTCGCGTAGAACCGCCGGATGAGTTTTCGAAAAGGCGACTCCGCATCGCAGTCCCGGGCCTGTCGCCTGTCCGCCCATTGGAGATGCATCGCGGGTTCGGCCCGGACCATGGACCATCGCGCCCTGGCTCTGGCGCTGAGCTTGGGTGCGGTCGGCGGAGCGTTCTGTACTTGGGCTGGTATGCCGCTGGCCTGGATGATCGGATCGATGTCCGCAACCGCCCTTGCGGCCGTAGCTGGCGCCCGCATCGCGGTGCCGCGGGGCTTGCGCAGTACCATGATCCTGGTGCTCGGCATCATGCTTGGTAGCGCCTTCAATCCCGGCATGATCGACCGGATCGGCGGCTGGTCGATCACCCTGGCCGGGCTGATCCCCTATATCTTGTGCTGCATCGGAATGGGCATGGTTTGGCTGCGCTGCGTCGCCGGTCATGATCCGATCACCGCGTATTTCACCGCGACGCCGGGCGGGCTGAACGAGATGGTGCTGGCCGGTGGCGCACTGGGCGGCGACGATCGGGTGATCGCACTTGCCCACAGCCTGCGAATCATCCTGGTGGTGTTTACTGTTCCGGTGTGGTTCCAGATTTTCGTCGGTTATGATCTGGCGGCTCGCGGCCCGCTCGGCCCGGCCATCAGCGATCTCGGGGCGCTGGATTGGGGGTTGTTGGCGGCCTGCGGCGCCGGCTGGCCGATCGCACGGCGGCTGGGACTGCCGATGGCGGCGCTGACCGGTCCGATGCTGCTAAGCGCAGCCCTTCATCTGGTGGGCCTCACCGAGAGCCGGCCGCCCGCCTTGCTGGTCGGGGTCGCGCAGGTGATCGTCGGAGCCGCAATCGGTTGTCGATTCGCGGGGATGGGCGCGCGCTGGATCGGCAAGGTAGCGATGGCTGCTGCGGGTCTGACGGCACTGCTGATCGGCCTGACGGTCGGCTTCGCTTGGCTGCTCCACACCATTACCGGCATCCCGATCACCGATCTGGTGTTGGCTTATGCGCCGGGGGGGCTGGCCGAAATGAGCCTCGTGGCGCTTGCCCTCCATGCCGATGTGGCCTTCGTGTCGACCCACCATCTTTTCCGGATTATCCTGATCGTAAGTTTCGCTCCTCTATTGTTTGGGCTGCTGAACCGTCGCGAACGATCACGGGGGCGCGTCGACCAAGACTGATCACCGCGAACGCTCGTTTCCGTGGCATAAGGATAGGGCGTGATGATCGCCGCCGGCTTTCGGTGATCGGTCATCGAAACGGAAGGGCTTCGGGAGGACTCGGGACATGGATGGATTCGGTATTTTCGTGATCGCGATCGTGGTGCTGGCCGTGATCGTTGTGTTCATGGGCGTGAAATCGGTGCCCCAGGGCTACGAGTGGACAGTCGAGCGGTTCGGGCGCTACACCAAGACGCTGCGACCCGGCCTCAACCTGATCATGCCATTAATCGACCAGGTCGGAGCTAGGCTGAACATGATGGAGACCGTGCTCGACGTGCCATCACAGGAAGTTATCACCAAGGACAATGCGATGGTCCAGGTCGACGGTATCGTGTTCTATCAAGTGCTCGATGCCGCGAAGGCGGCCTATGAGGTCAACAATCTTCAACAGGCAATCCTCAATCTGACCATGACCAATATCCGGACGGTCATGGGCTCTATGGATCTCGATGAGTTGCTTTCAAACCGGGATACTATCGCATTAAGGTTGCTGTCGGTGGTCGACGAGGCGACCCATCCCTGGGGCGTCAAGGCGACCCGCATTGAAATCCGGGATATCCAGCCGCCGCGCGATCTGGTCGATTCGATGGCTCGCCAGATGAAGGCCGAGCGCGACCGCCGGGCTTCGATCCTGACCGCGGAGGGCGAGCGGCAGGCTCAGATTCTGCGCGCCGAGGGCCTGAAGCAGGCCGCCATTCTTGAATCCGAGGGGCGCAAGGAGGCGGCGTTCCGGGATGCCGAGGCACGCGAGCGCGCCGCCGAGGCCGAGGCCCGCGCGACCCAGATGGTGTCAAACGCAATCTCCTCAGGCAATGTCCAGGCAATCAACTACTTCGTCGCTCAGAAGTATGTGGAGGCGCTGAAGGGGATCGCCACCGCACCCAATCAGCGCGTGCTGCTGATGCCTCTGGAGGCCAGCAGCGTGATAGGCGCGATTGCCGGAATTGCCGAAATCGCCAAGGAGGCCTTCGGCGGCAATAGCGCGGCGCCTCAGCCGCCGCGCCGCGTCGTCCAGCAGCCGACCCTGCCGAGCGGCAGCGACGGGTCAGGGACGGGCGGGGACACGCCGGCCGGGCCGTGGGGTTAGGCCATGCAGCCGCTGGAATTCTGGCACTGGTGGGTGATTGCGGCTGTGCTCGCAGCGATTGAGATCGCCGCGCCCGGCGCGTTTTTGTTGTGGCTGGGCATCGCTGCCGCGGCGGTCGGCTTGGTGACGATTCTGCTGCCCGGCATCGGCTGGCAATTTCAACTGCTGTGTTTCGCAGGGACCTCAATCGCCGCGGTGCTACTCGGCCGCCGATTCTATCGGCGCGAAATCAAGACCGACGCTCCGACGCTCAATCGCCGTGGCGAGCAGTTGATCGGTCGGGTAATGACCCTCAGTGAACCGATCGTCGACGGATTGGGCCGCATAAGGGTCGGTGATGGCGCCTGGAGCGTCGAGGGCGAGGACATGAAGGCTGGCACGCGGGTGAGAGTCGTCGGGATCGACGGCACCAGGCTGCGGGTTGAGCGGGTTGTCTGATGCCGGCCGGCGACCCCAGCGACCCGGTGTTACGGGCCCTTCTCACTCTGCATGCAGGCCTGCCGCAGCAGGGACTTGGCAGCGATACGACCACGGCGGAGGCGATCCGCCGGCTGCCGGCTCTGCCGCAACCCCTGCGCATTCTCGACATCGATTGCGGCAGCGGCAGACAGACCCTGGTACTGGCCCCGCTCCTGCGCGGCCACGTAACGGCGATCGATGTTCATCGACTTTTTCTTGATTGGCTGCGTCCTGGCGTTTACCGAGGCGTTGGCTGACCGATTACCCGCCGGCCGAGGCCGTATCGTTCTGGCACGACGCATGCCCCCGCATGGCGACGGTCGCGGCGAGCCGAACCAAAGCCATTTCGGCGGGTATGAGCCGCTGGACGAGTTCGCCATTCGGTGGGCGGATTGGTGGACCGACTACTACCTGCCGTTCCGAACGCGGATGGCTGAACTCGGCTCGCTGGCGGCCGATGATCCGACACCGGGCGCCGTGATCGAGGAGGCCAGGCGGAAAATCGCAGTTTTTGAGACCTTCTGGGACAGCTATGGGTATGTGTTCAATCTGGTGCGAAAGCCAGATGAATGGGCGGCATGTCCTGTTCGCGAACTCTGAGCCGGCGGCGGTTTGATCCAGCGCATTGCAGCGATTTTCGGTGCAGTATACATCCCGCCGACTCGCTGCGGAGCCATGGCTTTTCGCAGCCCTGACATACGCCAAATCCGGGTCTCCGCCCACGATTGAGAAGAACAGGGAGGCCGTCCGATCGATCAGCCGATCGGGCTCCGGGCGTTTGCGTGCACCGATCTATCGGTGCGCGATGGGCCACGATTATGGTAAAAGACGCCGAAAGAGCGTTCCTCGATCGGGTCCGGAAATCGTCGTTGTGGCGATAACTGGGTGTTCTTCGGGCCGTCGAGTTTCGGTAAGCTTCGGCGGCGAAGAATTGAACGACCGGCCTTCCGGCCGGCATAATCGAGGCGATCCGGGCGGCGGCATACCCCGATGCGGGGTCCGTACCGGCCGGATTGAATCGACCAGAAGGTTAGTGAGGCCCACACGGAGGGCATCGGGGAGCCGGATGCACCGGAGCTTCGGAAGCCCGAAGAAACGGGTCCAACCCGCCAGGAACAGGGCGACCACCGATCATACCGATCGGCCAGGCGCGACACGCAAGGGACCGCAGGCTATGGCACTCAAAATGAAGGAACCGGTAACCGGCAAGACGGCCGTCGAGACTTTCAAGGAAGAACTGCTCAATCATCTCAAGCACACCGTCGGCAAGAATCCGGTCACCACTACCCACCGCGACTGGTATCACATCGTAGCGCACGCTATCCGGGACCGTTTGGTCGATTCCTGGCTGCACACCCTGGATGCGTCGTACCAGGAAGATGCCAAGCGCGTTTATTATCTCTCGCTGGAGTTTCTGATCGGCCGCTCGCTGATCAACAATTTGATGTGCACCGGCCTCTATGACATCTGTCGCCAGGCGCTCAAGGAACTGGAAGACGAACTCAAGCCCGATCTTACACTGGTTGGTGGGCTCGATCTCGAAAAAATCGCCGAAATGGAGGACGAGGCAGGGCTGGGCAATGGTGGCCTCGGTCGACTGGCGGCCTGCATTGTCGATTCGATGGCGACCGTCGGAATCCCCGGCTACGGCTACGGCATCCGCTACGATTTCGGCATGTTCTACCAGGATATCGAGCACGGCGAGCAGGTCGAACTGCCTGACAATTGGTTGCGCTATGGCAATTCCTGGGAGTTTCCGCGGCCCGAGTTCAGCTATCCGGTGAAATACTACGGTCATGTCGTTGAGGCTCGCGACACCAAGGGCCGGCTGGTATCGCATTGGGTCGATACCGAAGAAGTTCTGGCCATGGCCTATGACCACCCGGTGCCGGGCTATGGCGCCAAGACGGTGAACCACATTCGTCTGTGGTCCGGAGTTCCGTCGCGGCCATTCGACCTCAAACGCTTTAACCGCGGCGATTATATTGATGCGGTGCGCAATACCAGCGAGGCCAAGAGCCTTTCGCGGGTGCTCTATCCCGATGACACCACCTATTCGGGCAAAGCGCTGCGGCTGAAGCAGGAATATTTCTTCGTTAGCGCGTCGCTTCAGGACATTGTGCGACGCTACAAGAGCAAGCATGACACCTTCGCCGAGTTCCCAGAAAAGGTGTCGATACAGCTCAACGATACTCACCCCGCGGTGGCGGTTGCCGAATTGATGCGGCTGTTTATCGATGTTTACGGGATGGACTGGGACCCGGCATGGGAGATCACGACCAAGACCTTCTCCTATACCAATCACACTCTGCTGCCCGAGGCACTGGAAACCTGGCCGATCCATCTGTTCCAGACCATGCTGCCGCGACTGCTGCAAGTCATTCTGGAGATCAATTTCCGCTTTCTCCAGGATGTCATGCACAAATATCCGGGCGATGTCGATCTGGTTCGTCGGGTATCGCTGATCGATGAAGATGGCGAGCGCCGGGTACGCATGGCGCATCTCGCCTTTATCGGCAGTCACAAGGTCAACGGCGTCGCGGCGATCCATACCGAGCTGATGAAACAGGGCGTGTTCGCTGAATTTCATCGCATGTTCCCGGATCGCATCGTCAACAAGACCAACGGCATAACGCCGCGGCGCTGGCTCAACCAAGCCAATCGCGGCCTGTCGGGGCTGATTACCTCGCGGATCGGCGATGGCTGGATTACCGATCTCAACCAGCTCCGCAAACTCGAGCCGTTCGCGACCGATCCAGAATTCCAGGAGCAGTTCCGCGCGATCAAGCGCGACAACAAGATCCGGCTGGCCAAGTTCGTGGGGGATACCTTTGGCGGCCCGCTCGACATCGACTCCCTGTTCGATGTGCACGTCAAGCGCATTCACGAATACAAACGTCAGCTTCTCAACGTCCTGCATGTGGTGACCCGTTACAACCGCATTCGGGCCAACCCGTCGGCCGATATTCTGCCGCGGACCGTGTTGTTCGGCGGCAAGGCGGCGCCGGGTTATGCCATTGCCAAATTGATCATCCGGCTGATCAATGCGGTGGCTGACGTGATCAATCATGACCCCGTCGCCAAGGGCAAGCTCAAGGTTCTGTTTCACCCGAACTACAATGTCAGTGCAGCAGAAATCATAATGCCGGCAGCCAATCTGTCGGAGCAGATTTCGACCGCCGGCACCGAGGCATCGGGCACCGGCAACATGAAGCTGGCACTTAATGGCGCCCTGACCATCGGGACACGAGACGGCGCCAATATCGAGATCTGTGAAGAGGTCGGCGAGGATAACATCTTCTATTTCGGCCTTTCGGCCGAGGAAGTCGCCACTCTGCGCAGCAGTGGCCGCTATGATCCTTGGCAGCATTACCACGGCAACCCGGAGCTTCGGCAAGCTCTGGACATGATTGCCGGTGGGTTCTTTTCACCAGACATGCCCGATCGCTTCCGGCGGCTGGTCGATTCGATCACCAGTTATGGCGACTTCTATCTGCTGCTGGCGGATTATGCATCGTACATTGCCTGCCAGGAACGGGTGGATGCGTTGTATCGGGACACCGAGGCGTGGACCGCCAAGGCGATCCTGAATGTCGCCCGGGTCGGCAAATTCTCTTCGGACCGCACGGTGCGGGACTACGCTCGCGAGATCTGGGCGGTGCCCTCGCTCAAGGATGCCGCTTCCTAATCGGTTCGACCAGTTCGCCGGACCCCTGCAGGGGTCCGGCGACGGTTCGCGCAGCGAATGCCCGAGGGCGTCGGCGTCATCCGATCCGCCGCCGGATGCTTCGCAGCAGCCATCCAATCACCGGCAGCCTCTCATAGAACTGCCCCGCCGCATCCCAATGATCGATGTGCAGCGTCGCCCGGCCATCCGCGGTGAAGTGGATCTCGCTCATTCCCTCAATTCGCCACGGCCGCCCGGCGCCGCGACCGACGCGAAATGAGAAGCTCCAGCGCAGATAGCAGACCGGGCCGCTGAACGCCCGATCAGTCACCTCGACCCCAATCTCGCGGATCGGGCGGTAAGCGCTGTCGAACACGGCACGTACCCGATCAATGCCCTGCACATCGTGGAACGGATCGCGAAACCGGACGTCTCGCGTCATCACCGTGCCGATCGCGTCGAGGCCGGCTGGCAGGCTCTGCCAGAACCGGACATAGGCGTCTGCCGCGGCCGCGATGTCGGGTTGCAAAGAAGTCGTCATCGCTTGGTTGCCCAATGGACCAGAAAGAAATAGGGGGTGTAGGGGAGAGCTCGCAGCCTTCGAAGAAGGAAGGCGAAGCGGCGAGGGAACGCGATTTCAAAGCCTGCGCCGGCAAGGCCGCAAACGATACGGTCTGCCGCTTCGTCGGCGTTGATCAGAAACGGCATGGGAAATTCGTTCTTGTCGGTCAACGGCGTTCGCACGAAGCCGGGATTGATCACCTGAATTTTCAAGCCGAGCCGGTCGAAATCGAACTTCAGCGCTTCGCACATGTTGATGAGCGCCGCCTTGGTTGCACCATAGCCGATCGCGCCGGGCAGACCGCGATAGCCAGCGACCGAGGACACCACCGCCAGATGGCCCGACCGGCGCGCAATCCAGCCCGGCATCAGCGCCTCGACAGCGTGCGCCGTTCCCATCAGATTGACTTCGACCACGGTGCGAAAGGCATCGCCGTCAAACGGATCGGCCTGGTCCTTGGCATAGGTGCCGGCGTTGAGAATGGCCAGCGCAATCGGCCCGTGGTCCCGCTCGATCCTGGTCACGGTATCCCTTACCAGGCCGCGGTCGGTGGTGTCGCAGGGCATGGCATGAATCGGCCCGCGCAGCCGGCCGATCGCCTCGCGCGACAGATCGTGCAGCGGTTCGGCCCGGCGCGCGCTGGCGATTACAGTCCAGCCATCGCGCGCCAGCCGCAGGGCTACGGCGCGGCCGATCCCGGAACTGGCGCCGGTAATCCAGGCGCAGCCATCGCGTGGAATAGTCATCATCAACGTTTTCTTACCTCGTCAAAAGACCCTTGCTCGGCAACGGATGACGCGTGATCCTCATCAAGCTGCGCGAGAAACCGCGAGGCATCAAGGCGGATCGCCGCGATCCGCTGCGGCTCCATGCGGTCGAGCGTTCGGTAGATTGGGCCGAGCCGGGGGTTGCGCGCCAGCTTAGTTCGGTTGTGAATCATGAAGTTCCAATACAGGTAGTTGAACGGGCAGGCCGTCGGCCCAGTCTTCTGTTTCACGTCATAGGCGCAGCCGCGACAATAATCCGACATACGATCAATATAGGCGCCACTCGCGGCATAGGGCTTTGAGGCCATAATGCCGCCATCGGCGAAAATCGCCATGCCATGGGTGTTGGGCAGTTCTACCCATTCGAAGGCATCGGCATAGACCGCCAGATACCATTCGCAAATCTGCTTCGGGTCGATCCCGGTCAGCAACGCAAAATTGCCGGTCACCATCAATCGCTGGATGTGATGGGCATAGGCCTCGCGCCGGGTCTGGACGATGCACTGCGCCAGACAATTCATCGGAGTCTCGCCAGTCCAGTAGAAATCAGGCAAGTCCCGATGGGCATCGAGAAAATTAATTTTACCGTAGTCCGGCATATGAAGCCAGTAAATACCGCGAACATACTCCCGCCAGCCCAGGACCTGGCGGATGAAGCCCTCCGCGGCATTGAGCGGCACCAGGCCGGATCGGTACCGGTTTTCCGCAGATTCGATCACTGTTCGCGGATCGAGAAGCCCGACATTCAGAAAGAGCGCGATCGCGGCGTGAAAGAGCACCGGCTCGCCCTGGCGCATGGCGTCCTGGTAGTCGCCGAACCGGGGTAGCGCATCGTCCAAAAAGGCCCGAAGCACCGCTTCCGCCCCGGTCGGCGTGACCGCCATGCGGAACGGCTCAAGCTCGCCGAAATGGCTCGTGGCGAACCGGTTCTCCACCAGATCGAGCACCGCTCGGGTGATGTCGTCCGGCTCGAAACCAACCGGAGCCGGCGGCCGAAGATCGGCGGGGAGAGGTTTGCGGTTATCACCGTCGTAGTTCCACCGACCGCCTGTCGGTTCGCCGTTTGGCTCCATCAGAATGCCGGTACGGCGGCGCATCTCGCGGTAGAACAGTTCCATACGCAACTGTTTGCGCCCAGCAGCCCAGGCGGCAAATTCACGTCTTGAGCACAGGAAGCGCGTATCGGATTGGATCGTAACCGGCACCCCGCACGCCGCTTCCCATCCCCGCATATCCGCCTCGACACGATACTCGCCGGGCTCGGTGACGATCACGCGGTCAGGTCGATGCCGGGCCACCGCCCGCTGCAACTCGCCACTGAACGTTCCGGTGTTGTCCGGATCGTCCAGTGTAACGTAATCGATCGTGGCGCCTTCAGCGCGCAGGGCAACCGCGAAATGGCGCATGGCAGAGAAGAGAAAGGCAATTTTTTTGAGATGATGCGGCACATAGGTCGCTTCGCCAATCACCTCGACCATCAGCACCGTGTCGCACGCCGAATCAAAGCCATCCAGGCTTGTGATCTGCAGCGAAAGCTGGTCACCGAGGATGAAACGAATTGTCTTGCCGGCCATTGATCCCGAACCTAACCGGCCGTGGCCACGGCTGAGGCACCGCCGGTGAGGGCGTACTCCACCTCCGCGCCGCGTGCGCTGAAAGCGAGCTTCACCCATTGGCCTGGCTCGCTGTACCAGGTGTCGACCTCCAGGTCGCCGGTCATGCGATAGTGCCGGGCCGGCACGTTTCGTCCGCCGAGCGTTAGGGCTTCCCGGTTGACCATCCGGTTCGCCACCGTCAGCAGGCGGCCCTTCTGGGTGTCGAGCAATTGGGACCGCTCGACCGTTGCGGCGTTCCAGTAGCTGGTCGGAATGATGTCGGCGGGGGCGGCGATGCGGCCCTCGTTTCCGTCGACCGTAAACCCGCCCGGCCCGGCCCGGCCGGTGACCCGGAACGGCGTGCCGTCATCGTCGGTGCGCGTGTCGATCGCGATCAGCCGACCCTCCTGCCAGACTTCCCGGTTGCGGTGGGTATAGCGAAACACCGGGATCAGAGCGATCGTGACCACGAGGTCGATCGAGATGTCCACGGCCAGCCGGCTGCCCTCGCGTCGGAAGGCGATGCGATGAGTGCCGATCTGGCTGCTGCCGCGCCGCACGTCGAAAACGATGGCGCCTGAAGGCGGAATGGCGGCGCCCAGCGCCGGGAAGATGCCGGTCACGCCGCCGGCCAGGGCGACCGCGCCAAGTCCAAGGCCCATGCGGCCCAGTGCGCGCCGTCCGAAACCGGATACCACTGCTTGGTCCATGCCGTCCTCCCGCGTTCCGGCGAACCGCCCCGCCGGCGATCCGACCGTGTCATCCCTTGGTCCGCAGCGTGCTGCGCCCGCCATCGACGCCGATCACCTGACCGGTGATCCAGCCGCTGTCCGGTCCGAGCAGGAAGGCGGCCAGTGTTGCGGCATCCTCCGGCTCGCCCAGGCGACCGAGCGCGTGCAGCGCAGCAATGCCCTTGGCCAGTGTCTCGTTGCTCACCATGGCGTCCGACAGCGTGGTGCGGGTCAGGCTGGGCGCCACGGCGTTGATGCGCACCTTCGGCGCCAGCTCGGCGGCGAGTGCCAAGGTCAGTCCCTCGACCGCGCCCTTGGCTGCGGCGATCACGGCATGGTTGGCGAAGCCCTGGCGCACTGCAACGGTGGAGAACATTACCACCGAACCCTCGGCCCGGATCAGCGCATCGCGTGCCGCCTGCACCGCCAGCGCAGCGCCGACCGCGTTCAGCCGAAAGTGCTGGAGGAAATCGGTCTCGGTCGCTGCCCGCAATGGCTTCAGCACGATTGACCCGACGCAATAGGCCAGACCGGCCAAGCCCTTGCCGTCTTGTGCGGCGGTGTCGACAGCGCTCCGGATGGTTTGCGCATCCATCACGTCGCATACCGCCCAGCCGGCGTTCAGCTCGCGTGCCAGCGGCTCGATCTGCTCGGCTTGCCGCCCGGTCAGGACCAGAGGCCGGCCTGCGGCCGCCAGACGTCGGGCAAGCGCCTCGCCGATACCGCCACGGGCGCCGAAAATAAGGATCGGAGCCGTCATGTCGTCATCACCCCCGTCGAAATTGATGCTGACGATACGCGGCGGGCCTGTCGGCGGATCAGTCGGTGGCCGATGCTGGTCCGATGCTCGGGCGCTGCAGGTGCATCATCCTCACCCGAGCGGATTGGGAGCGTAAAACCAGCTAATCATCGAAGGTGAGGTGGCTTGTGTCCAGAAATATGAAAGAAATATCGAGTATTCTAGCCGGGACTGCTGGGGCCAATCTGGCATGTATTATTTGAAACTAACCTTTTGACAATAGAAGGATTGGCAGTATCCAGGACTGTATGGTGACAACCGCGGACTTCATTAGTATATGGCCAATTGTGCGAGCTGTGCGACCAATCGTGCCTGCCGCCAATTTAACCGTTGAGACATACATATGTAACAAAAGCGTGATCCGCCGCCGCTAACCTCCGCGCAACGATTCGACTGTGTCAGCCTTTTGTCGGGTCCGAAAAGATTGGGAGACCGAGCCATGGATACACGCCAAACGACCTATGTCACCCGCTCGCAGGCCTATGAGGCTTCCGAGGATATTGGCCGCAATCCCTCGACTGCGCCGAGCATGGGGGACGTGATCGCCACCCGCTTCGGCCGCCGCGATGTCATGCGCGGCGCTCTGGCCGTCTCTGCCGTCACTGCGGTGCTCGGTCCGATGGCGCTGACCAGCAGCCCCGCCGAGGCGCAGACCGCCGCTCCGGCCTCTCGCTACACTTTCACCGAGATCGAGCATGGAGTCGATGAGACTCATCACGTTGCGCCTGGGTACAGCGCGGACGTCCTGATCCGCTGGGGCGATCCGGTGCTGCCCGGCGCGCCGGCTTTCGATCCGATGAACCAGACGGCTGCGGCCCAGGAGCAGCAGTTCGGTTACAACTGCGACTATGTCGGGTATGTCGGTCTGCCGCTCGGCTCGAACAATCCGGACAACGGCCTGCTGTTCGTCAGTCACGAATACACCAATGAAGAAGTGATGTTCCCCGGTCTGGGTGGCCCGCAGGAAGGCAGTGAGGTCAACTTCCGTGCCATGACACCGGAGCTGTTCCGGATCGAGATGGCCGCCCACGGCGCCTCGGTGATCGAAATCGAGAAGGTCGACGGCAAGTGGCAGGTCAAGCGGGACAGCCAGTACAATCGGCGTATCTCGCCGCTGTCCACCCGGATGGCGATCTCGGGTCCGGCTGCCGGCCATGACCGGATGAAGACCTCGGCCGACCCGGCCGGCACCACGGTGATCGGCACGATCAACAACTGCGCCGGGGGCACCACGCCCTGGGGCACTTTCCTCACCGCGGAAGAGAATTTCCACGGCTACTTCCTGGGCGACTTGGCCGAGACCCATCCGGAGCAGCGCAACTTTGCGCGCTACGGCATTCCGGGCAAGTGGTACGGTTGGGGCACCGTTGACAGCCGCTTCAATGTCAATGAGGAGCCGAACGAGGCCAACCGGTTCGGCTGGATCGTCGAGGTCGACCCGACCGATCCGGCTTCCATGCCGAAGAAGCGGACCGCGCTTGGCCGCTTCAAGCACGAGAACGCGGAAGTGATCGTCAACAAGGACGGCCGGGTGGTCGTCTACAGCGGCGACGACGAGCGGTTCGAATATGTCTACAAGTTCGTGTCGGAGGGCCGGTTCGATCCGAACAATCGTGCCGCCAACATGGACCTGCTCGACCAGGGCACGCTGTACGTTGCCAAGTATGATGCCGACGGCTCGGTGACCTGGATGCCGCTGACCCATGGCGAAGGTCCGTTGACCGCCGAGAACGGCTTCAACAGCCAGGCCGATGTGGTGATCGAGGCACGGCGCGCCGCCGATCTGCTGGGCGCCACCCGGATGGACCGGCCGGAAGACGTCGAGGCCAACCCGGTGACCAACAAGATCTACGTCAACCTGACCAACAACAGCCGGCGCAAGGCGGCGGATGCCGATCCGGAGCACCAACGGGTCAATGCCGCCAATCCGCGGCCGGAAAACCGTTGGGGCCACATCATCGAGATGACCCCGCCGGACGAGGACCATGCCGCCACCCGCTTCACCTGGGAGATTCTGGTGAAGTGCGGCGATCCGGCCGCCGCCCCGGTCGGCGCGATGTGGAACCCGGCGACCTCGGCGAACGGCTGGTTCTCCTGCCCTGACAACATGGCGTTCGACAGCCAGGGCCGGCTGTGGATTTCCACCGACCAGGGCGAGGCCTGGAAGCGGGCGTCGGGCACCGCCGACGGTATCTGGGGCCTGGAAACCGAAGGCGCATTGCGCGGTACCGGCAAGATGTTCTTCCGTGTGCCGGTTGGTGCCGAAATGTGCGGTCCGCTGTTCGCCCCCGACGACAAGACGCTGTTCGTTGCGGTCCAGCATCCGGCGACCGACGGCGTTGACGACTTCGAGCCGTTCGGCCGCGCCTCGACCTTCGAGGACCCGGCGACCCGCTGGCCGGATTTCCAGCCCAATATGCCGCCGCGCCCCTCGGTGGTCGCGATCACCAAGGAAGACGGCGGCGTGATCGGCGTCTGACCGTACAATCACTCGCGTTGGAGACACGGGCGGGGCGGCTTCGGCCGCCCCGTTTCGTTGTCGACCCGATGCGGCCGATTCGCCGAAAGCGGGAACGCCAGCCGGGCGAACCGCAGCGACCGCCGCATGTTCAGTACAGATTGCGGCCTCTCGATTGTCGGAGCGGAACGCGCCCTGCGGGAAATCGGTTGCTCATGGGATATGGGTTCCCTATGACAGGTGAGGGCAGGCATGTCGCGGCGGAGTCGGTGGATGAAGGGCTTGTGGCGATGGTTGATGGCGCTGCTGGTTGGCCTGCTCGGTGTTATGGGCCTGTTCGTCGCGGCCGAAGCCGGGGTCGGCGGTCTGCATGTGGCCGGCCTGCTGCTGTTTGCGGCTGCCGTATTCATCGTAATGGCGATCATCAGCCAATTCTTCGACGGTGTGCCGGAAAACCGAATTCTCGATATCTGGCCGACCGAACCGGCGAGCAACCGGGTTCTTCTGGCCGGTTTGGCTCTGCTGGGCCTGGTCGGCATGGTTGCCGCATCCAGTGACCGGTCGCTCTACTGGGTCGGACTGAGCGTTGCCGCGGTTTCCTGGGTCATGTGCTTTTATGCCTTGAAGCGGATCTACGACGCGTTGGATCGGCGCCGTTCCGGGCAGAGTCATGATGGGCCGACCAATGGCCATGCCGCCTGATCCGGATCGAGCATTCGTCGGCCGGCAGGCGGGGCCTCACGACCATTCAGCTTGTGTCGATATGGCCCTGGCGCGTGCCGAAGCGGTCTGTGCCGAGCGTCAGGCCCGGCTGACGCCCCTGCGCCGCCGGGTTCTGGAACTGATCTGGCGCAGCCATCGCCCTCGCGGTGCCTACGATATCCTGGCGGATTTGACCTCGGAGGGGCGCCGCGCCGCGCCGCTCA
The DNA here is from genome assembly GCA_964615535.1 of uncultured Mycobacteriaceae bacterium. Taxonomy (GTDB): domain Bacteria; phylum Pseudomonadota; class Alphaproteobacteria; order DSM-16000; family Inquilinaceae; genus CAZTNV01. The sequence continues at coordinate 31,063 of CAZTNV010000005.1, read as the reverse complement.
CGGTCTACCGCGCCCTCGATTTCCTGGTCGAGCAGGGGCTGGTCCACCCGTTGGAAAGCCTGCACGCGTTCATCGGGTGCACCGCGCCGGAGCGGCGGCACAGCGTGCAGTTTCTGGTCTGCGAGCGCTGCGGGACCGCGATCGAGCGCAGCGATCCCCGCATCACCGAGGCGATCCGCCGGACCGCTGCCGAACTGGGATTCGACATTGCGGGCGAAGTGGTCGAGATCAGAGGGCTGTGCCCCGACTGCCGCAAGTGACCAGATACGCCGCCGCCTATCCTTTCCTTGACACGGCCGCGGCCGGGACGACCGCAACCGTGGCCTGAGAGTGCCGTTGCCGATCGATTCGGCCATCGGATCAGGTTTTTGGGTCTCGACCAAAGAGCGGGAAGCAGGGATTTCCAACAAGAAGACTCAAGAGAAAATACAGCTATAAATTGCATTCTGGTGCCGTCTGCGCAAACAGGTTTGGACGCCGAACAACCTTTGGAATAGAGTTCAGTCTCAAGGCGCGTTCGGGCCTTGGTCCATCAGCATCGCCGTTTCCGGCGATCTTCGGATGGCATCCGATGACAGCATTTTCGTACTGGCAACCGGCCAGGGTCGCGACTCACGGCGACCGGGTGCCGAGCGGCGGCAGGCTGGCCCGACGGCTGACCCGTGCCGTCGCCGCGTCGCTTGCCTTGATGCTGATGATCCTGATCGGCAACGCCGCCGGGGCTGAACCGCGGCCGAGATCCTATTGGCCGACGCAGGATTGGCAGCGCATCCCAAACGACCGCGGGGTCATCGATCGTCACGCCTATCAGGCCTTTGAACGCTATGCCTTCCAGCCTCATGCGCCGGACCGGGCCGTGGCCCGGCGGGGCGTGCGGACCAACGGAATCGTGGTGATCCGCAACGGTGTGCTGATCTACGAGCGGTACGACCGCGGCTACCATTCCGGCTTGCGGCACCTGGCCTGGTCCGCGACCAAGAGTTTCGTGCATGCCCTGTACGGCATCGCCATCCGGCAGGGGCTGCTGACCGGGCTCGACCAGCCGGTCGCGCCCTTTGCGCAGGCGCTCGGCCGCGCTGCGGATGACTGGCAGGGCATGACCTTCCAACACCTCATGGATATGAGCTCCGGTTTCGATTTCATCGAGGTGTACGAGGGATCGCCGTTGAGCTCTTCGGTTACGGCGATGCTGTATGGCGCGGGCCGTCGCGACATGGCGCGCTACGTGGCCGAACACGCCCTGTGCGGCGGCGGGCCTGACCGGCGCTGCAGCCGGCCGGGCCAGTACTGGTCCTATTCCAGCGGCGACAGCAACGTCCTGATGGCCCTGTTGCGCAGCGTGGTTGAACGGGGCAACCGCGACTATGCGCGATTCCCGTGGACCGAACTGTTCGACGTGATCGGCATGCGGTCCGCGGTCTGGGAAACCGACGCCGCCGGCACCCTGGTCGGCTCTTCGTACCTTTACGCCGCGCCGCGCGATCTGGCCAAATTCGGCTTTCTGTACCTCAATGATGGCCTGTGGGACGGCCGGCGGGTGCTGCCTGAAGGTTGGGCCGCCAGCGCGGCCCGCCCCAACGACGCCTTCCTGATCACCTGCGGTCGAGAGAACCAGCGGCATCGGCTGGTTTGTCCGCCGTGCAATCCCGAGGTCACGGTTCGTCCCGACGCCTGCGACCGCGAGCCGGGCTATGGCGCGCATTGGTGGACCAATCGCAGCGACGCCCGGCATGGCATCGACTCGCACTGGCCGGATTTACCCGACGATCTATACACCGCCTGGGGGCATTGGGGCCAGCGAATCTACGTGATCCCGTCGCGCGACATGGTCATCGTGCGCACCGCCGACGATCGTGAAAGCGGCGTTTTCGGAGATCGACAATTCCTGCGGCATGCCTTGGCCGCCTTTCAGCCGACCCCGGTGACGCCATGATCGCCCGCCCGGTCCTGCTGCTGATCGGCGCCGCAATGCTGTCCGGCTGCGCCGTCCGCGAGATCGCTGCGACCAACTATGCCAAGGAGCTGTGCTCCTGCATGTTTGTCGTTGAGCAGACCGAAAACTACTGTCTCGCTTATGTGCGTCACGATCTGCAGGTCCTTGATGACTTGCCGATCATCGATACCGACGATGATGCGGTGATCGATCGACGGGAACGGACGGTCACGGTCGATCTGCTGCTCACCCGGGCCACCGCGCGCTACCAGAGCGATCGGCTCGGCTGCGTCCTGGAGCCGTGACCGGCCGAGGTGCCTCGGGCGCGGATCACCCCGCCAGGGCCCGATCGGCCCCGGCCTGTCGTTCCGCCAGCCAGACTTCGAGACGGGCGGCGCCTTCGGGCGGCATGATCAGGCCGAGCTTGGTGCGGCGCCAGAGGATGTCCTCGGCGGTCCGCGCCCATTCCTGCCCGACCAGCCAGAGCGCCTCCCGCTCATGCAGACCGGCGCCGAACTCCGTGCCCAGATCGGCCAGCGCTGCGGCACCGTCCAGAAATTTCAGGCACAGCGTGCCGTATTGCCGGACATAGCGCCGCGCCAGATCCGCCGGCAGCCAGGGATGGGCAGCGGTCAGCGCGGCCAGGAAACGGATCGGATCGCCGTCCGGCAGATCGCCTCCCGGCAGCGGCGCCGTGGCCGTCCAGGGCCGTCCGCTCTGCGGCAGAAAGGGCTTGAGCCGGTCGAGCGCGTGCTCGGCCAGGCGGCGGTAGGTGGTGATCTTCCCCCCGAAGATCGACAGGAGCGGCGCCCTGCCGTCTGGCGCATCGAGTTCGAAAGTGTAGTCGCGAGTGATCGCGGCGGGATCGCCGCTGCCGTCGTCGTACAGCGGGCGCAGCCCGGCATAGCTGCCGACCACCTCGGCCGGCGCGATCGGCCGGGCGAGATAGCGGCTCGCTGCGGCGCACAAATACTCGATTTCCGCGGCCGAAATCGCCACCGCGCCGGGGTCGCCGCGATATTCGATATCGGTGGTGCCGATCAGGGTGAAGCGCTGCTCGTAGGGAATCGCGAAGATCACCCGGCGGTCCGCGTTCTGAAAGATATAGGCGAAGTCGCCGTCGTGCAGCCTTGGCACGACGATATGGCTGCCCTTGACCAGCCGGACATGCCGGGCCTCGTTGCGCCCGAGAGTCCGGTGCAGAAAGCGGTCGACCCAGGGCCCGGCGGCGTTGACCAGCGCCCGTGTGGCGACGGGGCGCTCCGCCCCGGTCGCCTGATCGGTCAGGGTGACCCGCCATTCCCCATTTAACCGCGTCGCCGCCGTGCAGCGCGTCCGCACCAGGATCTCGGCACCGCGCGCCCGGGCATCCAGGGCGTTGAGCACGACCAGCCGGGAGTCGTCGACCCAGCAATCGGAATAGGCGAATCCCCGGGTCAGCTCCGGCTTCAGCGGCCGGCCTTCGGCGCAGCTCCGCAGCCGGAGCGCTGCGGTGCCGGGCAGGGTGCGCCGGCTCGACAGGTTGTCGTAGAGGAACAGCCCCAGCCGGACCAGCCAGGCCGGCCGGAGCCCGCCATGGTGCGGCAGCACGAAGCGCAACGGCCAGATGATGTGCGGCGCGGCCTTCAGCAGCACCTCGCGTTCGGCCAGGGCCTCGCGCACCAGGCGGAATTCGTAGTGTTCAAGATAGCGCAGGCCGCCATGGATCAGTTTGGACGAGGCGGAAGAGGTGGCCCCGGCCAGATCGCCCTGCTCGCACAGCAGCACTGCCAGTCCCCGCCCGGCGGCATCGCGCGCAATCCCGGTGCCGTTCACGCCGCCGCCGACGATCAGCAGGTCGACCCGATCCCTTGAACTTCCGCCAGACGCGGCGTGGGTCGTGAGCGCCATGGACCGGTTCCTCCATCGTCTCGCCCTATGATGGTGCGGCGAAGCGGCCGATCAATGGCCGGTGCCGAACCGCGGATCACAGGAACGGCACCTGCGGCAGCAGCGCCGCCCGCAGATCCGCCAGGGCGCGTCGTGCGCGGTCGGGGTCGAGCGAGCGGTGTTCGATCGCCACCGCCATTCTTATCCCAAGGCTGTTGGTCAGCAGCACCGCCTCTGCCGACAGCAGATCCTCCACCTCCAAACGCGCCGTCTCGGCGGCACCGGTCTCCAGGATCAGCGCACGCAGAGTGCCCGGCAGGATGCCATCCTCGATCCGCGGAGTGACCAGCCGGCCGTTTCGAAATGCGAACAGATTGGCCGCCGAGGCCGAGGCCACCCTGCCGCTTGTGTTCAGCAGGACAGCGTCGTCCGCCCCGGCGGTCTGCGCCTCGCGCCGGGCCAGAATATTGTCGAGATAGCCGCCGAGCGCCTTGATCCGGCTGGTGACCGAGGCGCCGTCGCGGCGGACCTGCCGGGCGATCCGCAGCCGCACCGGTCCGTCGGGCGGCAGACCGGCCGCCACCGCGACCACCACCGTCGGCCGCGCCGCCGGATCAATGTCCAGCCCGCGCGCCGACGGTCCGCGGGTGACGGTCAGCCGCACCACGCCCTCGTCTTCGCCGCTCGCCGCGATCGCCTGATCCAGCGCAGCGCGCAGCGCCGCGTCGTCCGGCTGGGGCGGCAAACCGATCAGGCTCGCGCCGTTGCGCAGCCGGGCCAGATGCGCCTCCAGACGGTGCGGCCGGCCCCGGTGCAGGCGCATGGTCTCGAACACGCCGTCGCCCAGCGTGAAGCCGCGATCGTCGGGCCGGATCGCCGGCTCGCCCGCACCGACGATGCGGCCGTCCACCCACCAGATCATCGCCGCGCCTTTCCGTCGAGTGCCGCCAGCAGCGGCCGCGCCTTGAGCATCATTTCGGCATATTCCTCTTCCGGCACCGAATCCGCCACGATGCCGCAGCCGGCATGGGCCGCCACCCGGTCGCCCGCGACCATCAGGGTCCGGATCACGATGCTGGAATCCATCGCCCCGGCGACGCCCAGATGCAGGACGGTGCCGCAATAGGGGCCGCGGCGGCACGGTTCCAGCTCATGAATGATTTCCATCGCGCGGATCTTGGGCGCGCCGGTGACCGAACCGCCGGGAAACGCCGCACCCAGCAGGTCGAGCGCCGTGGCGCCCGCCGTCAGCCGGCCCTCGACCACCGAGACCAGATGATGCACGGCGGAGAAGGTCTCGACGGCGCAGAGTTGGGGCACCCGGACCGAGCCGATCCGGCAGCGGCGCGACAGGTCGTTGCGCAGCAGATCGACGATCATCAGGTTTTCCGCCCGATCCTTGGCGCTGTCGGCCAGGGCGCGGGCCAGCGCACGATCCTCGGCCGGGCTGGCGCCGCGCGGCCTTGTGCCCTTGATCGGCCGGGTTTCGACGCGCCCGGCGGCATCCACCGACAGGAACCGTTCGGGCGAGGCGCTGACCAGCCAGCGGCCCGGCCCGCAGCCGAGCAGCGCCGCGAACGGCGCCGGGCTGAGGCTGCGCAGGCGGCGGTGCAGATCGAAGGCCGACAGACCCGCCGGCCGGTCGCCCAGGAACCGCCAGGTCAGATTGGCCTGATATATGTCGCCGGCGAGGATGTACTGCAGCACCTGCCGAACCCCGCGCGGATATGCGGCCGCCGCGCCGTCCGGCCGCCAGCGGCCGGCCAGATCCGGGACCGGCGGCGGATCGCCGGTGCCGAGCCCGGCCGCCAGCGCCGCCGCGCGATCCGCGTCCAGGGCCACCGTCCAGGCGCGGCGCTCGAGGCGGTCGAACACGGCGATCGCGTCGTACCAGCCGAACAGCCCGTCGGGAAAACCGAGATCGGGCGGATGCGGCGCCGGCAGCCGCTCGAACAGGCCGCCGGCCTCGTAGCCGAGAAACCCGATCAGCCCCGGCAGGGGACCGGGCGGCACATCCGCCGCCGGCACCGTCCAGGGGGCCAGCAGCCGGCCGAGCAGGGTGGGGAGATCACCGGAGACCGGCCGGCCATCGACCGTCAGGTGCCGCCCCCAAAGCTCGACCAGCGCGGAGGGCCGATCGGCGATCACCGACCAGCGCGACCGCGGATCGTCCGAACTCGCCGAATCGAGCAATACGGCGTAAGGAAAATCCTCGAAAGGTGCAAAAGCAGATATCGGATCGCGAAACGGGACCGGATGAACCGCCAGAGGCTTACTCATCGCCTACCGGCCGGGACGGCGGCGCGCAGCCGCCTCAGCCGGCCGCCTCCGCCTTTGCCGCGGCCAGCTCCACCAGCACCCGGAACGCTCCGCTCTCGCTGTCGAACACGTCGCCGCCGTCCAGCACGGCGTCGCTCCATGCGAAGGCTTCGCCGTTGATCGCGCTGAGCAGATCGTCGAGCGTCCCCTCCAGATCGCCGAGCGATCCCGCGGTTTCGGCCGGGCCGGGCGAGACCAGCAAACGGCGGATGGTCGCCTTCATCGACAGGCTGTGGGTGCTCTTCATCTTGCGCACGGCGCTCAGCACGTCGACCGCGGCGTTGCCGCGCGCCTCGGCCGCCGCATCGCGCGGCAGATCGGCCGGGCGCGGCCACGAGCCACGGGCATGGACCGAACCGGTGCGGGCGAAATCGGCCGGGAACAGCGTGCTGTAGATCTGCTCGGTGACATAGGGCAGGAACGGCGCGAACAGCGCCAGCACGCCGCGCAAGCTGAAATACAGCGTGGTCTGGGCCCCCAGCCGCGCCGCCGGACCCTGGCCGACCTCGCCATAGGCACGGCCCTTGACCAGTTCCAGGTAATTATCGCAGAAATCGGCCCAGAAGAATCGCTCTATGGTAGCGAGCGCATCGGTGTAGTCGTAATCCTCGAAATGGCGGGTGGCGGTCTCGGCGGTGGCGGCCAGCCGGCTCAGAATCCACAGATCGAGAGTTTCGGAAATCGTGCCGGCGGCGACCGCGGCGGCGGCGCTCGGCGCCGTCGGTTCGAATCCGTCGATATGGCCGCCGGCGAAGCGCGAGGCGTTCCACAGCTTGGTGACCAGCCGCTTGCCGACCTTCAGCACGTCCTCGGAAAAGGCGGTGTCGCGGCCGAGCCGGGCGGAGGCGGTCCAGTAGCGCACCACATCGGCGCCATAGGTGCCCAGCACCCGCTCCGGCGTCACCGTGTTGCCCTTGGACTTGGACATTTTGGAGCGGTCCTCGGCCAGGCACCAGCCGCTGATCGCCATGTGGCGGAACGGCGCCACGCCCTCGTGCAGCGCCGCCTTGGTCACGGTATAGAACGCCCAGGTGCGGATGATCTCGTGCGCCTGGGGCCGCAGGTCCGCCGGGAACAGCTTCCGGTGCCGCTCGTAATCGATCGCGAACTCGGCATTGATCGCACGGCTGTTGATCTGCGGGCTGACCGAGGAGGTCGCCCAGGTGTCCATCACGTCGGGATCGGGCTCGACCTCCTCCATCGCATAGCCGCGCGGCGGCGTGGCCAGCGGGTTGACCGGCAGATCGTCCGGGTGGGCCATCAGGATCTTGCCCTCCTCGCCCGGCCGTCTGGAATACCAGGCGGGGATCGGCACGCCGAAATAGCGCTGGCGGCTGATGCACCAGTCCCATTTCAGGTTGGTCACCCAGTCCTCGTAGCGCTGGAGCATGAAGGGCGGGTGCCACTCCATGTCGCGGCCCTTCCGGATCAGCAGATCCTTCTTGTCGAGCAGCCGCACCATCCACTGCGCGGTGACCAGGATCTCCAGCGGCGTGCCGGAGCGTTCGGCGCAGGGCACGATCTGGGTGACCTGCTCCTCGCGCAGCACCTTGCCGGCCTCGGCCAGCAGCTCGACCATCCGGCCGCGTGCCTTGCGCACGTTCAGACCGGTGATCTCGGCGGCGGTCCGGTGCGCCAGTTCGGGATCGCGCGACGGCCAGTCCGGCCCGCCGATGCCGTCCATGGCGGTCAGCCGCCCGTCATTGCCGACGATGATACGCAGCGGCAGCTTGTGCTCGCGCCACCACTCGATGTCGGTCGGGTCGCCGAAGGTGCAGCACATCACGAAGCCGGTGCCCTTTTCGGGATCGACCTTCGTATCGGCGATCACCGGCACGGCGGCCTCGAACAGCGGCGTGTAGGCGGTGCGGCCGATCAGGTCCCGGGCCCGCGGGTCCTCCGGATGGCACATCAGTGCGATGCAGGCGGCCAGCAGCTCCGGCCGGGTGGTGGCGATGGTCACGCCGGGGCCGTCGTCGATGCCGAAGGGCAGGTGGTACATCGTACCGGTCTGCTCTTTCTCGACGATTTCGGCCTGGGCCAGCGCGGTACGGTCGGTCGGGTCCCACAGGGTCGGCTGGGGCGTGCGGTAGAGGTGGCCCTTGGCGTAGAGATCGAGCAGCGACATCTGCGAGATCTTGCGGGCCAGCGGGCTGATGGTTTCGTACAGGGTCGACCAGTCGACGCTGAGCGCGATGCGGCCGAACAGGGCGCGGAAATCCTTTTCGACCTCGACCGCGACCTCGTGGCACAGCGCGACGAAAGCCTCGCGCGGCATGTCGGCGGCGCGCACCTTGCGGACCTTTTCGACCAGCCGCTCGGTGGGCAGGCCGTTGTCGTCGAAGCCGATGGGGTAGAACACGTTCTTGCCGCTCATGCGCTGGTAGCGCGCGAGCAGGTCGGTCTGGCTGTAGCTGAACACATGGCCGATATGGAGCACGCCGGAGACGGTCGGCGGCGGGGTGTCGATCACATAGGTTTCGGCGCGCGGCACCGCCGGGTCCCAGGCATAGGTGCCGCGCTCCAGCCAATACGCCCCCCAGCGCGCCTCCTGCTGCTTGAAATCGTAGTTTCCCAGATCGGCCATGACACGATGATTCCCTGCTGCGGTCCCGCCCGCGATCCTGCGCGGCCATACCTTACCTTTTGGCGCGGTCATCGCAAGCCCGCAACGGCGGCAGAGCGGGGCGGGCCGGGGGGTGGCGCCGGTTTGGGCAAGATTGTTTCGCAACGCGTTTTTTTTCTCCTGGATGTCACGGTTTGTCACGGGCTGGTCCGTGACACAGGACGGAAAAAAATCGTCCTGAAATGTCACGGTTTGTCACGGTCTGGTCCATCGCTTGCGCTCCGCCCGGTGTCCTGCACCCTGATAGGACAATGATCCTGGTAGTGGCCGGTTTCAAGCGAGGGCGGCGGCCAGCAGGATCTCGGCGGCCTCGCGCGCGTCGCTCGCCGCCTCGGGCGTGCCGGCGAGCTGGGCGGTGACGATGGCGCCCTCGTGCAGCAGCCCCAGCCGCCGGGCCAGACGGTCGGGCTCGGGCACGCCCGCCGCCGCCGCCTGATCGCGCAGATAGGCCAGCAGCGCCTGCTTGTGCGCCGCGGCCGCGGCATGGACCGGGTGGTCGGGCGGAGCGAATTCGGCCGCCGCGTTAATGAACAGGCAGCCGCAGAACCGGTCGCCGGCCAGCCAGTCGTGCAGCGCATCGAACACCGCCAGCAGGCGGTCGCGGGGCGAAGCGGCGCGACGCTCGATCTCGGCCCGGTAGGCATCTCCGAAGGTCTCGGCCCGGCGCTGCAGCGCGGCCAGGATCAGCTCGTCCTTCGATTTGAAATGCTTGTACAGGGTCATCTTGGCCACGCCGGATTGGGCCAGAATGCGGTCGATGCCGGTGGCGTGGAAGCCGTGCCGATAGAACAGCTCGATCGCGGTCTCGACCAGATGATCCCTGCGCGATGCGGTCATGCCGGGCGTCTGCTCCTTCTCAAGGCTGTGGGGAACAAGGCTGGAACCGCCAGCAGTAGACGGCACGGTCCGTCTACAGCATGGCCGACCTTACAGAGTGGGGTCGGGGCGGACGCCGGGCAACCGGACGGCCGAGGGATGCCGCGGACCGCGCTCTGCCGGTCCGGTCACGACATCGTGATGACGCCATACAGACAGGTCGGTATAGAGTGCCCCTACCGCCGCATCGCGGCCAGCCAAGAAAGAGCGCCGATCATGATCAGGCTGTACGACCTTACCCTGTCCGGCCATTGCCACAAGGCAAGGCTGTTCCTGTCGATCCTGGATCTGCCCCACGAGACGGTGCCGGTCGATTTCGCCGCCGGCCAGCACAAGAGCCCGGCCTTTCTGGCGGTCAATCCGCTCGGGCAGGTGCCGGTGCTGGAGGATGACGGCGTGGTCATCCGCGATTCCAACGCCATTCTGGTCTATCTGGCCGAGAAGTACGATGACGGCACCTGGCTGCCGCGCGATCCGCTGGGGCGGGCGCGGGTGCAGGAATGGCTTTCGGTCTCGGGCAAGGAGATCGCGCTGGGTCCGGCGACGGCGCGGGTGTCGCAGGTTTTCGGCGGCAAGCCCGATCCGCGGGCGATCGAGCGGAGTCACCTTTTGCTGCCGATGTTCGAGGCGCATCTGGCCGGGCGCGACTGGCTGGCGACGGACCGGCCGACGATCGCCGATCTGGCCTGCTACACCTACATCGCCCATGCCCCGGAGGGCGGCGTCAGCCTCGATCCCTATCCGCAACTCCGCGGCTGGCTGGCCCGGATCGAGGCGCTGCCGGGATTCGCCGCGATGCCGCGCAGCGCGATTCCGGCGCTGGCGTGATCCCTGGGAGCCGGGCTGGCTCCCGGCTGGAGGATGCACCATGACCACCGATATGGGGACCACCGATATGGGGACCACCGGCCGCTCTCCCTGGCATGCCGGGGAGCGCGCGGTCCAGGCCCGGCTGGGCGTGCGCGACCGGATGGAGGAGGTCGGCCGGCGGGTGATCCGTGACCGCATGCCCGACCAGCACCGCGCCTTCTTCGCCGAACTGCCGCTGCTGTTCGCGGGCGCGGTGGATGGCGAGGGGCGGCCCTGGGCCGGTGTGCTGGCCGGCCGGCCGGGCTTCATCACCGCACCCGATCCGCAAACGCTGACGGTTGCGGCGCGGCCGGGGTTCGGCGACCCGCTGGCCGGTCTGCTGAACGAGGGTGCGCCGGTGGGGCTGCTCGGGATCATGCTGCACAACCGGCGGCGCAACCGGGCCAATGGTTGGATCGTCGCCAGCTCGGCCGAGGGCTTCGCTGTGACGGTCGAGCAGAGCTTCGGCAACTGCCCGAAATACATCCAGGCGCGGACCGCAGAGCTTACCCCGGCGATCGACCGGATCGCCGAGCCGCGGCCGGTGCGCAGTGCCGAGGCGCTTGATCCGGCCGATGCCGCCCTGATCGCGGGCGCCGACACCCTGTTCATCGCCAGCCATTTCGCGGCCGAACCGGGCGCGCCGGGCCGCGGCGTGGACCTGTCGCACCGCGGCGGCCGTCCCGGCTTCGTGCGCGTGGAAGACGGGCGGACGCTGGTCTTCCCCGACTATGCCGGCAACTTTTTCTACAACACCATTGGCAATCTGCTGGCCGAGCCGCGCTGCGGGATGCTGTTTCCCGATTTCGAGCGGGGCGACACGCTGCATCTGACGGGGCGGGCAGAAATCCTGTGGGATGCGCCCGAGGCGGCGGCGATGGCCGGGGTCGAGCGGCTGGTGCGGGTGCGGATCGACCGGCTGGTGCGGGTCGCCGGGGCGCTGCCGTTCCGCTGGACGTTCGTCGACCCGTCGCCGGCGCTGGACCGGATCGGCGACTGGCCGGGCTGAGGCTCGCGGGTCGGGCGGGCCGGAGGTGGGTGGGCCGGGGGTGGGCCGGTCAGAAGCAGTCGAGCAGGGGCCGAATCTGGCCTGCGCGGCCGGCGATCAGGGCGGCGCGGCGGCTGGTGCGGGCGCTCGGGCGGCCGGCCGAGCGCTGTCGCGGTGCCGGCAGCGCGACCGCCAGCAGGGCCGCCTGCCGCCGCGTCAGCGCACGGGCCGGCCGGCCGAAATGGTGGCGTGCGGCGGCCTCGATGCCGTAGATGCCCGGCCCCCATTCGGCGATGTTGAGATAGACCTCCAGAATCCGCCGCTTCGGCCACAGCGCCTCGATCATCAGGGTGTGGACCGCCTCGATGCCCTTGCGGACGAAGCCGCCGCCCGGCCACAGGAACAGGTTGCGCGCAGTCTGCATGGAAAGGGTCGAGGCGCCCCGCAGCCGGCCGCTTTCCTCGTAATCCGCCACCGCCTGATCGACCGCTTGCCAGTCGATCCCGCCATGCCGGCAGAACCGGTTGTCCTCCGCCGCGATCACCGCGGCCGGGACATGCCGCGGCAGCGAGTCCAGCGCCACCCAGCGCCGGTCCAGCCCCTCGCCCTCGGCCAGCCGGATCAGCATCAGCGGCGTGACCGGCGGCGGCAGGAACCGGTAGACCGCGGTCAGCACCAGCGGCGCGACGAAGAACAGCACCAGCGCGGTCAGCAGGGCGAGCTTGAGACCGCGGCGGAGGAGGCGGCCGATGCGCCGGGAGCGGGACATTGGGGCGGGGAGAGTGGCGGTTGGCTTCTGATGTACGGACGCTGCTGCCGAGCAATCGGATGATTCTGTTCTGTTCGTTTCAGAACAATCATGAGAACAAGCGCTTCACGCCAGCCTGGGACGGTTGGCAGACAGCGGCGCGGTCAGACCGGTCAGCCGTCCGAACCCTTCGTCCTGCGCTGTCCGGAGCCGCCGCCATAATAGAAGCCAATGACAGACCCGACCAGACCGGCAACGGGTCCCAAGATCAGGGCGATAACATCCTTGACATCTGCAGCGGAAAAACCGAACCAGATCGTAAAAAAACTTAATAAAATGACGGAGCCCAGTAGACCAATCAACGCCCAGGCGATCCAGCCTCGCTTGTTTTCCTGCTCCTGTTCGATATTGAATTTCTTGTCAGAAGGCCTGTCACCTTCGCTGTAATCGATGACGGCAGCCGATGGTGGCGGGTTGACGGGTTCCGTTGAATCGCCCGTATAAGGTGGTACTGGCGCGCCGACTTTCACGGTATCCGTCACCCCGCCATTCATTTCTTTACGCCAATATCGACCTGTCGATACCCGCGATCGGGTGTATCAATCAAAATTTTCGCACCCTTTTGCGCCTGTTCGGTCAGGAAATCCTGCGTTCCGACAGCGCGGGCCAATGCCTCCGTCCAGGAAATGCCTTGCCGTTTTGCAATCTGCTCCAACGCCGTGACCATGCTTGCCGACAAGGTCACATTCGATTCGCCACTCATCCTGTCGCTCCCATTGTCAACATCAGCCTTTCCATAAATAATGGTCGAGCAATAGGGTTTAAAGAGGATGTCAGCGCCAGCGTCAAGTCTGTGGGAGCCGCCGGTTCGAGCACCCCCATTCAAAAAGACTCACCCCAGCCATCGCCGCAGCCGGTCCGCAGCCTCGATCATGTCGGCGGTGGCCCCGGCAAAGCTGAAGCGCATGGTGGCATGGCCGCGGGCGGGGTCGAAATCGACGCCGGGAGTCGCGGCGACGCCGGTTTCGGCCAGCATGCGGCGGCAGAACTCGCGGCTGTCATTGGTCAGATGCGCGATGTCGGCGTAGAGATAGAACGCGCCGTCGGCCGGGGCCAGCCGGTCGAAGCCGGCGCGCGGCAGCGACTCCAGCAGCAGGCGCCGGTTCTCGGCATAGCGCGCGACATTGGCGTCCAGCTCGTCCCGGCAGTCGAACGCGGCGGGCGCCGCAAGCTGCGACAGGGTCGGCGGCGAGATGAACAGGTTCTGCGCCAGGCATTCGATGGGGCGGACCAGCGCCTCGGGCAGCACCATCCAGCCCAGCCGCCAGCCGGTCATCGAATAGTATTTGGAAAAGCTGTTGATGACGATGGCGTGGTCGCTGAACGCCAGCGCGGTCGCCGCCTGCCGCCCGCGTTCGGCGTCGAACACGATGCCGTGGTAGATTTCATCGGAGATCAGGCGGATGCCACGCGCCTCGCAATGGCGGGCGAGGGCGGCCAGCTCGGCCGGCGTGACCATGGTGCCGGTCGGGTTGGACGGGCTGGCGATGATCAGCCCGTCGACCGGACTCGCCACCGCGTCGAGCAGCGCGGGGCTGGGCTGGAACCGGGTGTCCGGGCCGGTCGGGATTTCCACCGGCTGCACGCCCAGCGCCGACAGGATGTTGCGATAGGCCGGGTAGCCGGGGGCGGCCATGGCCACCCGGTCGCCGGCCTCGAACGCGCCGAGGAAGGCCAGCAGGAATCCGGCGGAGGACCCAGTGGTGATGAAGATCCGCTCGACCGGCACCTCGACGCCGTAGCTCCGAAGATAGTGCCCGGCGATCCGCTCGCGCAGCCGCAACTGGCCCTGGGCCACGGTGTAGCCGATCCGGTCGCCGTCGAGCGCCGCCTTGGCCGCCTGGATCACCCCGGACGGCGCCGGGGTGCCCGGCTGACCGACTTCGAGATGGAGCACGTCGCCGCCGGCCCGCTCGCGCTCGGCCGCGGCGGTCATCACGTCCATCACGATGAACGGCGGTACCAGGCCGCGCCTGGCACATTTCAGGGCCATGGCCTCACCGCTCGAAATCGAGGGCGAGACCGAAGCCGCGCGGGTCGGCGGCGCCGGTGCAGCGCTTGCCGGCAGCGCGGTCCCAGTCGCAGAAGATCACCGCGCCGCGGCCCGCCGCCTCGGCCGAGCCCGGCGCCGCGAGGTCCCCGGCGGTGCGCGGCGCCGCCATGGCCTGATCGGCCGGCCGGCCGGCCAGCAGGATCTCGGCCAGCGGCACCGCCAGCGCGGCTGGCCGGTCGGCGCTGGCCGCGGCCAGGATGAAGACCTTGCGCGGCACATTGGTCAGCAGCGCCAGACCGCCCAGGGCGGGTGCCGCGGGCGGCGGGCCGGGTGCGACGATGATGCCGGTGCCGCCGGCGGTTCGGCCGCTGCCCCACAGCCCGTTGAGGGTGAAGCCGCACACCACGGCCATTTCGTCCTGCGACATGGTCGCCAGCGTCGCGCCGAACTGCCCGCCCGCTCCCCCGGCCAGCATCTGGCCCAGCCGGGCGGCGCGGGCGGCGGGATCGAGCGCGGCGAAGTCGCCGCTGCCGATCAGCCGGGTCGCCGCCTCGGCCAGGATCGGTCCGTGGGTTTCGGGCAGCGGCGCGAAGAACAGGGTGTCGTCGCCGGCCTCGACCGCCAGCGGCTCCAGCCAGCGCGTTTGCGCGGCGCGGATTTGTTCGGTCGACAGGCCCGGCCCGGCTGCGGTGGCGGCCTCGGCATAGGCGCGGCCGAGCGGGCCGGTGTAGAAGGCCCCGATGCCGCCGGTGCGGATCTGGCCGAGCGCATTGGCCAGATCCGGCTGGATCACCGGTGCGCCCTCGCCGAGGCCGAGGAAGGCGGCGGGAACCGGCCGGCCGGCGGCGGCCGCGACATCGCGGACCAGAGCCCGCGACGCCGGCGCGCCGAACCGGGCCAGCGCCTCTGCCCGGGTCACCACCTGCTCCCAGCGCCGGGTGCCGTATTCGGCGTGCAGGGCGGCCAGCCCGCGCAGGAAATTCGGCTCCGCGGCGCCGCCCGCACCGGTCCCGCGCGGCAGGAAGTCGATCGCCCGGACCTCGCCCTGCCGCGGATCGTGGATCAGGCACACCCCGCCGCCGCCCAGCCCGACGCGCGAGGGCAGCGTGACCGCCATGGTCAGCGCCATGATCACCGCGGCATCGACGGCGCTGCCCCGCTCGGCCAGGATCTCCCGGCCGATTTCCGCAGCCTGCGGCTCGTCGGCCACCGCGACGTAGCGGGTCAGCACATTGGGATTGGGCCGCTGGCTGAACCGGCAGGACGCGGCGACCAGCAGGACCATGACGACGATGCCGCCAATTCGCCAAAGTCTTGCCGCGTGATATGCTGGTGGCGAAGGCGGGAGGATGCGGGCATTGCGCAAGATCGTCGTCACTTTCGTGCTGCTGGGGTTGGTCGCGGCGGGGTTTCCGGCTCCGGCCGGAGCGCAGGGGAGGGAGCGGCCGGCGCTGAGCCTGATCCGCGATTCCGAAATCGAGGATATCATCCGCCGGCTGGCCGAGCCAATCTTCCAGGTCGCCGGGGTCAGCCCGAACGCCGTTTCGATCTATCTGGTCAATGATCCGTCGCTGAACGCCTTTGTGGCCGGCGGACAGAACCTGTTCCTGCATACCGGCCTGCTGACCCAGGCGCGCAATCCGTCCGAGCTGATCGGCGTGATCGCCCATGAGACCGGCCATATCGCCGGCGGCCATATCGCCCGCGGCCAGGACGCGCTGGAGACGGCGCAGCAGACCGCGCTGCTGACCTCGCTGCTCGGCATTGCTGCGGCGGTGGCCTCGGGCAATGCCGGGGCCGGCGCCGCGGTGGTCACTGGTGGCGCCACGATGGCCGAGCGCTCCTTCCTCGGCTACACCCGCAGCATGGAGAACGCGGCCGACCAGGCGGCGATGACCTATATGGACCGGGCCGGGCTGTCGTCGGAAGGCATGCTGAGCTTCCTCGAAATGCTGGCCGACGAGGAGCTGGTGCCGTCCTCGCGCCAGGTCGCGTATGCCCGAACCCATCCGCTGAGCCGCGACCGGGTCGAGGCGGTGCGCGCGCATGTCGCACGCTCGCCGCTGTCCGGCCGGCCGATGCCGCCGGGCACCGAAGAGGCGTTCGAGCGGATGCAGGCCAAGCTGATCGGGTTTCTGACGCCCCATATCGCGCTGCGCCGCTATTCGGCCGAGGATACCTCCGTGGCGGCACGCTACGGACGCGCCATCGCGCTGTACCGCCGCAACGACATCGGCAACGCGCTGAGTCAGCTCAACCAGCTTCTCCGGCAGGAGCCGAACAATCCGTATCTCTACGAGCTGATCGGCCAGATCAGCCTGGAGCATGGCCGCATTCCGGAGGCGCGGCAGGCCTATCAGCGGGCGGCGCAGTTGCGGCCCGACGACGCCCTGATCTTGGTGGCGCTGGCCCAGGCCAAGCTGGCGACCGACAACCCTGCGGATAACCGGAGCGCGATCGCCGATCTGACCCGCGCGGTCACGATCGATCGCGGCGCCACGCCGATGGCCTGGCGCCTGCTGGCCACCGCCCATGGCCGGGCGGGCGACATCGGCATGGCCTCGGTCGCGCTGGCCGAGGAGGCGCTGGCCCAGGGCAATCAGGCGGCCGCCCGGCAGCAATCCGAGCGGGCGCTGAGGACGCTGCGCCAGGGCTCGGCCGGCTGGCTGCGCGCCCAGGACATCCAGCGCGAGGCCGAGCAGCGGGAGCGCGAGCGGCGGCGCTAGGCGGCGCGGCGCCGGCTCATCCGGGCTGCTCTCCCGGCTGGTTCAGGGGCGTTGCGAAGGCGGTGCGGCCGGCCGGCCCGCCCGCGAGTCTCTCGCGGTAGCGGTCGATCGCGTAATCCAGCCGGCGGGCGAGCGCGGTGCGCTGCTCTTCCGTCAGGCGGCTGGCATTCAGGGTCCGGCGGGCGGCGACCAGTTGGCCCAGGCGCGCCTCGGCGGTCGGGAACTGCCGCAGGGCGCCATCCACGGTGCGCAGATGGTCGAGCGTGCGGTCGAGGGCCGCGGCGATGTCCGCCGCGAAATCCGCCGCCAGCGTGCTTTCGGCCAGGCTGAGAGCGAACCGGAGTTCTTCCCAGACCGTCTGGAACTGGGCCCCGATCGTGGCGATCGCGTGTCCGGTGCCGGTCGCGCCGCCCTGGTTGGTTAGCCGGGTCTGCCGGCCGACCAGGGCCACGGCCATGGGCGGACCGCCGAGCGGACCCCAGGGGGTCACCAGTTCGGCGACCAGCTCGGCAAACGGCGCCGCCTGATCCGCCGCGCACCCCTGAACCAGCGGGGCCGATCCGAGCAGCTCCCGGCGCACCCGGTCGATCACGACCACCGAGCATTGCGCCAGCCGGCCGGCCGCGAACAGCCGCGCGAGTGCGGCCACGGCCGTGAAATCGCCGCGTCCCTCCGGCTCGAAAATCCCCCGCTGCAGCCGGATCAGGGTCGTCAGCGCGGCGGCCAGGGACCGCCGCGGACCGATCAGATCCCTGATCATCTCGCCCGAGGCCAGGATGTCCGCGGCGAAGCCGTCGAGCATGCCGGCCGAGTCGGGATCGTCATTGAGGGCGAACAGTGCGATCAGCCGGTCGAGCTTGGCCGGCAGGCTGCGGATGGTCACCAGTTCGCGGGTCAGCACCAGCTTGACCCGGAACCGGCCGGCATCGTCGGCGGTGCCCAGCCCGGCGATCAGGCCGCGCAGATCGCCGCCGGTCAGCGCCGGCAGCGACCCGGCCTCGGCGGTCCGCAACCGCTGGCATGCCTCGGCGATCAGCCCGTGCAGGGCGGCGATCCGGTGGCGGACGTCCCGGCCGGTCGCCTGGGCCTGGGCCGCGGCCAGCGCCCCGATCGCATTGGGCACCAGCATCCCGGTATCGATCAGCCGCTTGAGTTCGCGATGGCTGTGCAGCAGCTCGATCGGGGTCAGACCGTGATGGTCGAGATAGCGGCGGACCAGCCGCCCCGCCGCGATCCTTGCCTGAAGCGTGTAGAGATCCGCGACGGTTTCGCAAAGCGGCGCCGAGTCGGCGGGGCCGGGTGCGGTGAACGGGGTTTCCGGCCGGACGATGCGGTCGGCAAACACCTCCGCGGTGTATTCGCGGCCGGTCCAGCCCCGCCTGATCCGCACCACCTTGACCCGGTCGATCCGGCCGCTCTCCGGCCCGGCGCCGGGGCCGGCAATCGTGCCGGCGGCCAGCAGGGCGCGGGCGTATTCGACCGCGCCGCGCTCGGCCGGGCGGATCGCGGCGACGCTCCACCGGCCGTCCCGGCAGACATGAATCTCGAATTCGGTCGGCAGCATGCCCGGCGGCCTCGGTCCATGGCGATCGTCTCGAAGCGATGCCGGCGTGACCGATGATGGTGCATTTGACGGGCGGCGTCTACCGCTCCGGGCGGTGGGTAGTGTCTCAGTTTGAAATTTGATGGCTAGCGGGGCTTTTGCCTGATGACCGTTGGAACGGACGCGTGGTGGCGAACCCACTCTTTCGTGACGGGGCATATCCAGCCTACCAAACGGAGTATGTTGCCATAGTCATCTGACAAACTGCGGCCGATAAGTGGTTCATGGTGAAAGATTCGATTGCGAAGGTCCTGAGTGGCGTTTGCCACCCGACGAACGTCACGGATGCTTTCACGCGGCCCAAGGTGCGGAAATGCCGTCGCGGCTTGGCTGTCCCATATTGGGCGATTATATTCGCGCTTGAGCATCGCAGCCCAGAACCCCAACATCAGGGAAGCGACAATTTGTCCAGTGTCAGGACTTGCGCCGTATTTGCGACGTAATCTGGTGGCAGCTTTGTCGATGTCTCCGCATCGGTCATCGCCGACAATTTGGCGGCCGGCGCGCTCACTCCACCAATTGTCTCCAGCCACTTGGCAAAGGGCTTGGTTAACGACATTGCGGAGCGCCACTTCGACGGCCTGGAGCGGGAAATGGAAACTTTGGCCGACTGCGGCATTCCAGAGATAAAGCAAATGAGCCACATCGTCCCGGAACCCGGTGGCGGTTTGATACGTTTTCCACCTAGGAGCCGAGACTGTGCGGTTTAAGGCACACATCAGCTCTGGCGAAAAATCTGCAACAGGTCGATCTTGACGGATCGGCATGGACGAGTAAGGTTCCTTTGCGCGCCGATCCCCGCCACTGCCTGTTAGCACGGGCAAGCGGAATCGGACCAGATAGATCCCCCGGACAGCCTCACGGCCCTCCGGGGGTTTCGCATTTATGTGTTGGGCTTATTGTAAGGTCCACGCTTTTTTGCAGGAGTGGACCGCGCGTCGATGACCGCAACAATATCCTCCATGGACCAGAGCCGATCGGCGACTCCGCCCGCCATGGCGGGCGTCACCCGCAACGACGTATGGATACGGGTGAAGTTGTAATAGATGGTGTAAAGCGCCACCATGTGTGTGTGGCTCTCAAACTTCTTGGAGAACCCGTTCAACAGCCGGGTGAACCGCCGCATCTGCGGGCGGATGGTGAGGTTTTGCCGCTCGGCATAGGACGTGCTGATATGCTTCGGCTCGGGAGCGCCTTCGATCAGCTCTTTGCGGGCGCCGCAGCATTCCGCCGGGCTGTAACGACCCTTGGCGCTCTCGGGCGCGGCGCCATAGAGCTTGATGAGTTAAGCGTTGTCCACATCGGCGCCGAAGGCACCTTCCACGGCGTCCAGGTAAGCCTTGTGCCCGTCCGAGGTCAACTGGACCCGGTTCGCCAGCCGATCCGCCAGATCGTCGATGAACGCCGCTGCATAGTCGCCATCCCGGCCGCTGACCAGCCACGATACGATCAGCTTCGTGTCGGCTTCGATCGCCGTCCAGGTCCAGGTATCGCCCGCCCATTCAGGCGCGGCCTTCGCAGTTGCAACGTTCTTCTGCTTGATGTAGGTGAAGCTCTAAACCTCATCAACCTGAACGCGCCGCGCCTTTACGCCGCGGACATTCTCATCGTGGAAGGTCGAGCACGCCTTTCCGGCATGCTCCAACAGTTTGGCAACGGTGTTGATCGACGCGTCGGCTAGGCGGGACGTGGCTCGCATGGAAACCCCCTCGCAGAGAAGGGAGAGGATCATGGTGCGCTTGGCGAGGGGTAGCTTGTTCGTGGCAATAGCTTACTGTCTGGGGCACCGATCCGATACCCCAACAATATGAACTGTTATTCTTAGCCTCAAGCATAAAGTGCGTTATGACGGCGCTGGTAGAGCAAACAGGTCCCTTGGTCCAGGAGGGAACTTCCGGGCAAAGTGCTTACAAAATTCCTCCCATGTATCTGAAATGCTAAGGATCGTCGTCACCACGAGTATCTGCTTTTCCAGATGAGGGTGCCCTATGTCAGACGTGAGAAACTCGTGATGTGTGTGCTTGCGCCGCTTCGTAACTGGATCACGGGGGTTTTTTGACCGAAGCTCTTCCAATACCCCTTCCGGCAATTGTTCATAAATCAGCATGTTTGTAAGTTTGCCTATGTAAGCATTTCTCGCATTGCTCCCAGGCTCATACTTCCATCCTCGAACGCGGTGCAGATGTTCATAGTAGGAGTCTGGGAACCGCTTAGCCCACGGCATCAGTTCTGGAGCGATGTAAGCGGCGAGAATCTTCTGTAGTTCGTCCCTGGCGCGGACCCTTTGGTATCCAGTCGCCTCATCAACAAGGCTAGTTATGCCGACATGAGCAAGCGCCCGCATCAGCGTTCGCGCTTTCTGGGCAATAATTTTCTGGCGAGCGCCAAGTTTTACGTTGTCCTCGGCATCAATCCAAACGTCACATATTTTTGGAATTATTTCAGCTCTAACGCCATGCGCAAGTGCGCCGCGCTCTGTTCGGTAGGAAACGACAATGGACTGCAGATCACCTAAGTGCTTGTCTATAAATGGCTTTAGGGTCTTGAACGACAAAAAATGTGGCACATCTGCAGCGATATCTTCGTCAGACCGATTATTTGAAACCCACCCGCTGTAGTACATTCCCATGCCGGTCATGAAGTCGGATTGTGTCAAAATCCGAGTGCCATCCGTGAGCACAGAGCAGGGGAAGCTCGTGTCACCTATCGTCAGCGTGCCGCTGTGCTCTGCCTTGGGGATGGAACTGGCCTTGGCCCATCGTGCTTCAGCAGCAGCAGATGCGATGGCTTTTCGCTCTTCAGCGCTCAGCTTCCTGGCTCGGGCCACACCCCCCAACGCCGCGACTTCCGTTGCAGATTTCGGTTCTTGATCATCCGTCATCACGGTAGCCTCCATGCTTGCTTGCAAGCATGGCTAACATGATGCCGGCCGCGCAGCAAGCATGAAATAACAGTTCATCAAAGATGCTTGCTATTTGCCCCACCGCCGCGCCGCCGCCTTCCGCGCGATCTCCGCCCGCTGCTCGGGCGTCATCGTGTGAGCGCGCGCCCGGCCGCCCTTCGCCCCGAGCGCCTTGGCGTTAGGGTCTTTGCCATCGTCCGGGGTGTCAATTCGTCGATCTCCTCCGTGGCGATCTTCATGACATGGACAGCATTGGCGACCACATCGGCCGGTCGCTTCTCGCCCTTCGGCCCCTTGGGCATGGCATCCTCCGTATACTTTGGGGTAAGCAAATTAGGAGCTCAACATCGGATGGGCACGGGCCGTCAATGGGGCGGAATTTCAACCTGAGACACTACCGGGCGATGGCCGCAAGGTCGTCAGGTCAGGATGCCGACGGCCCGGAAGGCGCGGGGGGTGATCGTCTGGTGAAGGTCGAGCATGGCGGCCCAGGGATCGCCGGGACGGCTCGCCAGGTGCTGCGGCAGGCCGGCGACGGTGAAGCGGTCCGCCCCCGACAGGGCGGCCAGTTCGGTCCAGCCGATCGGCAGGGCGACCGGCGCACCGGCGCGGGCGCGCGGCGAATAGGGCGCGATGGCGCTGGCGCTGCGGTCGTTGCGCAGGGCGTCGATGAAGATCCGGCCCGGCCGTGCCGATTTGGCCGCGGTGACCACATAGCGATCCGGCGATTCGTGCGTCATCGCGGCGGCCAGCCCGCGCGCGAAGCCCTTGACCTCGGCCCAATCGTGCCGGCGGTCGAGCGGCACCACGACGTGCAGACCCTTGCCGCCGGTGGTCTTGAGGAAACCGGTCAGTCCGAGTTCGGCCAGGCGGTCGCGGGCTTCGATCGCCGCCGGCTTGAGCGCCGGGAAGGGCACGCCGTCGCCCGGATCGAAATCCAGGATCAGGCGGTCGGGCCGATCGGGATCGTCGATCCGCGCACCCCAGGGATGGAGTTCCAGCGCGCCGAGCTGGACCAGCGCCATGAGTCCCGTGCGATCGTGGATGAAAATGTAGTCCGAAATGCCCCGCCGGTCGCGGATCGGCGCCCGGCCGATTGCCGCCGGCGCGGCGCCGCCGGCATGGCGCTGGAAGAAGCAGTGGCGGTGCCGCCCGGCCGGGCAGCGCAGCAGGCCGAGCGGCCGGTCGGCGATCTGCGGCAGCAGGAACGCCGCGACCAGCCGGAAATGTTCCGCCAGCGCCCGCCGGGACAGGCCCTGGGTGGTGTCGAGGATGCGATCGGGATCGGCGATCGCAATGCCGTCGATCACCAGGGGCGGCGTGGCTGCGTCTTCGGACGGGCCGGTCCCGGTCGGGTTCGGCGGCGCCATGCGGTGGCTCCTCTCGGCCGCATTTCTGAAACAAAAGGGTCAACCGCCGGCCCGCTCCGGTGTTCCGTTCCCGGCGATCGACGTCGATGCCGGGTCGGTGCGGCGAACCGCGATGCGGGAGCCGTCGGAAACCAAGCTATCGTGTGCCGGCGATTGGGGTTATGCTGCGCTGCGACAGCCGGGACCGCAGACAGTGTCGACAAGGGGGGCCGCCATGCGCGTCGTCATCGCCATGATGAAGCACGAGACCAACACCTTTTCCCCGGTGCCGACGCCGCTGTCCCGGTTCGGCAAGGACGGGCCCTTCCGGGATACCGAAGCGCTGCACGCCTATCAGGGCACCGCGACGCCGATGGGCGCCTTCATCGATCTGGCGCGCGAGGAAGGCGCCGAGATCGTCACGCCGGTGGCCGCCGAGGCCTGGCCGAGCGGCCCGGCTTCCGACGAGACCTATCGGCAGATCGTCGATGCCATCGTCGGCGCGGTGCGGCGGGGCTGCGACCTGGTGCTGCTCGACCTGCACGGCGCGATGGTGACCGAAGGTCATGACGACGGCGAGGGCGAACTGCTGGAGCGGCTCAGGCAGGTCGATCCCGACGTGCCGATCGTCGCGGCGCTCGACCTGCACACCAACCTGACCCGGCGGATGGTCAACCACGCCACCGCGCTGGTCGGATTTCAGACCTATCCGCACACCGACATGTACGAGACCGGGCAGAAGGCCGGGCGGATCGGCTTCGCGGCGGCACGGGGCGAGCGGCGCCCGGTGATGGCCTGGGGCACGCGGCCGATGCTGCCCCACATCATGCGCCAGGGCACCGAGGACTCGCCGATGCGCGAGCTGATCGAGACGGCGCGCCGGGCGGAAGCCGATGGCGCGCTGGCGGCCACGGTGTTCCCCGGCTTTCCGCATTCGGACATTGCCGATGCCGGGCTCAGTGCCGTGGTGGTGACCGACAACGACGTGGCCCGCGCCCAGGCGGCGTGCGGCGAGCTGCTCGCCATGGCTTGGCTGCACCGGAGCGGCTTCGTGTTCCGCGGCGAGCCGGCGGCACAGGCCGTGGCGCGGGCGGCGCGGCTGGACGACGGGCCGGTGGTGCTGCTCGACCATTGCGACAATTGCGGTTCCGGCGGCACGCAGGACGTGACGGCGGTGCTGGCCGAAATCATCGGGCAGGAGCTGGACGACGTCGCCGTCTTCGCCATCCACGATCCGGAGGCGGTCGGGCGCATGATGCAGGCCGGCATCGGCGCCGAGCTGACGCTGCCGCTGGGCGGCAGGCTGGACATGCCGGCGATCGGGCTGAAGGGCGAGCCGCTGACCGTGACCGGCCGGGTCCGCCTGCTGTCCGACGGCGCGTATACCATCCGCGGCCCGATGTATACCGGCGTGAGAGTCAACATGGGCCGGGCCGCGGTGTTCGACACCGGCCGGGCGGAGATCGTGGTGATCGACCGCCACCATGAGCCCTGGGACATCGGCTGCCTGGCCAGCCTGGGCATCGATCCCGCCGCCAAGCGCTACATCATGCTGAAATCGCGGGTGCACTGGCGCGCCGGGTTCTGGCCGATCGCGCGCCATGTGGTGCCCTGCGCCGGGCCCGGCGTGACCACCTCGGACTATTCCCTGCTGCCCTATCGCAAGCTGCGGCGGCCGATCTACCCGCTCGACACCGAGGCCGGCATGGAAGCCGACGCCTGAGGGCGGCGCGGCGATCGGCGACGGCCGGGCGGCCGGCATGGCGGCAACGCGGGCGAGGGCGGCGAGGCGGGTGATGGAATGGGTGGTCGCCGGGGCCGTGGGCTATGGCGCGATCGTCGGGCTGGCCTTCGCGTTTCAGCGCAGCCTGCTCTATTTCCCGTGGACCGAGACTCCCGATCCGGCGGCATTCGGTGCGGCGGACATGGCGGTGGTGCGCTATCCGGCGGCCGACGGGCTGGACCTGGCGGGGTGGTACCGGGCGGCCGAGGGGGATCGCCCGACCATCCTGTATTTCCACGGCAATGGCGGGCATCTCGGGCTGCGCGCGGACAAGGTCCGGCCGCTGCTCGATGCCGGTTATGGCCTGCTGCTGGCCGGGTATCGCGGCTATGGCGGCAATCCCGGCCATCCGTCCGAAGCGGGGCTGATCGCGGATGGACGGGGAGCGCTGGACTGGCTGGCCGGGCAGGGGGTGCCGGCGGAACGGGTGGTGCTGTACGGCGAGTCGCTGGGCGGCGGCGTCGCGGTGCCGCTGGCGGTTGCCGTGCCGGTCGCGGGGCTGGTCCTGGAGGCGCCGTTCACCTCGATCGCCGAGGTTGCCCAGCGTCACTATCCGTTCCTGCCGGCACGCTGGCTGGTGCGCGACCGCTATGACAATCTTTCGGCGATCGGACGAATTCGGTCGCCGCTGCTGGTGATCCATGGCGAGCGCGACGAGGTGACGCCCTTCGCCCTCGGCCGCCGCCTGTTCGACGCGGCACCGGAGCCCAGGCGACTGGCCGCGATTCCCGGCGGGCGGCACAACGACCTGCACGCCCGCGGTGCAATGCGGTTCGTGCTGGAATTCCTGGCGGGACTGCGCGCGCCGTAGGGAGAGCTTTTCATGGCGCGGCGATCGGCAAAACACTATATGGTGGTAGCCGGGCAATCTGGCGGCGGCGGGCGATGGCAGAAACCGTGACCCTGGAAGAGGTTTGGCGGCTGTTCAAGGCGTCGGACGAGAAGTTCGACCGGCTGGTCGAGCTGGGCGACCGGCGTCATGCCGAGACCGAGGCGGCGATGGCGCGCAGCCGGGCCGAGACCGAGGCGATCATGGCCCGCAGCCGGACCGAGACCGAGGCGGCCATGCGCGAGCTGACGCGCAAGATGGACCGGCTGTCGGACCGAATCGGCGAATTCGCCGAAGGCATGGTCATTCCGGCGGTGCGACGGCTGTTCGCCGAGCGCGGCATCGAGGTGCATCGGATCGCGCGCCATGTCGAGGGAGCCCATGACGGCCGCACCACGGAATTCGACATTGTGCTCGCAAATGCCCGGCACATCGTTGCGATCGAGGTCAAGAGCCGGCTGAAGGTGCCCGACGTCGTCAACCATGTCCGGCGCATGAAGAATTTCAAGGACTACTTTCCCGAGTATCGCGACCGGGTGGTGTTGGGCGCGGTCGCCGGCATGGTCGTCGATGACGAGGCCGGGCGGTTCGCCTATCGGCAGGGGCTGTTCGTGCTGGCCCAGTCGGGCGAGACGGTGATCATCCTGAACAACCGGACCTTCCGGCCGAAAGCGTGGTGACCGGCCGCCTTCGGCACGACCGCGCCATCACGTCAGGAGTCGGTCTCGCCGGCCGGCAACCCGCTCAGCGCCTTGTCGAGCGCCTGGAAGGGCAGCAGGACGCAATCGTGACGCGGCCGGGTCTCGCGCACCGAGTCGAACGCCGCCAGATCGGGCCAGCCTTCGGGGACCGGGCCGCCCTCGCGCAGCATGGCGGCGATGGCGGTTGCGACCTCGTGCAGATCCGCCGGAGAGCGGCCGGGCGCGTGCTTGCCGATCAGCGACGCCGCCGCCTCGCACAGCACGCAGCCGCGCGTCCGCTGGGCGAACGCCGTGATCCTCCCCGCGGTCAGGCTGAGTTCGATGGTCACCCGGTCGCCGCACAGCGGGTTGTCGACCGTTGCCGCGGCCTGGGGCGCCGCCAGCCGGCCGGCACCGGCGGCGGCGCGGGCATGGTCCAGGATGGTGCGCAGGGCGGCGGCATCGGTCATGGTGCGGTGGCGGTTCCGGTCAGCGTGGCCAGGGCCTCGGGCGTGTCGATGTCGAGCAGCACGGCGTCATCCCCGGCTTCGAGTTCGGCGACCTCGGCGGCATGGCGCACCAACAGGGCACGGGCGCCGGTATCGCCGCTCAGGCCCTGCATTTCGGCAAAGAAGCGGCGGTCCCACACCACCGGGTTGCCGCGCCTGCCGTGCCGGGTCGGCACCACGATGGTCCGCCCCGCGGCGGGATCATAGGCGGCAATCAGCCGATCCAGCAACCCGGCGGTGATCCGCGGCATGTCGCCCAGGCAGATCACGGCGCCCTCGACCTCCGCCGGCACGGCCGCGAGACCGGCGCGCAGCGAGCCGCTCAGCCCCTCGGCGTGATCGGGATTGTCCACCAGCCGGACCGGCAGGCCGGCCAGCGCCGCCGCCACAGCCTCGCGCCGGTGGCCGGTGACCACGATCACCGGATCGGCCCGCGAGCCCAGCGCCGCCTCGACCGCCCAGCGGACCATGGGACGGCCCTCGACCGGGCACAGCAGCTTGTTGGCCGCGCCCATCCGCCGCGACTGCCCGGCCGCCAGCACGATCGCCGCGATCCGCGGCGGGCGCCGCTCCTCCGGCGCCGTGGCGCGGGCACGGGGCAGCGGGCGGCCGGAGATCTCGGTGAGCAGCCCGCCGACTCCCATGCCCATGATCTCCGCCTGTCCGATCGGCAGATCCGCGGCCAGCCTTTGCAGCACCCAGTCCAGCCCGTTCAGCCTGGGCGAGCGCGCACAGCCCGGCAGGCCGAGGATCGGCACGGTGCCCCGATGCGCCAGCAGCAGCAGATTGCCGGGATCGACCGGCATGCCGAAATGCCCGATCCGGCCGCCGGCCGCCTCGATCGCGGCGGGCAGCACGTCGCGGCGGTCGGTGATCGCCGAGGCGCCGGCGATCAGCACCAGATCGACCGGTACGATGGCCAGACGGTCCAGCTCCGCGGCGAGCGCGCCGGTCGCGTGCTCGCAGCGCCACTCCGCGACCAGCGTACAGCCGAGCGCCGCCAGACGCCGGGCGGTGACCTGGGCGGTCTTGTCGAGCATCACGGGCTTGAGGCCGGGCAGGCGGGTCTGGATCAGCACCGCGCGGCGGGCGCGGAACGGTGCCACCCGGATCGGCGGCGCCTCCGCGGCGATCCTTTCGGCCTCCTCCAGCACCGTGTCGGGGGCGGCGAACGGGATGATCTTGATCGTGGCGACCATCTGCCCCGGTTCGACCGGTGCGAATTCCGGCAGCGTCGCCACGGTCAGCGCCTCGTCCAGCCGGTTGATCCGGTCGAGCCGGTCGCGGTCGATCGCCGCCAGACCCTTGGCCTCGGCAAACAGGTTGACCCGGCCGGTACGGGCGGCGCTGGCCGACAGGTTGTCGCCGCGGAGCGCCCGAGCCAGCCGGGCCGCCGCCGCGTCCTCGTGGATGTCGCCCGGTTCCAGACGCGCCGCGGTCACGGTTGCGATCCCGGCGGCGTGCAGGGCAGCCAGATCGGCGGCGGTCAGCATCCGGCCCTTGTTCAGCGCCAGCGTGCCGGCGCGGAGTGAATGGGCGAGGATCGCGCCCTCGGCCCGGTCGAGCGGCAGGTCGCCGAACATCACGGGGAGGGGGCCCTCCGGCGCAGCGTCTCGGTCATCTGTGCGAGGATCGACACCGCGATCTCCGCCGGAGTCAGGGCACCGATCGGCAGACCGGCCGGGCCGTTGATCCGGGCCAGCGCAGCCTCGCCATGGCCCAGCGCGCGCAGCCGGTCGAGCCGGGCGGCATGGGTCTTCCGGCTGCCCAGCGCGGCGACGTAGAAACAGTCGGAACGCAGCGCGGCCTCCAGCGCCGGATCGTCCAGCTTGGGGTCGTGGGTCAGGGTGACCAGGGCGGTGCGGCGGTCGGGTGCCAGCGCGGCCAGCGCCTCGTCCGGCCAGTCGGTGCGGAGCGCGATGGCGGGGAAGCGCAGATCGCTGGCAAAGGCGCGGCGGGGATCGATCACGGTCACGTCGTAGCCCGCCAGCGCCGCCATCGGCGCCAGCGCCTGCGCGATGTGCACCGCGCCGATCACGATCAGCCGCAGCGGCGGGTTGAACGGCTGAATGAACAGGGACCGGCCGTCGGCGTCGACACTGCGGCCGAGGCCGGTTTCGCCCGCGGCCAGGGCGGCGGCGCGCAGCCCGTCCGCAACCGGCAGGTCGCCGGCCGCAATGCCGCCATCGGCGAAGAGGGCCTGCGACCCGGTTGTCAGGTCCGTGATCAGCACCGCCGGGCGCCTGCCGGCGCGGGCAGCGAGCAGCCGGTCGAGGATGTCCCGCCTCATTCGACGCGCTCGACGAAGACCCGGACGGTGCCGCCGCAGGACAGGCCGGCCGCCCAGGCCTGATCGTTGCTGACGCCGAATTCGAGGACGCGCGGCCGTCCGTTCTCCATCACCGCTCGGGCCTCGTGCACCACCGCGCCTTCGATGCAGCCGCCGGAGACCGAGCCGGCCATGCGTCCGGTATCGTCCACCGCAAGCTGGCTGCCGGCCGGGCGGGGCGAGGAGCCCCAGGTCGCGACCACCGTGGCCAGCGCGACCCGGCGGCCCTCGGCCCGCCACGCCGCGGCGGTTTCAAGAATGTCGTCGCCGCCGTTCATCCGGTTCCGCTCCCCCGAATTCCTGGTGCCGCGGGCCGGCGGAACCGCTCAGCGCCCGGACCAGATCGTCCAGGCTTGCCAGGCTGTGCGCCGGCCGGAGTTCGTCGACATGCCCGATCATCACGCGGGCACCCTGAGATTTGGGCGCGTAGCCGGGATGGCGCAACAGCGGGTTCAGCCAGATCAGCCGGCGGCAGGAGCGGTGCAGGCGATCCGTCGCCGCGGCCAGCAGGGCGGGGTCGTCGCGCTCCAGCCCGTCGGTGATCAGCAGCACCACGGCGCCGTGGCCCAGCACCCGCCGCGACCATAACCGGTTGAAGTCGTGCAGGCAGCGGCCGATCCGCGTGCCGCCCGACCAGTCGCGCACCGCCGCCGCGGCCCGGTCGAGCGCCCGGTCGACATCGGGATGGCCGATCTGCCGGGTGATGTTGGTCAGCCGGGTGCCGAAGGCGAAGGCGTGGACGCGGTCGCGCCCGGCGGCCACGGCGTGGACGAAATGCAGCAGCAGCCGGGAATACAGGCTCATCGAGCCGGAAATGTCGCACAGCACGACCAGCGGCGGCGGGCGGGTTCGCCGGGTCTTGCGCGCCAGCGCGATGGTTGCGGCCCCGCTGCGCAGGGAGAGCCGCAAGGTGCGGCGCAGATCGATCCGGCGGCCGGCCGGATCGGCGGCGAAACGGCGGGTCGGCAGGTCGCGCATCGGCAGCCGCAGGGCCGCGATCGCGCGCCTGGCCCGGGCGATCTCGTCGGCGGACATCTGCTCGAAATCCACGCGATAGAGCAGGTCTTCGGCGGACGAGGCACGCGCCGCACCGCGCTCCGTCGCCACCGGCCGCTCGGCGGCAGGTCCGGCCAGCAGCGGGGCGAAAGCCTGGGCGACCCGGCGGCCGATCGACTCCGGCGAATCGTCATCGGCTTTCGGTGCCTGCGATGAGTCGCGGGAGGCGAGGTCGGGAACCCGCCAGAACAGATCGAAGGCCTGATCGAAGAGTTCGTACTGGTCCTGACGGTAGACCAGCACGGCGCGGAGCGCCGCTTGGACATCGTCGCGCCGTTCGATCCCGATGGCGCGCACGGCCTCCACCGCATTCATCATGGCACCGATCCCCACCGGCATGCCGGCGGCGCGCAGGCCGCGGCAGAATTGCAGGACGTTGAAGGCGAGCCGGCCGGAGGAATCGGAATCGGGCATCATCGCGCGGCGGCACCGGCAGGCTGCTCCATTACACAATCCAATGGAGTGATTTCGATCCCCTTCAATGCCATCAATCGGCGCCCGGTACTTGAAAACAGGAGGGATGATAGCCTTTTGGACTCCAACAGATCTTCTGGAATTCGATCCGGCGGGCATCTAACGAGGGCCGCCCGCGGCAGCCGGTGTTCACGGCCTCAATGCCGCCAGCAGCCGGCCGGCCTCGCCGTCCCGCAGCCGGGCGATGTCGTCCTGGTACTTGAGCAGCGCGCCCAGCGTGTCGCAGATGGTTTCGGGGTCCAGCTCGACCCGGTCGAGCACGGTCAGGGCGCGGGCCCAGTCGATGGTTTCGGCGATGCCGGGCGGTTTGAACAGGTCCAGACCGCGCAGCGACTGCACGAAAGCGACGATCTGCGCAGTCAGCGCCGCCGGGGTGCCGGGCGCCTTGAGCTGGACGATCCGGCGTTCGCGGGCGGCGTCGGGATAGTCGATCCAATGATAGAAGCAGCGGCGCTTCAGCGCGTCGTGGATCTCGCGGGTGCGATTGGAGGTCAGGATCACGATCGGCGGTTCGGGTGCCCGGATGGTGCCGAGTTCGGGGATGGTGATCTGGAAATCCGCC